>NZ_CP044127.1:300000-600000 GCF_016864575.1 Rhizobium sp. BG4
GATCTCCTGAAGGCCTTAAGAGAGAGCGCCGGCATGGGCAGCGGTTCCTCAGGGAAGCCGAAAGCAGCCAACGCAAATTCTGGCAAGAAGAAATCTTCAACCACTTCTTCTAAGTCCAAAACCACACATAGGAAGGCAAGCTGACAATGGCTCCGCGTCGTCCGTATTGGAGAGGCTACCTGAAACTGTCGCTCGTTACTTGCCCTGTCGCAATGGTGCCCGCGACGTCAGAAAGCGAGAAGGTTCGCTTCCATACCCTCAATGAAAGAACCGGCAATCGTGTTGTCTCCCAGTACATTGATAGCGTGACGGGCAAACCGGTCAAGGACGAAGACGAGGCCAAAGGATACGAGCGCGGCGAAGACGACTACGTCAGTCTCACCGACGAGGACCTGGAATCCGTCGAGCTAGAGACCGTGCGCACCATCGATATCGAGAAATTCGTTTCGCGTGACAAGATCGAATGGATTTATCTCGATACCCCCTACTATCTCACCGCGAACGACAAGATCGGGGACGAAGCCTTTGCCGTTATTAGAGAAGCAATGAAAGCTCAGAATGTTGTCGGTGTCTCCCGTGTGGTTCTCGGCCGCCGCGAGCGCGCCGTTATACTGGAGGCACGTGGCGAGGGTATCGTTGTCTGGACGCTGCGGTATGGCGATGAAGTTCGGCCTGAGAACGAATATTTCACCGGTATCGACAAGAAATCGGACGCAGAGGGTGTCAACGCGCTCGAAAAGGTCATCAAGAAGCGTACCAAGAATTGGTCGCCAGAGATGGTGTCCGACCCAATCCAGGAAAGCTTGTTGAAGCTCATCGCCGAGAAGAAGAAGGCTAAGAAGCCATCGAAGAAAACAGCGGAAAAGAGCCGGGATGATGACAAAACAAAGTCCGACAACGTCGTCAACATAATGGATGCTCTGAAAAAGTCAGTCCAGAAGGAATTGAAGTCTCGCAAGGCTGGCTGACAAAGCCGTGGAGACCGCTCTCCGCAATCTGTTTCGAGCGCCGGGCAGCGTACGGTCCCCCAGTCAGGCGAGGTCCACCTTGGCCATTCACGGTATCGAAGCTACCGCACGCAGTCCCGTTTTTGCTCATCGTTTGTAGACCCGCTCACATCGGCGCACCTTGTTTTCTTCTCGTCCTCAGGCGTCGCATCCGGAGCTTTCTGGGCACCAGCGGCCGAGCCGAAACCGCTCGGGTTGGTGATGTCACCCTCAACAGACGATGAAGAGGAACTTGGGCCAGGAGTGGGACCAGCTTGGTCCGGGAGGCTTTCCGCCCCGGCCACACTGGCTGTCATAAGTGAAAGCGCTATCACCGCTGTGACTAAATTCAGCATTGTTTCAACTCCATCCTAGAGAGGGAAAACTTGGCCAGACCTTGGAGGTTCCCGAGGGCATTGGAAGCCAACGTTAGCGACGGAATGGTAAGCTGTTACGGGGAGCCCATTCACCGACGACACCTGCTCTGCCGTGTGAGTAATAGCAACGTTTTGCGCTTCGCGGTTACCCAGCGAATTCTACAAGTGGAAGCCATTGGGTGGCTGTGTCATTAACAATCATGCTGCCATCGTCGCCGATTCAACGCTTTCTGCGCCAGCGCGAGACCGAGCGCCTGACCGTTTCGCGCACCGTGCGCAAGGCCACCTTTCTCGTACATCAACGCTGAGCCGCTCGCCGTGCGCTTAATGAAGTGCGGAAGACGTAGGCGCGTTTGCTTTAGTGGAAACTAAGCCTACAAAATGTGTGAGAAGGTGTTCGGTGATTTCTGAACCGCTGGCACCTTGGTTGTAGAGCATAATGGCTCGATCACACAGAACGTTTGCTACCTCTTCTTCGAAAGGTACCGAGTAGAAGCTAAACCACTCGACAATCGCCTGAAGAAGCGGAGCTTCTGCATTCTCATTAACACTTTGCACAAGCCACCCCAATCGGTTTTCCTAAGGAACAGGTAGAGATCGCGGTCGGACAGGTTGGGTGCTCGCCTGGCGTTTCGTTGCCCGCAGCGAGAAACCGGAAAAACCGCTGCGTTCACCATCCCCGTCGCGTCCGGTTGACACAGCCGCGATCTCAGAAGATGAATGACCAGGCAGCGAAGACGTTCCGCTTTCATTTTATTTCGTACGAAAGCGCACGGTCTTCGAGGACATCTGGCCACAATACGTTCGACCTGCCGGTCGACCAATCTCACTCAGCGTCATTGAAGGATTTGCGGCGCTCCGTCTCCGGTCCCGCATGACACGGGTGACGGCGAGGGTCACCAGCATTGATATCCTTCGTCCTTCAACAATGGAGGCCACGAGTGGGTTGCTTGTAAACAAGGTAGCTATTGTCACGGGTGCATCGTCAGGTATCGGCCGCGCGGCCGCATTGCTGTTCAGCGCCGAGGGTGCGGCGGTTGTGCTTAATCGGAGAAAAACAGCAGCGCTCGGCCATGTGTTCGACAGCATTCGTGCTCTAGCAGGGACAGCTGATGCAGTTCCTGGCGACGTCGGCCTGCCGGAGACAACATGACAGGCTGGTAGCACTGGCGCATCAGTCCTTCGGACGGTTAGCCATCGCCTTCAACAACGCGGTTTTCATCGGCCCCGAAAGCCGCTGGCCGAGGTCGACTTGACGGAATGGCACAATACCGTCTCGACAACGCTGACGTATGCTTTCCTTTGCTAGCCGTATCTAAATTCCGGCGATGCATCAGACTGGAGGCGGCAGCATCATCTTTAAATCGAGCGTTGTTGGCACGAGCGTCGGGCTCCCCGGTGCCACTGCCAAGGCGGCCTGATGGGTCTGGTGAAGGGTATCACGGCGGATTACTGCTGCCAGGGCGTTGGGGCGGCCCGGCTGCACGCGATCAAACGGATCTCACAACCCGAGGAAATCGCAAATGCCGCCCTCTTCCTTGCCATGTCGAGCTTTGTTATGGGTTCACCGCTTTACGCGAATGGTGGGAATTCCGCAGTCAAATGACAGTGGCCGCCGAAGGATAGCCGTACCGGCGGCGTTCCTCTACATCAGACGGCCCTGGCTAATCAGGGCCTTCCTGCATAAGCAGTGCGAATTCCTCGGCAATAGGGCTACATCCGACATCACCGAACGATCTTCAGCTCCATCCAGTCCGCTGTCATCCGTTCACACTGAATTCAAGTCGCGCCGAGAAGCCGAGATATCGATGCCGCAAAGGCACAGGTCGATGTCGTGCCAATCTTTGCCAGCCGGCAAAGTTACAAACGGATTTTTGTCTCGCCATACGAGGCCATCCCGACAAGCATAGCCAACTCGCGGGCGTCTCGTAGATTGTTGCTCCATCCACAACCGAGTTACACCCATCAGACTTCTAGAAAGACTGTACGATATGTCGGCTGACGGTTCGTGTCACGGCGGCTAAATTTCCAAGGGGCGGATGGGATGCCAACCACCAATAGGCTTCGATAATATCGGCGCGAACCTAAAATTCGTTCCGCCACAACCCACCGAACCGCTCTGAACCACCCTTTTTTCGCCCTTCGCCCGGGTGTAAATCTCTTCGGGAAGAAGGAGATGCGATGAGTGATGCAGTAGTGATTGTGCCAAGCAAGACAGCTGACGTGGGCAGGCTGCTCAAGCTTGCCAGGCAAGACACACGCATAGCCGTTGAGGGAGAAAGCCATCCTCCAGTGATCTCCGCTTTCGTCACTCGTGTACGCGAGACGCTAAACCGTCTCGTAATGCCTACGGCGGGGCTCGTCGTGCTCCTGGAAGGTACTAAGGACATTGTCTCGGGTACCGAGCACCGAATTTATCGAAGCGGCGACGCCTTCATTCTCAATGCCAACGAGCATGTCGATGTGGTCAATGAACCAGATCATAAATCCGGCTTTTATCGAGCCCTCTTCGTGCGCTTTGATCGCGCTCTGATCAAAGAGGCCGCACGCTTGTGGCCACAGTTCGTGAACCAGGAGCTACGATTACGGGAGCCTCTGCTGACAGACGACCTTTGCTCCGCACTTCTCCACGCGGCCGAAGCCCTGTCTTATCAAACGCGAGTTTCCCGCAGGGTCGCAGAGCACCGCTTGCTTGAGGTGCTGCTGATACTGGCTGAGCAGGGCGCGATTTCGCTGACGCCGAAATATGTGGATGGTTCAGTGGTGGAGGCTGTGCGTCTCCTCGTTCGCCACCGCCTGCACTTCCCGTGGACCACGGCAGCAGTCTCTTCGGAATTCTCGATGTCTGAGGCCACCCTTCGCCGCCGCCTCAGCGCGGAGGGCCATTCGCTTGAGCACCTTTTGCTAGATGAGCGTATGAAAGCTGCCTTCACCATCTTGAACGACCGTGACGCATCCGTTGCCGAGGCGCTAGCGGCGACTGGCTATCAATCTCGTTCGCACTTTTCGAAGCACTTTCAGCAGCGCTTTGGTGCGACACCGTCAGAGGTACGGTTACACAGGTCACAAACGCGGCTGCCTGACTGAATCCGGCCCAAAGCTGATCGGTTCGGGTCCAGATTTTCGCAGGCGCATCGGTATCCTCACCAATAGAAACAGTGAGGATAACCACTATGCACCACTACCTGCGAACAATGAGCGCTGCCTTCATTGCAGCGTTTGCCACAACGGCGGCTGGATCATCCGACATTATCGGCCTCAAGGTCACGATTCCTGGTCTTGGCAAGGCTGGACGTTTGCCCGACAAGGCCGCCTTTTGCGCGCCGTCTACTGTCTCTGGAAACAACATCAGCCCACCAGTTACCTGGTCCGCAGGACCGGGCGGCACGCGCTCCTACGTCCTACTGATGACGGACCCCGATGTGCCGAAGGACTTCAGCCAAATCAACAAGTCCGGCGTCGTGATCCACCGCAATGATCCCCGTGTGTCGGTTTTTCATTGGGTTCTCGTAGACATTCCCGCCGATCTGCGGTCGCTTGCAGAAGGGATTGAAAGCGCGGGCCTGGTTCCGCACGGCAAACCAGTTGGCGAAACAGCGCACGGACGCAGGGGCGCTAACGTCTATTCCAGCTTTCTCGCGTCAGACGCCGAAATGGCTGGGACGTACGGTGGTTATGATGGCCCTTGCCCGCCAGTGAATGATGAGCGCCCACATCGGTACGTACTGCAAGTGTTCGCACTGGACGTACCTTCTCTCGGCCTCGGTGGTGTGTTCGACGGCGAGACAGTCACGAAGGCCATGAGGGGGCATATACTTTCTACGGGCATTGCTACTGCCACTTACTCGCTCAACCCGAGCATCACCCGGCAACAACATGGCCAGTAACAAGACGATATCGAGGAACCTGGGATGATTAAGAACGACGCTGCAGCATCAACTCTGTTTTCTCGTGACGCCGAAGGGTGCGACAGCCTGCGCCGACGGTTGATCCCCTGTTTCGATAAGTTCTACGGGACCGCCCTGGAGTTAACCAAGAATGGCAGACCTGTGCCAAGTTGACGGTGTTCGACATAGGGGCCGGGGCCGGCCTCCTCTCTGCAAAGGTCCTACAAGTCGTTCCAGGTTCAAAAGATTTGCAGTGCTCGGCGGATCATCGGCCATGCCAGAGCAAGCTCGCATTCGTCTCGGGACAAGCGTGGATCTGGAGTTCCGACATGCGGAGATGGCGGACGCAGTGCTTGGGCATGCTCGCCCCTTACTAGCCTTTGGTGCGGAGGTGACATTGACCTCAACCTGCAACATCACGGGCATTCCCGTTGGCCGCAATTTCCAACGCTCGGCTTACGTCGAGATCGGTCTGGCTCGGACCTGTTGCGCGTTCGCAGGTGGAGACAGCACGGCGAGCAACAGGATCGTCCCGGCGCATTTGGCCTGTTTGACGACGGAACTCGCGCCTAATCCAGGCCTTCGTCCATGGAGTGGACTTCAACGGCCTCAAATCTTTGAGACCTTGTACCAAATCGTATCTCAGAGCCGTGACCAACGTTCCCGATACAAGTTCGCATTTTTCAGAAACAAGCCAGATACGCCGGTTCCCTACACCCCCTCGCCAAGTGTCGTCACCACGACATAACCCAAGGAGAGGCATCATGACTGCTATCAGAACATTGTCCCGCCGAAACTCGACAACCGGCCGTGCTTTCGCATTTGCGCTGGGCTCGATCATGCTGCTGCCGGTGGTGGCCCTGCAGGATGCAAAGGCTGCCGAGCCAATCACTACGACGTCCGCCGACAAGACATCGGACGACAGTATTCGCCCTTTCAAGATCGATGTGCCACAGTCCCAGCTCGACGACATGCGCAAGCGTATCGCCGAGACCCGTTGGCCGGACAAGGAAACCGTCGGCGACATCTCCCAGGGCATCCAGCTCGCACGCGTTCAGGAACTGGTTCGGTACTGGGGCACCGATTATGATTGGCGGAAGGCTGAAAAGGAGCTGAACGACCTTCCGGAATTCATCACCACAATTGACGGCGTCGATATCCAGTTCATCCATGTTCGCTCGCGCCATCCGAACGCCCTTCCCCTGCTCCTGACGCACGGTTGGCCCGGCTCCCAATTCGAGTTTATCAAGGCCATCGGCCCGTTGACCGAGCCCACCGCGTTCGCCGGTCGGGCGGAAGATGCCTTCGATGTGGTGATTCCCTCGATCCCCGGCCACGGCTTCTCCGGAAAGCCAACGGAACTGGGCTGGGGTCCGGATCGTGTCGCCAGGGCCTGGGACGTCCTGATGAAGCGGCTCGGATACAAGAATTACGTCTCGCAGGGCGGCGACCATGGATCGGTTATTTCCGATGCTCTGGCACGCCAAGCCCCTGAAGGCCTTCGCGGCATTCACCTGAACATGCCCGCCACCGTTCCTGGCGAACTGATGAAGGGCATCAACGCAGGCGACCCCGCACCGGCCTCCCTCGCGCCCGACGAAAAGGAGGCTTACCAGTCCCTGAGCACTTTCTTTGGCAGGAACGCTGCATACGGCGCAATGATGGTCACCCGTCCGCAGACCATCGGATACTCGCTGTCTGACTCGCCGGCTGGTCTGGCGTCTTTCATCTATGAAAAATTCGCTCAGTGGAGCGATAGCGATGGGGTGCCGGAACGCGTGCTATCTCGCGACGACATGCTCAACGACATCACCCTCTATTGGCTCAACAACGTCGGCGCATCGTCGTCCCGCTTCTACTGGGAAAACAACAACAACAACTTCAGCTCCGAGACCCAGAAGACCAGGGACATCAAGGTGCCGGTTGCCATCACGGCCTTTCCCAAGGAAATTTACAAGGCACCGGAAAGTTGGAGCAAGCAGGCATACCCGACGCTGGTCTACTACAATCAGGCCGCCAAGGGTGGACATTTCGCCGCCTGGGAACAGCCGCAGCTGTTCGCCGAAGAACTACGGGCGGCATTCAAGTCGATGCGATAAAAGCGCGGGGCAGCTCCTCAGGCTGCCCCCTTTCGACGAGGCTTGGCGGGCAATCCAGGGACTGGTGAGCGGCTGTGCGATCATAGTCATCCTTGGTCGCCATCACCGACATACGCCGGCGCCGGCCACCTTCGGGCCGCTCGATAAGGACCTCCTGACGGTGCTTCGACATATCAATCGCTACCAGCACGGCGTTTGTGGGAGTAGAAAGATATTTGGTCATGGCTTGTCGCCTCCAAAGTGTTGCCTCGACAACTTCACTTTAGAGACCTGTTGACCGGCCATGACCACCGCCGGCGGCGCGCTCCGCTACACACGGCTACGCGCGCCGCCGGCTCTGTCAGAGCAAGATTCCCGATGTGCTACGGCACGGAATTCACCTCGAATGCGATCCTCGCCTGGTCGAAGGATCACAAAGTCGACTGGCATTACATCGTGCCGGGAAAGCCAATAGCAACGCATTCCATAAGCACCAGGTAATATTTAAGCAATTTCTGCGCGTTAGGCATTAGAACATTTTACGAATGCGTTTCAGGTCAGATAGGAATGGGTTCCCATTTTCCGTATTTTCATTGTGTTTTTTCAAAATGCTGCGGACATTTTGCATGACTTCCTACAGTCTTCTTTGCGCGGGAGGAGGTGTAATGCGTCGATTAAGGGTTTGTCCCGGCGGCCGTAACGGACAACTGTTCTACCGCAACGCGATCTGAACGTCGGCTTCCCGACAAGTAGGATCGGTGCCCTTGCTAGCCCACGAGCTTATGTACCGTGCCCACGGTCATGTCCCCGACCAAAGCCGCAATGACGTCCAGGCCGTATGGCTTAGGTATGAATACGGTGTCGCCGGGGAGTTCTTCAGATTGGAGCCGATGTCCGCCCGAAGCGACGATGACGGGTACGTTCATGTGGCTCGTCGAAATCATCCTTGCGAGATCGAGACCGCTCAGGCCGCCCGGCATGTCGACGTCCGTGATGACGGCGTCGATCTTCCGTTGTCCGAGGACGGCCACGGCTTCAAGGACGTTGGCAGCCTCGACCACATCGTAGCCCTCGTCGAGAAGGGTGTCGGCGAGCATCATCCGAATCAGGAATTCATCATCGACGATGAGAACCGTAGGTTGGTACATGGCAGTCTCCGCTCCGTGGTCACGAGAGGAACTCGCGTATCCACATTTAGATTGCCCCTCGAAGCGGAGTATTTGCCGACATGTTTAATAAAATGCGAACGGTTGGGGCGCCGTGAGCGAGGATTTCTGCTTCTTCAGAGTTGGCGGATTGCTGCTTGGCCTGAAGCCCGGGCGAGTCTGCTCACCTTGCAGCCGGTCGCGAACGTCAATCTGGCGGATGGCTGGTATCTCCGGTCTTTCGATGTGCGCGACCCGAATTAGAAATAAGCTCAACGTGGCTCGTGGATCGGACAGCGGTTGAACCCCTGCCGGAACTGGGCGGAATGTTCGTAAGGCGCCTTGCGCGCGCGATTGATGTTGCCGAGCGGCTGGTGGGCGGCCAAGCCCGTCCAGACGCTGAAGCGCATCCGCTCATCGACCTCATCGACTTTCTCGTCGCTCCAGCTATCCTGCGGCCCGGCGCTAACGATCGCGACCGTGACGAAGGGCGCATCCGTCTCGTCCCACTCGACGGTCGGGTCTTCGATCGGTTGATCTTCAATGTTGCGACAGAGCTGAACCTGAAATTCCCATTGCGCGCGAATATCTCGCATCTCCGCCTGGACCGTCTCGCGGATAGCATTTTCGCTCACGCTGGTATCGATCTCGCGGCCCATCAATTCCGTGAGGCCGACCGATACGGGCTTCAGCCGGAATTTAGCGACATAGTCGCCGTACCGAAACGGCGTAACGCTGAAATAGGTCTCGCCAAGCGGATCGACATTCGGAGCACCTCCGAGCGACTGCACGGCCGGGCTGGATATGCCGACCGCCTCAAGACCCTTATTGACCGTCTGGAGAACGCTAGAGAGTACCTCCTTTGTCCCTTCCATCCGGTCTGTTATCTTGGCGAGCATCTTCAGATTGCCGAGGAATTTTTCCGCATTCGGCGCCTGGAAAACCGGACCGTTGACCATCACGAAGTCCTGGGTCGAGCCGGCCGCATCGGAAAGCCTCGGGCCTTCGACGCCGACGACTTTCATGGCGAGTCCGCGCGGAAGTGCAATCGCGTCGGGCAGAATGTCGCCGGCATTCGTCGACATCCGCATATAGACGTCGTAGTTGCCCGAACGCGAGAAAAGGCCCTGGGCGAGTTCGGCAGGTAGGTTGTCCCTGACAATCATCTTGGCTTTAAGGATTCCGTGTGCCTTTGCATGCACGGACCGGACGGCGTGGCCATAGTCCTCAGCAGTCCGTTTCAGAATGACGTCGAAGGCGTCATTAAGACCGGAGACCACTTCCTGCTCGTTAGGGTTGATCTGTTCGAGATCCGCTGAGTAGCGCACAGGGGTGGCTGTCGTCATCACTTTGCTCCTGGGGGAAATTGCGACTTATGTGACAGAACGCCAGCCGAGTGGTCTTCGTTCCGAACCACGTGATTGTCGCCTCCAAACGGCGAAACCTTCACGGGAGACCCGCTATTGCTGAAGACAAATTGGCCAACCTGGCAATCTGTCTTCGAAATGCAGCCGCGCCTTTCGAATTGCTCCCGCCCGAACTCCAACTGGTTCGATAGAGCTAGTCTAGATACCCAAGAGGGGCTGCAGCAAGCGCAGTAGCCTGCTCGAAAACTTCAGTGGTGCGTCGGTAACCGCCAGGCAAATGCAGTCTTGTCCATGCCCGGCTCGCGGAGTGTGCAACACATCGGGATCAGCCATTTCCACATCGCCACGTCTAAACGTCGCAAATTGGTCCGAGAAACTTCCAGCAAGCACAAGAGTGAGCTCGTCGCCACGATGCGTATGCTCCGGGACCGGCAGGCCTGCAGGGATACGAAGCAGACGCACGGTTGTACTTTTATCTTCGGTTGGGACGATCATCTGCGCGGCGCCGCCCGTTCCCAGCGTCTTCCATTTAAGCCCTCCAGCGCGATCGACATACGATCGAAGCGGTTGCGGTAGCAACCTGTCACCTGCCGGCCGGCGAAGTGTCACAACGTTGGGAAACTCTTCATTTTCGATACGGCTTTTTAGGCGTGACCAGCTCTCAGCAACCGCATCATCGTCCTCAATAGGCTCTTCATTGTCCAGAAAGTGTCCGCCTATCGCCTCATAGACCCCAACGCGGCCACGGCATGAGGGACAAAGCGCAAGGTGTGTCGCAACAGCAACACTCCAGCCTTCGGACAGCCTGCCGGCGGCATAGAGCATAAGCATCTCGTCTTCGAGATGATGTCGGATTATCGGCTCTGCTGTAGTGCCCATCTTAGTTTCTCGCATGCCATTCGAATTCTTGATTTCACTGTCCCTAGCGGGATACCTAGCAATGAAGAAATCGCGGAGTGCGGCATTTCCTCGAAATATGAAAGCCGCAGGACTTCAAGGTGCTCATCCTTTAGAGACCCAAGTGCTCTGGTCAACGCCTGCGCGTCCTGAGCATTAATAATCGCTCGATCGGCCGCAATCTCCTCTTGCGGGACGAAGGCAGGATCATTCTCGTCCAACTCAGGCATCCGGCGCCTAAGAGAGTCGATATAGAGGTTGCGAGCAATCCTAAAGACCCAAGTCGATACCTGACCCCGCGCGGGATCGTACTGTTCAGCTTTACGCCATACCGCAAGCATAACCTCCTGGGCGAGCTCGTCGGCAATCACGAAATCCTTGGCGAGCCGTCGCATATGCGATCGCAACCGAGGGTAAATATGCTTATAAAGCTCCTCAAATGCTGCAGGATCGCGCGTCTGCGCCACCGCCTCCAGCAGTCTTTTCAATCTCGTCTGATCGTTTTCAGGCTCCTGGCCTTCCATGCTCTGCTTCCTCACGTGCACGCGAGGCATACGCTTTAATGCCGTTCCTGCAAACATCGTTGTTTCTCACCGGCGCTTCCCACTTGCATGTACGTGCCCAGTCACGCCTGGATCAAAATTTTGTTCGCTGTAACTATGGTTGCTGCTTTTTGTGACCGATGATCGAGTTTGTCCGGCAAGCTGCCGCATGGAAGGGCGCGAATTGTCCACCCCGATTCGGCCTTTTTACCATGCGAGGTGTCGCGAGCTCGACCGGTTGTTGAACGGACCGGCTCCAAGAAAACTTCGGATGCAAGCCCGACCTTCCCAAGTTCGACCCGGGCGCCTTCAACGCCGAGCCAAGGTGCAACCAGGACGTCCGAGGGGCACGGCTAGTTTTTAGACATCCATCGCGCCGGTTGAATGTCTGTCAAGGAGCCCTGACCGGGGCAGTCACCACAACGCGCAGCCCTGGACCATTTGGCTCCTCGTCAATGCTCCCTTGAAGGCGATCAATGATCGCAGCAAGCATGCGGGTTCCAAAGCCACTCCTCCCCTTGGGTAACTTGCCCTTCCCGCGGTCGGCGACAATGAGACGCAACGAATTCCGGTGCTGTTCAAGTTTGATCAGCAACGGCCCCGCGTCGCCGCCGTAGGCATATTTTTGTGCATTGATGACAAGTTCCGTCAACACGAGGCCAATGTTGACTGCGCGATCGGTAGAGACCAGAATGGGTGACAAATCTACATCGAGGCTTTCTGACCATTTCCTGTCCATCGTTGTGGACATGTCAGATAAGAGATTCTCGAGATAGCGTGAGAGGTCGACGATTTCCAGGCTGCCGTCCTGGTAAAGCCGACGATGCACGAGAGCGACCGCATTCAAACGGTTCTGAGCCTCGTTCAAGCTGACGCGGACCTCGTCGTTAACGGTCGCACGGCCTTGCATGCCTAGAAATGCTGATACGAGTTGCAGCGAATTCTGTACTCGGTGATTGACTTCCTTCATGAGGAAGTCTTTTTGAACGAGGAGGCTTTCATTTTCCTTCAAAGTGGTTGTCAGCTCGCGATTGAGCTCGCGGAGGCGGTGGTTATTCCGATGCTCCAGCATAAGCTTGACAATGCGCGACGCAACGTCCTCTTCAGCGTGACTCCACGGCCTCGCCCTTCCCCGGACGCTCTCGGACCATTCCTCGAAGGACGCGCGCGGTGTCAGCGTTGCACCGGCTTCCAGTGGCACGTCCTTATGCGGGTTCCCGGCCCACTTTAGAACCTCCACGTGTTCGGCCCGAAACCACATGAGAATTGTCGGGACTTCCGTCGACATCGTCACCGCAAGAAGGCCGCTGGCGCGATCCCGGTATGCGATGGCCGCCTCGAAAAGGCGAGACAGACTTGCAGTTGCGATCGGCTGCGTGGCGGCCGGCACGCGCGCGTAGCTCGCGATCTCGCGCACGTCGATCGGATCCGGACAAGCTCCATAGGTAAAGAGCTCGGTTCCCTGGACCGCGGCAAATCCGTCGGCCGCGAGAAGACGGGCGATTTCCGCGCCACCGTCACTGAAGAAGTCTTCAAGTGATCGATCACTACCAAGAAGGGAGATCACTGTATCTTCCTGCGAGCGGCTTCGAATGCGCTCGCGATACTGGGCCGCCTCTTCCTTGGCGCGGATTTGCCTGGCCAGCGCGTTGGACAGCGCTTGTCCGCCCATCCTCACGGCCAACGGAATTTCGCGCGGTTCGTGATGATGGCAGGCAATCAGCCCCCAGAGAACCCCGTCCTTAATAATTGAGAAGGATGCAGAGGCAGCAACCCCCATGTTGCGCAGATACTGCAGATGGACTGGAGATACGCTTCGTAGCGTCGAATCGCTCAAATCGAGTTCGCGTAAGTCCGTTGTGATCGAGTGAATGGGCTGTGGTTCGTAAGAGACATCGGGAATAACCCTGACGCGGTTGCGAACATAAAGTGCCCTCGCTTGTCTGGGAATATCGGAAGCAGGGAAGTAATGGTTCATGAAACTCGATGAATCCTTGTCGATGCTTTCCCCGACAACCACGCCGGCATCATCGTCGACAAACTGGTAGACCATCACGCGTCCAAAACCAGTCATCTCCCGAAAGACTTGAGCGGCGGCCTTGCAGAGTTCCTCGAGTTTGCTGGTCTTCTCGAAGGCTGAGGAAGCGGCGTCCAGTTCGACCAGGAACGGCACTGCCTGTACGGTATCTCGTTCTGCTCGATCAAGTTCCACAACCAGATAGTTTCCAGACCGGTAAGCCACGGCATTGAGTGGCCCGCAAGGCGCCTCGATGCGACCGAGAACCGAAAGAGCGCCGGCGCGGAGCTTATGGGCGAGCCCCTCTAAATCTAAACCCAAAACCTCGGATAGAGATTTACCGAGCGCGGGAGACGCAAGAAACCTTTCGGGCCGTCCTGCTACGCCGATACACGTCATAGAGGCGTCGCACACCAGCATGAGGCCATGGGCTTGTATTGCCCCCGGGATGTGGATGGGCTCAAGATCGCATGCGCTGGTAAGCGCAGGATCGATGTTTTGGTTGAGCATGCACGCCTCCTGACGCATTAGGTACTGCCACGGCCGCGGCTGCTTTGCGGACTGGATATACCAAAGCTTCAGGAAATGGTCATTCAAAAAGGACATGGGGCATCACCCGTTCAGATCGTCGAAAAACGCCATCTGGGTGCGCCATCTAGATGATTGCCGATCCTGAGGCCGGACCGATCTGCGCATACCTTTCTCGGAATGTGGAGGGAGTGGGGTGGCGCAAGATAGCTTTTCCTTGTAGCCCTTCTTTTACCGGGACGCGCGACAAGCAAAATTCAAAAGCCTAAAGTGCCGAGATCAGTTCGATAAGGGAAGAAGACAATCAAGCGGGCAGGGGCGAACGTCAAGATGGACTGGCTGCGCTATCTGATCACCGGCTATGAGCCATCCGACGTGCCACAAGTCCAGATGATGGGTTTCATGCAATCGCTCCTGGTAGAGGAGATGCTCACCAGCCCGATGGTGAACACCATAGCCATCTCTGACGCCGGACTGGCAAAGCGCACACTTTATGAACTAGATCGTTCGAATTTCACACGCGAAACCTACGATCGTGCCGTCAATGTATGGATGCGGTCAATTTCGAAATCCAGGGCCTCATTCACAAAGCCTGGGGTCGGCTATGAGCGTATTGAACGGAACTGTCTACCATCGATAAGTATCCCTTATCGATGGTGATTGCTTTCGAGGCGCGCCTGCGAGCGCTGCAATTGCTCGGCTTTTTGCGTGTCGCAAATCGCTGAAGATCGCGCCGGCGCAGAGACGCGCCGGGCCGCCTCGACAGCCCCGGGGATCGAACATTGAAGCTGAATCAGCTATTCGCTACGCGCGGCCGCTTGGTGACGTTGGGCGCGGGCCAACTCGACGAACCGGCGTTTGACCTCGGCAAACAGCGCGGGAGGCAAAGGGCCGTGGTAGCCCGTGTTAGTGTTGAGCGGCCGGATATTCGGTCCTGGCCAAACAAACCGGTTGCTTTCGGTCAAGACGATCCAGGAGCGGTCGTCATCGAGGCCCAGGCGCTGTTTGGTTGCCAGCGGAATTTCGATTGCGTCCGCAGGGTTGGATGGTGGGGTATGGAAAATCGGAGTACCCGCACGGCCGGTCTGCCGTCGTCAACATGCGCAACCATCGCCAACACAAGCACCGGCCGATCCTTGTCGCCCTCTTCGCGACCTTCGAGAAACTGCCAATGCCAGAGGTACGAGTAGCGAAAGAGCCAGCCGACTTTTGGTTCAGTCGGCAGCATGCTTGCCCGTCAGGACCTCAGCATTGAGATGATCGAGCGCCTCATCCATCTCGGACGCTTCGATCGCAGCAAGGTCGTCGTCGCCAATGGCGGAGGTCAGTTCGACGCGCCGTTCGCGTTTCGTCAGCCGCAGGTAATCTTCGTAAGCGATCAGGACCGTTTTCGGGCGCCCGTTTTTGGTGATGATCACCGGGTCACGGACGGCGGCATCCTGATAGGCGCCGAAATTTTTCGAGACCGTGGCCGCCGTAACTGTAGAAGTCATGTGAGAACTGCCTTTTTACGGAATATACGGAATTTACGGAAGTTTTGTAATCCCGGGCGGTGGCGGTCCACGCAACTCGAGTTACCGGTTAGCCGGCACCCCCGTGGTCGCTCCAGTATTTATGTCACGTTTCGGACAGGGGAAAGATGAATGCCTATCCTATTTGATGTGAACGAGGCTACCGAGCGGTTTAACGAACTGATTGAACGCACGCTGCGTGGTGAGGTCTTCGTGATCTGCCGGGGCGGCATACCGATCGCGGAGCTGACCGCGATCCCGAAGGCCGCAGGAACCATGGATGACCTCCGGGCGCTCGCAGCGGAAGGGCGCGCCAGCGCGCCGCCCGGCGCCAGCTCAAACCACGACGAGTTCTACGACGAAAACGGAATGCCGAGATGAGTGCCGTCGATCGCCGAGCCAGCGAGCTCGATACGATCGCCGCGGTCCTGCCGATCGAGCGGCGCGACGAGCCCGCAGAGCTACTGACCGACCAGGACGTCGAAACCCTTCGTCATCTCGTCAACGAAGGCATGGGCGCCAATTCGCTGAGGGCTCTCACCTCGGATCTGTCCTATCTTCAAGCCTGGGCACTGGCCGCGACGGCAAGCCCCCTCCCCTGGCCGGCGCCCGAGGCGCTTCTTCTCCCGTCGATCGCCATCGATCTCGGCCGGACTAAAACGAGCGACGGCAGCCGCGAGGAGACCATCTATCTGACCGGCGCACCTGTCGATGCGAAGACGAGGCTGCTCCAGAGAGTGTCATGATCAACGTACTGACCGGCCTGAGCGAGGCGAACAGCAACGTTACCAATCACGCCTACCCGGCCGAATATCAACCGGACTATCCGCATGTCGGGCGCCTCTGGGTTTCGGCAACCGCAGATAGGCACGACAATTCCTTAAACGGTCGTTGTATACGATCAGGATATAACGATCCCGATCACCGACCCTCGTATCAGCCGGCGCGAGGAGGTGATGAACTACCTCGGTCGGACATTGAAGCAGACCGGCACATTTGAATTTCAAAATGGGTATCTCTCATGCGCCAAAAAGCAACCTGCTAATGATGGCTTGACTGAGGCACTCTCCAGCATCGAAGTCAGAGCGGTTGCACAGTAAGACCAGATTTCGCGTTCGTTCTATGCCCGGTTTGCGGCGGGGTCAGCGACCGCTTTTTGGATCGCAGTGCCTCTGACCTCGCGGACCGACTGGCAAAGTCTTCAAAGTGACGGTGTTTGCGACCGGTTAATCTGGCTCGGTTCGAAGCGAGTCGACTGTCGCGCGCGTAAGGCCAGCATGGCGTCGGAATAATACAGTCAGGCCGACGCGCGCTCGATTTCTGCTATCACCGGGCTTCGATTTCTCTTGTTGGCGCGAAAGACTGCTTCAGTAATCAGCGACAGAGGAAGACCAATGAAAAAAGGAATGAAGAAATAGATCGCGCGGAAGGCGACAAGTGATCCAATTGAGGCCTGGTCTCCCATTACATGGGTGACTGTGGCCTCCAGGACGCCGAGGCCGCCTGGAGCGTGCGTGGCGAGAATAGCGATATTAGCCAAGGTGAAGGCGGTCGCGGCCTTGAGATAGCTGACATCGCCGCCCACTGCCATCACTTCGCGCAAACATGCGGAGACCAGTGCAAAGTTGACTGTCCCGACGATCACTTGGAGGGCGGCAATCCGTAGCGTCGGCATCTGGAATGTCCATGAGCGGATGTGCAGCGGGGTCCTTAGAAAGGAAGCAAGCAGGAGATATGCCGCCACCGCGACTATACTTGCAATGCCAATCGATCTCACCGCTGCTTCACTGAGACCGAGCACCGCACTGGCGTCTGCAGGGTTCAATGTCAAAACGATGCCGGATAGCATTGCCATGCCGACACCGACTGTAACGCCCGACAGGAGAACGATTTTGGCGACATCCTCGGTGCTCAATCCCCAACGCGCGTAGTACCGGTATCGCAGTGCGCCGCTGCTAAGCCCCGAAAAGCCGACGCTTTGGCCAATCGACAGCGCGATGAAGGATGCCAAGCCGATCTTCGGGTAAGGAAGGTCGCTGTGAACATGACGGACGCCTGCCCAGTCGAAACCGGTCAGGCAAATATATGAACCGAAGGCAAAGAGCATCGCCAGGGCGAGGTTCTGAGCAGGAATCTCTCGAACGGAACCGATGACCTCCCGCAACGAGTATTCGCTGAATGTCTCGTATAGAAGGTACGCGGCGGCGCTGATACCAACTATGATCAGCATGTACGTCAATATCTGCCTGCCCGTCATCGCGCCAACCATTCCTGTTTGCGCTGCAACGGCGATCAGGATGCTTTGGTTCCACAAAACAGCGCCGCGCGCGCTCAAACCAATACTTGTCGCCTCTCACCGCACCAATCGATGACCGCTCCGACTGTTCAACCGGCGCCGGTGTCCGCCGATACGACCCGCCCCGGTCTTAGGCAAGGAAAATCGTTGAAGACGATATGAAGCGTTCTTCGCCGCGATTCATATAGTAAGCGGTCAGTACGCTGCCATCCTGTCGGCTTACCGCACGAGGATAACCGAGATCAGGCAGCAGGCCATCCGACCGGATAATGCTTTCCACCGACCAATGCGTGCCATTCGTCGTGCGCTTCATTCTTATGCCGGCGGGGCTGCCCCTGTAGCCATAGAGCAAGGCATATTCACCGCTGCCTATCGCGACCAAGGCGCCAGGATTACCGCCAGGCCCAGTGCTACCCCCAGCGGCTCCCAAGTCTTTCCGTAGTCCATTGACCGAAAGGCCTCAAGCCATCCGCCCTCCTCGATACCGCGGCCGCGTCGAACGACAGTCAAAACGGAACGATCTGGCAGTACGCTTGTGGGCATGATGGCATAGCCGTCACCATCGAATGGAAGATCGCTTTTCCAAGAAAAGCTTAACCCTCCATCGATCGTCTCAACGCACATGCACTGCCCTTCGTTGCCGTCTCTCTTGGAACGGCTAAGCATGAACAGTGCATGATTGCGGTCGATCGCGATCAGATCAGTTCGGGCCGCAACCCCGGTTTGATGCAGGCCAGTAAAGGCGTGAGGCCCACTCCACGTTCGTCCCCTGTCGCGGCTGACATAGAACCAGCTTTCAGCGCCTCCATCGATGCCTGTGCGGGCTGCCATGAATACGACTTCCGGATCCTGGAAATCGATTCTGGACGACTGGCTGCTTGACGGGAGTAGGTCTATCCTTGGACCGGACCGGAGTGATTGATCCACATGTTCGTTCGCCGACAGGCTGCGGCCGCCGGGCACGATCCCGCAGAAAGGTTCCGATCGCCATGTCCTACCTCCGTCGAGGCTCCGGCTCTGAACTGGCAGGCAGTCGCTATGCTTGTCGCGAGCATGTAGCCTGCCTTGGTCTCCAAGAACTCCAACCGCAAAAATGACAAGAGCTTCCCTCTCCCACAACCACATGCCGTAGTTTGCGGGCCAGCCGGCGAAACTCCCCTTTCTCGCGAACACATCATGATGCTTTACCGACGAAACCTGCATGTTACCGATGCCCGATCATCTTGATGGTCAGGATGAATGCAGATAGGCAGAAGCAAATCGAATTGGTCAGAATGATTGGAAGCTCGCCGCGAAGGACACCGAAGCCCGTCCACAGCGCGAAACCGGTAACTGTCAGAGCGTACATCCACCCCGAAATCGCCGCGGTGTCTCTCGTGCGGATGACCTTTGCGGCCTGGGGCACAAAGCTAATGACCGAACACGCGGATGCGCAATAGCCAACGATCGAAGGCGTATCCATTCTATCCTCCCGTATGCGGCCCCGTGCCATGCAAGGCTCTCAACAGTTTATATGCGCGACCCTCCCAAGGGGCGTAGATATTGAAGCCGGAGGGTGCGCAGTCCTCGGCTCGCGCTCCTCGCTTCCGCAGGTGGCCGCATGGGCCTTGAACCTGCAACGGCGCAGGTTGCTCCGATCAATCGAGATATGCTGGGCTGTCTGACTGCACGAAACCGCTGACCCTTGGAACAGATGATCCATTTCGAAGTTTGGCTACTGCTATATCGACACATAGGAGCAAATGATGAAGCACGCCCTCGCCATTGCCGGACTTTCTGTCCTGTTCGCCTCGCCCGTCCTCGCCCAGTCGGCAGCAGAAAAGACGGGCGTCAATTCAGTAATGGGTGTCGCCCCCAAAACCGAAGACTTCGTCACCGAAGCCGCAGGGAGCGACATGTTCGAAATTGAATCCAGCAAACTCGCCGCCGAAAAGTCACAGGATGCTGCGACCAAGAGTTTTGCGCAGCAGATGGTAGCTGATCACACAAAGACGTCGGACGAGTTGAAGGCACTCGTTTCTGGAGGAAAGGTGAAGGCCACCATCCCAGCTGCAATGAGTTCGGCACAGCAAAGCATGCTCGATGACCTCAAGAAACTTAACGGCGACGATTTCACGAAGCAGTATCACGCTGATCAGCAGGATGTGCACGAAGATGCCGTCGATCTCTTCAAGCGATATGGGGAGGAAGGTGACAACCCCGAACTGAAGGCCTGGGCAGCCAAAACGCGCCCTGCACTCGAGCATCACCTCAAGATGGCAACAGATCTGAACAAGTAATTCACAACCCGGCGTTACCGTGGGTAACGCCGGGTTCATCTTCGAGCTGCCTTGCCTATCTCGGCGCTTACGTCCGATTGTTACAATGCGACGTTGGCCCCTGCGGTCCGGCAAGGTCGCCACATCGGCTTTGCGATGGGATCGCACGAAGACCTAAGATCGATGCAGCACAACATGATCAAGGTAGACGTCGCGGATCAGAAGAAGTCTTTCGCTCGGGAACCATTGATCGCCAGCGTGGTTACGGTGTGTCACTCAGTCTGCCCCTCGTTGGTGCAAGCCGAGATGGTCTGGCCCGAAAGAGCGACCTTCATGTTGCTACCCATGAAGACAATGCGTCGCGCGCGAGCGCGACGCATTTTGTTTTTGCTGCGCTTCGATTGAGCATCAAGAAGGATCTCTGATCCCCCGGTTGACCTAGGTCTCACATGGCGCGGATGTCCGTAGACACCGCAGGCGCTCCATACGGATCGAAAGGAGTGTTGCCGGTAGCTGTTGTCCGCGCTGCTGTTGACTGAGCGAGACTGTGTCCGCGATCAGGTGCTAGCTTATGGAACAGCAAAGGGCCCCTCACCGTTATTGAGCCTGAGGTGGCAAGATGATGTTTTATTTCAATATCAGCTCCGACCGGGAGCGGGAAACGGACGCAGAAGGTATGGATTTGCCCTCCCTAGACCACGCGAGATGCGAAGCGCGGCGCGCCGCACGAGAAATGGTTGCCGAAATGGTTTTGCATAATCAGCCGATCGACGGGTTGTCGTTCGAAATCGCTGACGAGAAGGGAAGCGTACTGGACGTCATCAGGTTTCGTGACGTCATACGGATAGACTAGCGTCTTGGTTCACGTTTGGTCTGGCTGGAACCATCGCCGTCAACTGCGGTTCGTTTGCGTTAGCAAAGGCGAAGGTCATGGAACCAGATCGTGACATAGCAACCATATCGATCTATGCGGGCTTGAGGGGGTTATGCCCACGCTGCCAACGCGGCCACCTTTTTCGCGGTTACCTGTCGCTTGCACCGTCATGCGAAATCTGCGGGCTCGATTACGATTTCGCAGACCCCGCCGACGGCCCCGCGTTCTTTGCCATGAGCGTTGTTGCAGTTCCCGCGCTCGGTTTTGCGCTTTGGCTTCAGTTCAGCTTTAACCCGCCAATTTGGGTGCACTTGCTGTCAACGTTGCCGCTGACCGTTGCGGCATGCATGTCGCTTTTGCGACCACTCAAGGGATGGCTGATCTGCGCCCAATATCTTCACAAGGCGGCGGAAGGACATCTCGATCGAGATTGAGGCCTTTCGTTCTGGGGCGTTTACTGAAGCGGCGTTGACTGCTTGGTGATGCAGACGGAAATTTTGCAGCCTGGCGAGGACAACGCGACAAGGCTTGGGCCGGCCTCTGCCGGCAGAGATTGTCCGGGATGACATCCCTTTGCCTCGTCGCCCCAGCTTGGTGCGATCCCGTACCCGGGGCTCTACCGCCTTGCTGTCCAGATGTCTGAGTTGCAAACTGACCATCTCGCCGACTCATGCTACTCTCGTGATAAGAGGGCAGATGCATCGTTGAGGAAAAATAGGTAGGATTCTTTGGAAAGTCTCGCGTCTCCAATCTCGGGTCTGATTGTCGGTTTCCTGACGGGAGCTTCGCTGGTTGCGGTTATAGCTGTCGGGCTAGTGGCGCTAGGGGGCTGGAACTGGGGTCGCCCACCAATTGCTGCGGCGCGTACAGCATTGCGCGCTCTGCTTCTCTTGGATGATTTTGCAATCGCGTGCCACGCGGCTGCCTTCGACAAGCCGGAGTTCGATGAGGACGATCCGGAGCACTACTTCATGCATACTGACGAACCGATTTTCGCACTTCCCGCGGATATAGATTGGTCTATCCTCGGGACGGATTTGGAAGAAGCTCTCATCAGAATGCCCAATTCAACGCGAAACGTCAGTCACGCACTGGATCATCTCCAAACGCAGACGTCAGACGAGAAATATTTCGAAAAGCGGAATAGCGAGTACGTCCGACTCGGGCTTGCGGCATTCGAATTGGCTGATCGTATCGAACGAGAATTCGGGCTGTCACCGCTTGACAGGCCGGCATTCTTCCAGCCGCGCCAGGAGCTCCTTCGGGAGCGACAGAGACGCCGAACGTCCGATTTAGAGGACGCTTCCATCGCTCGCGCGGTTTTCGGTTCGAACGTCACATCGATCTTCACGGCAAGAAACGCCAAGAAGCCCGAAAGATGATGCTGAGGAGGTGCGACCCTGCTTGACACAGGCAGTCTCGCCTGTCCGAATATACTTCGGCTACAGACGTTCAAAAGCGCTGTCATAAAGGCCGCGTAAATCGTCAAAGACTCTCTCGTAACGCGAGCGGCGCGATCTAGGGGATAGGCCGACGATTGCGAGCGTCAATGCTGCCGTTGCTGCGGCTGCGGCCAAAAGGCTAGACATCGGGTAAAGCTTTACCCCCGCTTCCGCTTGCCGCGCTCCCTGACGAGCGCCACCTCTTACCATATCAGAAGCGGCGTTAAGCTGCTGACGCAGGTCTTCCAGCCGCTTTCGAATGATGTCAATTTCCTCCCCGCGTTAAAGCCCGGCTCGGGCGGTATTCCGACTGAGGCGGTCGCTCTATCGATCACCGCCCGCGGCACGGTTTCTCCCAGGCGGGCGCATTCAGCTATAAGAGTTGGTCGGACTTTGCTGTCTGTCATTTCATGTCTCCGTCGGCCGTTCCACTGCCAATGCCGATGTTCGTACATCTACGCTGCCGGAGGCAGATAGTTCCGCACGGCGCCGAAAGCATCAGGCAAAAGACGAAGAGCAAAGCGGTGTCTGCGAGCCCAGCGACAATTCAGCGGAGAGCCGCCGCTGTTTCTGTCGCCCGGGCGACCGGTACCAGTCCCCATCCAGCGCCGCACCGGCCGCCTTGGCGGCCTCTACGCGGAAAATCGCGATCTCCCGCCCCTTTCCTGTGTGGCAGCCGGATCGAGGCCGCCAACTAGCTTTTGATGCCAAGGCCCCCCCGGCGTGCCTCGCGTGCGCCATTGTTTGTCTTCGTGCAGCAGCGCGTCACCAATAATTGGCGTGTTTGCCACGTGAGGTGGCGCTGTCGCGCTCAGATCATGTGTATTTGGCTGCACCTTTCCATTCCTTTGTACGCTTCAGTACCGGAACAACGTCAGCGAGCAAACATTGTGGAAGCGCTGTGCCGTTTGGTGCTGCGAAATCTCAGGCCGGGGCGATTGCGGCCGCGGAAGCCAGTTCTGGAGGACTAACAATGGCAAAGACAAAGACCCTCGACGACCTTTTTCTCGACACGTTGAAGGATATTTATTTCGCCGAAAAGCAGATTCTGAAAGCATTGCCGAAAATGGCGCGGGCCGCTCAGTCGGAAGAAGGAAAGTCCGGATTTCTGCACCATCGCGATGAAACTCAAGGCCAAATCGAGCGGCTTGAACAGGTGTTCGAATTTCTCGGCAAGTCCGCCCGCGGCAAGACCTGCGAAGCGATCCAAGGAATTATTGCCGAAGGTGAAGAGATTATCGAGGAATACAACGGTTCTGACGCCCTCGATGCCGGGCTCATTTCATCGGCCCAGGCAGTCGAGCACTACGAAATCGCCCGCTACGGCACCCTGATTGCATGGGCCAATCAGCTCGGCTTGAAGGACGCCGTTGCGCTCCTTGAAGCAAACCTCGCGGAGGAAGTGGCCACCGACGAAAAGCTGACCGCGCTCGCCGGGTCGCAGGCGAATGTCAAGGCTATGGGCACAGCCTCGGCCAAGTGATTGCCTCGAGGGCCGTCTTTCAAGATGGCCCACCAATTTGCTCATCTTTCGAAGGACCACCCTATGGCCAAGCGCGCCACGAAAACCGACCGTTCAGGATCAACCGTGACCATTCATGACCAACAGCTTCATCGCGGAGCCGGTGGCGAGCTTCACCAGTTCGCTGAGGACGGTCATGATGTGCTGACGACCTCGCAGGGCGCTCCCGTCGCCGATGATCAGAATTCCCTGCGGGTCGGAGCGCGGGGGCCGCTTTTGGTCGACGATTTCCATTTCCGGGAAAAAATCTTCCATTTCGACCATGAGAGGATTCCCGAACGTGTCGTCCACGCACGTGGTTATGGTGCCCACGGCTTTTTCGAAACTTATGAGTCGCTCGCTGATATCACGCGCGCCGACCTCTTTCAGCGCGCTGGAGAAAAGACTCCGGTTTTTGTCCGGTTCTCGACTGTCGCCGGCAATAAGGGTTCCGCGGACCTTGCCCGCGATGTACGTGGCTTCGCCGTCAAGATGTACACAAAAGAGGGCAACTGGGACCTGGTCGGAAACAATATTCCGGTGTTCTTCATCCAGGATGCAATTAAGTTTCCCGATATGGTTCATGCTGCAAAGCAGGAACCGGATCGTGCTTTTCCCCAGGCGCAGACCGCTCACGACACTTTCTGGGATTTTATCAGCCTGACGCCCGAGAGCATGCACATGGTGATGTGGATCATGTCGGACCGGACCATCCCACGCTCGTTCCGCTTCATGGAAGGTTTCGGTGTTCATACATTCCGCTTCGTCAATGCAGACGGGCAGTCCACCTTCGTCAAATTCCATTGGAAGCCGAAGCTCGGCCTGCAGTCCGTTGCTTGGAACGAAGCGGTCAAGATCAATGGCGCCGACCCCGATTACCACCGTCGCGACCTGTGGCAGTCGATCCAGTCAGGTAACTTCCCTGAATGGGAGCTTGCCGTGCAGCTCTTCGACCAGAACTTTGCCGACAGCTTCGAATTCGATGTCCTCGACCCGACAAAGATAATTCCGGAGGAGGTTCTTCCGGTGCGCCCCATTGGCCGCCTGGTACTGGACCGCATGCCCGACAACTTCTTCGCCGAGACCGAGCAAGTTGCCTTCATGACGCAGAACGTCCCTCCAGGCATTGACTTCAGCAACGACCCGCTCCTACAGGGTCGAAACTTCTCATATCTCGACACCCAGCTTAAGCGGCTAGGCGGACCGAACTTCACGCATCTGCCTATCAATGCGCCCAAGTGCCCGTTTCACACTTTTCAGCAGGACGGGCATATGGCGATGCGAAATCCGAGCGGCCGCGCCAACTATCAGCCGAATTCGTTCGACGAAGGGCCAAGGGAATCGCCGGCGCGCGGATATCGGCATTTTTCGGCGGAGGAGCAGGGACAGAAGGTCCGGCTGCGTCCAGAAAGCTTTGCCGATCATTACAGTCAGGCGCGGCAGTTCTACGTCAGCCAGACCGGCGCTGAGCAGCGCCACATCGCCATGGCGCTAACGTTCGAACTGAGCAAGGTCGAGACGCTGGCGATCCGGGAGCGGATGGTCTCTCACCTACTCAACATCGACGAAACCCTCGCATCCACGGTGGCAGAAAAGCTGGGGTTCCAGGCGATGCCAAAACCAGCAGAAGCGGCGCTGCCCACCCGTCAGGACCTCGATCGTTCGCCGGCACTCAGTATCGTGAAGCGCGGCCCGAAACGGTTCGAGGGTAGAAAGCTCGGAGTCCTGGTCACTGACGGCACCGATGCGAAGCTGCTTCAGGCAATCATCAAGGCCGCTGGCAAGGAAAAGGCGATCGTGGAACTTATTGCGCCAAAAGTCGGCGGGGTGAAGGCATCGGACGGATCCTGGTTGAAGGCTCATCATATGATTGATGGCGGTCCTTCGGTGCTTTTCGACGCTGTCGCCGTGCTCGCTTCACACCAGGCGATCGATGACCTTGTCAAGGAGGCGACCGCACGGGATTTTGTTGCAGACGCCTTCCAGCATTGCAAATATATCGGCTACGACCAATCTGCGCTCCCCCTCCTCGACAAGGCAGGTATCTCACAGTCCCTTGATGAGGGTACGATTGCGCTCAGTGATCCTAAATCGGCGACGGAGTTTCTATCAGAACTCGGAAAGTTGCGGGTGTGGGGCCGCGAGCCGTCTTTGAAGCTTGGGAAAGCTTCGCCGCCTGTTGAGTGATCTCCGCCCGACAGGGCGGAGCCGTCTGCAAAGGCGCGATCGCACTTTATCGGGCAGCATCTTGCACTATTGCAAAAAAACAGGAGGACAATATGGAAGTGACAAGTACGAACATCTCAGAGCAGAGCGACGGCAAATTCAGAGTGGCGTTCAACGGAGAAGGCGGTGAATCCATCGTCGTACAGATGGTCGCTGCAGGCCAGCTCGACGATGAGACCGCGCTACAGAAGGCCAAGGAGTTGATGGTGCAGGTGGCGACGTTCGGGGTTGCTGTCGGAGAATCGGCCGACGCATCCGCGTCGGCCGATACGTCAGACATCCAGACCGAGGGTCTCGAAGAGACCGCGCCTGCGTCGGGGAATTTCGCATCTCCCAACTCAGTTGCCTGAGACATGGAGAGGCTCCGGCCGAGCGTGCTCGTGCTGGAGCCCGGCGGCGGGGCTTATCGGCAGTGCCGGGGCACGGCCTCACGAGCTCTTCACGGTTCGGGCAACACCTCCTGTGGCAGCATTGCCGGGCTCCCGTTGGGAGCACTCCAGCGTCTCGAGTGGACCATTGCGTGCTACCGACACCTGGTGCTGACGACGGCGACTTCAGGGTCATCCGAGTAGCCCTTAAGGGGTGGACCGAGATATAGGGAACCCGCGCGAATCCTCAGCGGAGCGATTGTCCGCCGCCTGCCTCGAGCATTGCTTGCCTTAAGGCTTCAGGCGTTGCCGGTTTCCCAACCCACAGAGCCGTTGCAAAGGCTTCAGAACCTTTTCCGACAACTTCGGCTCCCGCGTAAACGACAAAGGGAACTCCCCTCGCCGATAGTAAAGCCGCCACATCGCTGCAGACGCCATCGTTCAACAGAGGGTCTACAATTGCAATATCTGGACTGTGCGCCACGAGCCATGTGATCGCCGCAGCTCTGTTGTCCAAGGTTGTGACGGATTTCGCTCCAAGCGATGAGGCGATCTCTTCGATGTCCATCGCGATGAACGCTTCGTTCTCCAAAATGAGAACAGTATGAAATTCCACGTGGGCAGCTTCCGTATGGGCAGATAAGCTATCGCCGTACCCTATCTGCCGACGGGCGGGGTGTCAGCACCTTTCTGCTTTCGTACGATTTCGCACAATAGGCGAGGGGCGCCCGAAGTAAGGCCGCCCCGAGGTTCAGCGTGCGGTGTTACCGCAGTCCCAATAAGCTCAGTATGGCCAGGATAATGACGACTGCACCGACAAGCCAGATCAAGTTGTTCATTCGATCATCCTTTCTAGGCTTATTGCTCAGGCAGAACTATCTTCTGCTGCGTTGTGTTCTTGACGGGCTTCTGTCCCGGTTCATGCGACATGGTGCGCGTCGTGCTCTGAAGCGTGTCGCCATTCGTTGTGGTTTGGGTTCTTGACTTGCTAAAGCTGCCCTTGTCGACAGCTTGGGATTTCGTCTGCGCCTTGAGCCGATCTGCATTGTCATTCACGTGGGTCTTGCTCATCGCCCTTCCGCCGTCTGCCGTAGCGCTGCCCCCAGAACCGACAGATGAGCTTGTGCCGCCGTCCGTCTGACATGATCCAGCAGTGCCAAGCGAACTGGCCGACGTTCCACCGGCGCTTGCGCTCCCACCGGTCGCAACAGTTCCTGCCGCGCTGCAGTCCTGTGCCGTCGCATGCACGGTGGCCAACAGGAATGAGAGTGCGATCGCGCTGAATAATTCTGGCCTTTTCATAATCGTCTCCTACTATTTGCCGGGCTTTATGATGGAGCAGGTTCCGTCCGAGCGCTTTGTGATGACGGTTCCGTCTGGTCGCGTTACGCTCGCGCTCGAGTAACTGTTGACGCTGCCGGACCCGGCTGAGGAGGTTGACGCAGAAGAGGAACTCGTCGAACCGCCCCGGCTTGTCGTTGACGCCGTTACCTGGCCATTTCCGGCGGTCACTGTGGTTGACATACCGGTCGACCCAGAGTGTTCCTCAGTCAAGGTGCAGCTGGTACCGTCGGCTAGTTTGATTTCTTCGGCGGCAGCGCAGCTTGCGGTGACCATAGCCGCGGTCGCGATAAGAGTTCTGAATGTAGAAGTCATCTTGGTGCCTCCAACGGAGATGGCCGGCGTCCAAAGGCGCCGGCCGTTGCAGTTAGCAGGAGTGGCTGGTACCGTTTTTCTTCATCTGACCGGGCGCGCAGCCTTTCTTACCGTTGTTGTCATGGGAAGAGCCTGCTTGGCTCGAGCCGGTGCCGACGGAGCTTCCGCTCTCCCCGTTGCCGGCCGACGAGCTCCCTGTGCCGACGGACGAAGCGGAACCTGCATCGCCCGTGCCCGTAGCGGACCCGCCGGTTCCAACCGAGCTACTGGACGCTCCCTCACCAGCAGACGAACCGCCGGTGCCCACCGTCGAAGACGATCCGGAACCAGATCCAGCCGAAGAGCCACCCGTACCGACGGTGCTACTTGATGTTCCGCCGCCGGCAGATGAACCGCCGGTTCCCACTGTCGAGGAGCTTCCAGACGGGCAGTTGGCCGAGCCCGCCGGACAATCACCGCCTGTCGAACTTCCGCCGGTCCCAACCGTGCTGCTCGAAGTTCCTCCGCCAGCCGATGAGCCGCCCGTACCGACGGTACTGGACGATTGGGCAAAAGCGGTGCTTGCAAGCAGGGCTGCCGCGAAGGCGATGCTGGTTGTCTTGAACATGTAGGTTTCCTCCATTGAATGTCGAAGCGAAAGCCTTGTCGATGAGACTTGAGGCTGCCAGACAAACCACCATCAATGCAGGCTGTTCCTGACCACGGACCTCAGTCTAATGCCGATCCGGACCTTAGTCTGACATCGCGATTTGCGTTGTTTCAACCGCGGCTCTGACGGCTGGTCTCTGCTACGTGACGGAGCTTGAGCTTCAACGCCGGTCAATGATGCCGCTGGCCAGCAAGGATGGATTGTATCGTAATCGGAAACTGTCGCCCTTGGGAGGCATAGCCAACTTTCTCTCTTTGATGGAAGTGATCCGGGTAACCACCACGCTGCTCACGGTTTCCATCACTCGCGGGGTTCCAGTGCAGGAGACGTCGAGCCGAGTGCTACCAACGGCGCCGACACGCGTTCCTTGAAGACAGGAATTGACGAGATCGGGAAGGCCCGGTCGGGGATTTATGGCGCGATAAGCCCTTGCGCACGGCTCTCAATGGCGGTCCGCTCGGTTTACCCTTTGAAAAAGTTAGCAAAGAGTTCACTATGCAGGCGCAGTATCGAACGTAAAAAAGGCGCTAGCAATCCATTTCCAAGGGGTCCGCAGCCAATGACCGATGTTTGCGCTGAACTGAGCATTCCGCCCGTCCGGTAGTCGGGGAATTTCTCTTCCATCGGTCGATCACGCAATTACTGATAACAGAACCGGGCCCCCTCGCCGACATTTGCGCGGGCAAGCTCAATTATTCAAACAGTCTTTGCCGATCCGCATCCAATCTCGATTGATTTTCCCACAGCAGGATCATCCTCGTCTTCGACGCTGACGATCCGCTCGTAAGCAATCTCCTGGCCTGGGGCCATAGTGCCGCTCCTGGAGCCAGAGCCACAGGTCGTGAAATCCACCCGAATGAGACCACCTAGATAAGATCATCGACGAGGAACCTCAGGCCGCAACCTGAAACGGGCTTCCCAAGCCGTGTCTTCAATGTGGACCAGCGCCGCCATTTGCCAATTCCTGTCAGTCATGTTCCCCATGCTCTTGCCATGCGGTGTCAAGGAAGCTGGCCTGCTTGGGAGCGCTTGGGTGTCGAGAGAAACCGAGGGTGCTTGGGGATTGTCGTAGGTCGGGGTATTCATTCTCGTAATTTTTGATATAGTCCAAGCTGTTGTGGGGAGTAGGCGTTATGAAGAGTCTGGTGCCTGAAGCTTTCTATTGGGCTCGTTCCGAGGAGCACACCGGGGGAAGACAACAATCGTCCAAGTCTCGACGGTTTTTGGCGACGATCCGGATTTCTGGACCCTAGCGATTCCCGGTTCCGAAGAGCATTACATGACAAGTGATTTCGACATCATTGCGCTTGTCGAGCCACTTGAAGGACATTCTCTTCGGCAAGCTGCTGAGTAGTTTTTGTTTCGGACCGCCCGCGCATGCAATGGACTTTTTGGGGCCGTTAGAGTGCTCCTGTCGGCTCCAGCCGGACAGCATTAGCCATCATCAATATCCGAGTCACCATCCGTCCGATGGTGGCTATCCGGTTGCATTTTTTTGGATTGTGAGCGACCGGATAGCCGCCGCCAATGTCCTGACGCCTGTCAGGTGGGCCCTCTCGATATCGGATTCTATTTATAACGGTCGAAAGCGGTCGTGTATGTCACGAGCGGGTCCGCGTCTTCCCACCCGTAAACCTCCGCGCGGAGATAATTGATCTCCTCTTGCACAGCCTGTTCGTCGACTTCGGTCCACCATGACTTCGGCCCGCCATCACTTCCGTCAGACCATTTGTAGCCACGCTTCTTCAATTGATCCTTCATCTCGAACGGACTGTGTTCAGCAATGATACGCGCGCGCTGGCGCTGGCTCGACCGGTAAAGTTCCGAAAAAGGCGAACTGTCGCTTTCACCGTGACCACGATCAAGGATCTCCAGCAGCGCGAAGCAGTCGTCGACCGCTCGATGAGCCTCGTGAAAGTAGCCCGCCTGCCCGATCAGGTATCCGAGCTTGGTACCATCGAAACCGCGGGCAGCCCAATCAATCTCCGACACCGAACAGGCCCAGGCCTTTCGGTGGAATACAGGCGAAAAAGCTTCCAGAAATGGCCTGTCGAACGCCGCAAAGTGCGCAATGATTAGATCCGCGGGCTCGATCAGCGATCGCAGTCGATGGGGGTCGACAATGTGGCCGGCCACCATGTCGTTAGTAATTCCGGTGAGCCGGGTGATTTCGTTCGGGATCGGCTTCGTCGGCTGGTGCAATGCACCGTAGACGTCAGTGACGTCGCCGATTGCTCCGAGCGCGTCAAATGAAAAGCTGACGATGCCAATTTCTATCACTTCGTCTTCGCGATGGTTAAGCCCAGTCGTCTCGGCATCAACGATGACGCCCCTCATAGGAAAGCCCGCTCGTGGATCCGGCGCTATCGGTCTCGGCTCTAGCTTACTGCGGACGCGATAGCGACCAGTCGCCTCCAGTTGGCGAACCAGTTCGTCATGGCTAGTAGCGGGGGCCCGATTCACTGCCCGCCGCCGCCGCGGGCCAAGCGCGGAAGCCTCGCTTTCATCTGGAAAAAAATCGAACTGCTGCATCACTCGTCTGTCTTGGATCCATTGCCGAGAACGAGCCATAATCGATTCCGTGGCTCAGTTCAGGGGAAATAGCTGACGGGTTAGCACATAGACCGGACGGCAGAGACGCTCAGGCATGGCCACAGTGGCAGGGAGCGAGACAAGCGCGCGCGAGCTGCCGCCCGTTCGACATCAGCGGCAAGAGCGAAGATTTTGTCGACACGGATCGACTGAGCCAGATGGAGATCAACCAAGACGCAGTGAGGGCCAGGGGCGCTGTCCTTTTTCCTAGGGCGAAATAACGTTTAGTATGGCGTGGATGGAAAGGAAGACGATAGGGTAGTCATTTCTGTCAGCTCCCTGCCATGCGACGCCTTTGAACGAGGCTAGCGACCGGCTTGGGAATCCTCGGGAATGGCCGCAATTGCAGCTTGACTTAGTCAGCGAGCACCGGACCAGGTGAAGGACCACCCAATATTTCAAACCAGGCGTTTTCGGGCATGCCGTAGAAGTCGCCGGCCAGCGTTTCCAGGCCCGGTCGGTCGTTGATAAAAATATTGCCACGATTGGCTCGGACCAATCTTTCTCCCTCCAGGAGATGCAGGGCTATCGTGACGCCTGGACGGTGAGCGGCAACTTGGCGCGCAAGCTCTTCATGGGTTATGGGGATGCTGTCGCCATCCAAGCGATCATGTAGCATAAGCAGCACACGGGCAATATTTTGTGGGATGTCACCTTGGCGCCCGCTCATCGCAATCATTCCCATCTGCACGTGGCGCCATTCAAGATAACGGCAAATGCGGTCTCGAAACCGTGCGCTCTTGCGTGAAAATGCGATGAAGTCAGGAGCAGCGATCTCGTATCCCGATCCTTCAATGCGAACTTTGACCGGCATGTAAGTGGTAAAGACACCGTGGAGCAATTGGGCGCCGATCATGCCCTCCCGTCCGATCATTGCAACTTCAACGTCCAGTCCGGGACGATCCTGGGCGAGAATCGACACGACGCCGTCTTCGATGAAGATGACGTTGTCCACATGATCTTGCGCCCTCAACAGAAGGTCGTGGCGGGCAAGCTTCCTGCGCTTTAGAAGAGGAGCGAGCGCTAGCCTATCCTCCGCTGGCAAGAGCGCCAGTAGCTTGTTTTGAAAAATCGAAAGCATCGATAGAATATGAAACTGCGTTTGAGTCGCCGCCACCCATTGTACGTTTTTGTACATCAGCCCGAAGAAGCCCTTCGATCCCCTCTATTTTCACAGCCGTCTCCATGACGGTGGGCCGGCTCATGGTTCGGCGATACCTGCTGACGGTTTCTTCGGAACAAACTGGCCGATCTACGCCATCGGGGCGTTCAGTGGTGGCGGTAAGCACCGCCTTGATACGCCTCCGTGCCTCGCTACTAGAAGGTCTTATTGCCAAGCGTTGTGACAACAAAATTACGCAGCGGGGCGTCACCACGTGGCGTCCCTTCCCCGGTCGTCTTGCAAAAGCTAATCAGGCCGAGCTCGTCAAGCCGATAGCGAATTTCGCGTGCGCGGTGGTTTCGCCAGCCGGTTCGTCGGTCTTCTTAAAGCCGCGTTTCGATTGGTATCAAATAGGTTGTCCAGCATGGCTATTCCTATCGCGGTGGAGGTTCAAAATGCCCCAGATACCGTCAAGGTCCCCACAACGAGAACTGGTAGCTTGTCCGGCGACGGTCGGCAACTCTTCGACTACACCGACCGACCAATTTGCCTAAGATAGGCAATGACGGCATCCTTGTGCATCGTCAAATCGATTCCGCGTGCCGGGTCGCGCGCATCCAGCAAGCCTGAAGCGTCGGCAGGATCTAGAATGAGGATCACGTTATTTTCCGTGACGTCCACGGCAAACCCTTCGCGCAAGAGGCGGTCGACATATGTTGTCACGCTATCGTCAGCCATCTGATCCTCCATACTGCTTGCAGCGCTTCTGAAATGAACAAGGGAGCAGGATGTTCCGTGCCGGACCCCTCATTGGGGATCCTGTCTCAAGGCGATGCGATCGTCCAAGTCAAGACCACGGTTAACGAGCACGTTCGTGGCGGCAAGCATCTGGCTATCAGCGCGGCTTGTCTCTACGCACGTGCCGTACCGCAAGGCCGCGAGGATCAATGGACCCGGGTGTCGGCCTTGACGATAAGCGCAGCACGCAGCGCAGCTTTGATGAACGCCTTGCGAGCCTTGCCGGCCTTCGCCTCGCTCCGTTGGGAAGCGAGGCAGGCTACGAGTGCTGTGCGCCACATCGCGTCGTCTGATGATCTCGGCCACCTTCTCGACAATAGGAGCTCCGCAAGATCTGTGACGGAGACCGCTTTGTGCCAGCGATCCGACCCGTCAAACCTGATCGCAATGCTTCTGATCTTGACCGGCGAGGAAACAAACATTTTTAACTTTCCTTTGTCGTAAGGCCTAGCCGGCTCAGAAGGAGATGGTTCCACCGCGTCAATGGGAACCCACCCTCAGCGGCGTCCGCTCCAGCTTGGCGACGATAGGACAGATCCTTTCGTCAACGTGTGGACTTTCACGCGACCGTGCGGCAACACAGCTCTCGACCGTACCTCGCATCAACGCATTGAGGATAGGATTTGCTCGGTCGAGGACACCTCGACTTGAACACTGAATCTTGAGCCGAGCAAATCGAGGGTTGAATCGTGAGTGTTGTCGGCTCCGCTGCAAACCGCGTCAGCCGGTATGATTACATGGTATCCAAGGTCCACAGCGCCAAGCACAGCTGCCAGAACACAGACGTCGGTTTCACCGCCGGTGATGACAACAGTGTCGACATGTTCGTGGGTCAGAATTTGGTGAAGATGACCGCTCACCCATGGCGAATATGTGGTCTTGGTGAAAACTCTTGCCGGCGGCACGAAGCATCCCAGTTCAGGCACGAGATTCAGCAGTTCGTCGGGAAGATTTTCACGTGTCATGCACTCCCATTTGGCATAGTACTCATGCCACCTTCCGGGCATCTGCGAACCGTGTTGCGGTGTTAAGAAGCGGGTGAAGACGGTTCGTTCAGCAAACCGTCCGGCCAGCTCGACAACTTGGCCAGAAATCTTTGCCATCCAAGGAACCTGCCATGGCGTCGGTTCCGCGAACATTCGCTGCATGTCGATGCACAAATGGACCCAAGTCACTAGCGTCCTCCGGTTTCCAACAGTGCCGAGTGGCCAGGAAAGGACGAACCATGATCCGTTGAGGAAGTTCCGTCGCGTCTTTTTTCGTGCGATTTTGGACAGAGGGCTTTTCGAAGACGATGAAATCGGAACTATCAGCTCACCTGATTGTTCAAGGGTTTCGACCTGCAGTTATTGGTCAATCCCACTCGGCGGGCACAGGCTACTAGCGTTCGCTTGCCTCCTCAAGAGTTTGTAAGTCCCGTCGTTTCTCGGCCCGGAGGTGCTTAGTGTCGCCTGAACAGAAATCCATCATCGAAGCCCTTGGTGTGCATGAACATTTCGATGCGGAACACGAGGTAATACGGAGATGTTCATTTCTGGAAGACTACTGCATAGCAGCGTCGCGTCGGTCATTCGTGCTTGGGATCAGCGGCGGCGTCGACTCACTGACGGCAGGTCTTCTGGCGCAAAAATCTGTCGCCAGGCTCAGGAGCGGCGGACATCAGGCGGAGTTTATCGCGGTTCGGCTCCCGTACGGCGATCAGGCCGATAAGTCCGACGCGCAGGCTTGTCTCTCGACTATTCAACCCGATCGCGTCATTACAATCGATGTCAAGCCGGCGTCAGACGCTATCATGAGTGAGATCAGTCGCAACGCTCCGGGGATCGTCGATGGCGATCGTTACCAGTTCCACCTGGGGAACATCAAAGCCCGTCAGCGTATGATCGCACAATATGCGTTGGCGGGCGCCACTCGCGGGCTTGTTATCGGCACCGATCATGCTGCGGAAGCTTTGATGGGGTTCTATACAAAGTTCGGCGATGGGGCCGCGGACGTGCTCCCCTTGGCTGGTCTTAACAAGCGTCGCGTTCGGGCACTCGCCAAGTTTTTGGGCGCACCGGAAAGCCTTGTCCTGAAAGTACCAACGGCCGATCTGGAATCGGACGCGCCGCTTAAGCCTGACGAAGATGCCTACGGGGTGACATACGACGAGATCGATGATTTTTTGGAAGGGCGAGAGATCAGCGTCACCTCTAGAAATCGCATGCTGGCAATGTATTATGCTTCGGGACACAAGCGGACGCTGCCAGCCACTCCGATCTGATTTTTCGTCAGCCTCTTTCCGCTCTGGTAGCGCCGCGCGGGCGCTATTCACCTTTATCTTGAGCAGCAACGAGCTGCTCGCTGATCAGGCTGACATGTGGGAGCTGAATTCCCGCAAACCGATGTCTTTGTCATCGGTGCAAACTTCAGCATGATTGCATCTCGCTGGGTTGCGGTTGGCTTCGATCGCTTGGAAAAGGCAGAGGCTTTCAAGCATAGATACGTGGATCGACCAGCCAGTGCGGAGTTTGAGTATAAGAGCGACAGGAGCAAGAGTGACTGAGCAATTGCCGCGCTAACTCAACGGATTGGGGTCAGCGCCTGCCATAGGGCGTTTTGGACCGCAGGATCCTGTTTGCCGATCGCGTCCATCAGCAAGCGCATCCGCTCACGCAGGCTGTGCACCTGGTCGACGAGCTCGATGACCACATCAACGCCGGCGTGATTGACGCCCATGCTTTCGATGAGATCGAGGATCAGACGCCCTCTCGCAAGGTCAACGTCCTCATAGGAACGGGCTTGCGAAGAACTGCCGGGGATAATCCATCGCTCCTCCACCCACATCTGAAGAGTTGAACTTTCGATTTGCAGGATACGACAGTACTCAAGATCGTTCATCGCCTCCTCCTATAAGCCCCTCGGGTTATGGGATTTACCAGCTTCCCACCGGGTCATGAAGTCCGTCAACTCTGCGTCCGGTGTCGCCGGCAGAGCGATTTTCAGGACGACATATTGGTCACCATGGCCACCGTGCTTGTTGGGAAACCCCTTGCCTTTGAGACGAAGCCTTCTGCCTGTACTGGAATATGGCGGAACCGTAACGGACACCGTCCCCGACAAGGTGGCGACTTCGACCTTTCCACCCAGAACGGCCTCCCGAAGGGAAATCGGCAGGTCAATCCTGACATCATCTCCCTCAAGAGAGAACTGGCGGTCAGGAAGAACGTGGATCTCGACGAGGGCGTCGCCCGCGGGTCCGTTATTGTACCCAGGGGCGCCCTTTCCCCGCAAGCGCAAGATCTGTCCGTCGCGAGCCCCTGCCGGGATTTTTAGCTCAAGGGTGCCGCCTTCTGGCAGGGAAACGGTGCGCTTGGCGCCATTGGCAGCCTCGCGAAGCTCGAGTTCCAGCCGGTAGTGCGTATTGTCTCCAGGGTACGGTGCGGTGCCCCTGCCCCCTGCCCCCGAAAAGAAGCTTGAGAAAATATCGTCCCGATCACCAAAATCGGCAAACCCACCGGGATTATGGTATCGAGAGCGGCTATGCTCCCCTGATGCATAGTCGCGATAGTAGCTACGTTTTCCCTGCTCGCCACCGGTCTCGTCGATTTCATGCCTATCGAACCTCGCACGCTTATCCTCATCCCCTAAGATCGCGTAGGCGGCGGAGGCTGCCTTGAACTTTTCTTCGGCTGACGCGTCACCCGGATTGAGGTCGGGATGCAGTTTTTTGGCGAGCTTTCGGTATGCGGACTGTATTTCCTTCTGCGTCGCGTCTTGTGAGACGCCGAGCGTTTCATAAGGATTTGCCATCAATCTTTGCCCTGCATCGTCATCGCCTAAGAAATAGTGCCGGTGACTTTTACCTGCAAGGCCTTCGGGGACGTCATCCCGGATGGCAAAATGGAAGTGTCCTCAGGCGCGTGGGCTGCGGAGGCCTTGGGCCGAACGGCCTGGAATCTGCGCGATCCTCGCAACGGCGCATCGGCGTCAGGCAGGAAGTCCTGCCTGGCCTTCAGGTCGTGATCTGCACGGACGAAATTGCCAGAGCATGGCACGGCGCCGACAATGGTCGGGGGACCACTCTTGGTCGTTGACAGTGTCGTAGAGCCAAAGAGGACGCCAATGCCGGGAAAGTCGCCAGCCGTGGATCGCAGCTTAGGCGCTGGTCCTCGTGCCACCCTGCCTACTCTTTAGCCATCTCACCACCCTGATTTCTTCCTCATCCATCCACTGCAGCAGCCGCGCGCTTCTAGTCGTCAGCTTTAGGACGTCTCCAAGCGTACCAGCTTGAAAGTCCTCAAACACCGCCGGATGAATATAGGATGAGCGGCAGACCGAACGGGTGTTCACAAGTTTGGCAGCAACCTGATCAACGGCATCGTTGAGTTGTCGTGCGAGCGCCCGCTTCGTTGTCGCAGCTTCCAGCGATGCCAGAACCTCCACCGCCATACAGGTTGCACCCCATGTTCGAAACTGACGGGAGCTAAAGTCGTCGCCGGTGATATCCCTGATGTATGCGTTGACGTCGTGTGAGGAGATTTGGCGGCATCCGCCTTGATCACATACATACTTAAACAGGTGTTGCCCTGGAAGCTCTTGCAGCTTTCTGACGACATTTGCAATCCGGCGATCACTATGGGCAAGGTTCCATTCCTTGCCGGATTTTCCCTTAAAACGAAACTTCACGCTTCCGCCCTCGACCTTCACATGACGGCTTCGTAGCGTGGTGAGCCCAAAGGAGTTATTCATCTGCGCATAGGCGGTATTTCCGATGCGGATGTACAGATTGTCGAGCATCCACACAACGGTTGCAAGCGCTTTGTCCATGTTTAGGCCGCGCGATCGAAGATCGAAATCAACCCTCTCGCGAAGATCGGGAAGGCGGCCGGCGAACGCGCCGAGCCGCTCGAATTTTGCTTTCCCACGTTCAGCATGCCACTCGGTATGGTACCGATACTGCCGTCGGCCTCGCGCATCTGTTCCGATCGCCTGCAGGTGGGAGAGCGGGTTGGTAGAGATGATGACGTTGGTATAAGCGGGAGGGATGGCCAACGCGTTTAGGCGCTCTATTTCGGAAGGTTCCGTTATCCGACGCCCGTCGGGTCGGTAATACAGAAATCCGCTGGCCCCAGGCTTTCGCGTGATACCGCTCTCCAGCCCTGGAATGTAGACAAGTCCGGAAGCTAGTTTCGCCTCCGCATCCATCGCATCGATCTTCGCAAACATCTCGTTCATTTCGCTCTAACTCGAATTGAAGTCTCCGGTTCCAGCTGGCGGGACAGATCGACGGCTCTGTTAAAGGAAAAGTCACGCTGACAGTTGTTGCAAATCCGATATCTCAAACAAATGGCGCAGCAAGGTCTCGGTAACCCGGTGCTGACCCGAGCGCGTTCCAGCGTCTTGGATTTAAGGCAGCATAGAATTGAAAGGTAAACTGCGCGCAGGCGGCCGCGCGCAGTACTTCTTTCTCAGGGGCTTCAGCCAGCTTTTTGAAGCTTGAGTTGAGCGATCCCAGCCGCGATATTGAGGCCGACGCCGCCCTCGGCACTGATTGGCTGCAAAGCGAAGTTCTTTGAGCTGCCACCGACCAGGGCGTTAGCGCCGAGACCGAGTCCGACCGACGCTCCGGCTGATGCTCCGACATACCTGCCGGCAAGCGCCCCGTCGCCGACACGCGTGGGCACGGTGTTGACGACCAGCCAGCTCAAATAACGCTTGCCGGTCACGCCCACGTCGACACCCAGCCTTCCAATCGTCCCGACATACCGTTCAATCTTGCCGGATCGCTGTTTGAAGGAGCACTCCAGTTTACGGTTCGAGCCGATGACCATGCCTATGCCTCCAGCCACCTCACACTGGAGCGTGCCGAGGCGTTCCTTCGGCTGATCAGCGACGACCTGTTTGACATGCTTTGAGCCGTGGTGTTGCCGCATTGTGGCAGCATCGGCCGAGCCTGCAAAAGCCATAGCGACCACTGCGGAAGCGAATAGAGCAGATTTCATTGTCATCTCCTTTTAGAAATAGTCCAGCCGCCTAACGCGCGACTTTGGTTTTGGTTCAGCCGGTTGGATGTGGAGAGGGTTCAACGGTGATGGCCTGAACCGGAACCTGCAGCGGTTCGTTTGCCGATGTGGCCGCGTGCGGCGGTGCGCGATTGATTTGCGCTCAATCGCACGAGGTTGCGCATCATCATGCGCGTGAACGGATCGGCGTGCCACCCTTCACGGGCGCGACGGCTATGCGAGCACAGGAACTGCCGCGGCAATGGATGGCGACAACGGCAGGACCGAATAAAAGCGTGCCGATCTCCATGTCTCGCTTGGGTCAGGGATTACGTGATTGGCTGTAGACAGACGCCGCTCTGCCATCTGGCCGGATCATGGACCCGTCTAAGCCCGGCTATCGCGAGTAAGGAGCACTGGACGACTGGTCTTATCGCTCTTCCAACGAAAAGCAGCCTGGACCGTGGTGCGGCCGGGCTGCTAAGTGAGACGCTGCGCCAGAACAAGCGCAGATGACGATTACTTCACGCCGAGCTTCTTACGCAGGTCTACATTTTCAGCCCGGAGCTTGTCGCCAAGTTGCTTGCGCAGCACCTGGTTCTCTTCTTCGAGTTTGAGCAAATCGGCCATCTCATCCGCAGAGGCGACAGGGCGGGCGGTCGCAGAGATCGTGCGCTTTCGTCCACCAATCTGGGTCGCTTCAGACTTGGGCTTACCCTTACGGCCGGCCGGCGCTGCCAAAGCTAAAGGATTATCCTCTGCAGCTTTGGCGGCTGATCTCTTTTTGCCGCGGCTGGTCGCGGCACTGCTGGTCTTCTCAGCTGGTGAGGACGTTGAAACCACCGCCGGCTTGCGAGGCGCGCGTTTCTTTTTTTGGGGAGTTGTTACGACTTCGGCAGTGGCCGGGTCTGACGCTGGGGCTGGATTTGTATCGTTAGCCATGGGTTTCTCCGTTTCAGGGCGAATTTGTTGTAGGATGTCCAATGGCAACGGTCGACAGGACTACCAGGACGCTCGGAAGTGTAGTTCGGGAAACTTGTCCGAGAACGACGTGTTTAGCGGAGCCACCCAAAATTGATTTCGGACCTCGCTTCGATCGTCTCGCTGGCATTCCCGCCGTTTAAGTAGCAGGAGATTGGGACAAAGAAGCTGACACTCGTCGTACGCCACGGGCTGCTAGGCGCGACCCTGCATCGCCTGCTTCATCATTAGTGTGTACTCATCCATGTGGGAGGTCTCATGCGCGTCTGGCCGGGTTAGCATTTGCGCATGTTTCGGATCGCCGCCCTCGGTATATTGGCGTTTCGGCTTGCTCGCGCTGGTCGAACCGGCGTCCCCGCAAGTTAATTTCTCGCGTGCCATCATCAAACTCCGTGCGTTTCAACCGAATTGATCACGAAACGGTGTAGCAACAAACTCGTTCCACGGACGCGATCGACGAATGCGTCAAGGGCGCTAATCGAATTCGTCATCGCAGCGAACGGTTCGGCTGTGACGGCTAAAGCCACGGCGGTCGACGGCGTTGACGAAAAGTTAAATGATCACTTGCACACGTCGAAGCAGGAAAGGCAGCAACATCAGCTGGCAACGAGCATGATTATCGATACAGCTGGCTCCAATCGTCTAAACAAAAGTCGCCGGCACAAGGGCCGGCGACTAGAAAGTCCTGGAGCTTTTACCAGGTCTGACGGCCATACCAGGCGTCAACGTCCTTGTTGGCACGATCCTTCTCGTAACCATAGCGTTCCTGGATCTTACCTTCGAGCTGGTTGCGCTTTCCATCGATTACGTCAAGATCATCGTCAGTAAGTTTTCCCCACTGTTCCTTGACCTTGCCCTTCATCTGCTTCCAATTGCCTTCGACGCGGTTCCAATCCATCGGTGTTTTCTCCTTCTATGTTAGGACGAAACGCGATGGACGCGCGCTCGTTCCAGCCGCTGATGTTGATTTTCGAAATTGACCATGGCACTGGCAGTGTCGGGAACGGCCAAACTTCCGGTTGCATGCCCATGGGCCCCTCGACCATGGCTCAGCCGGCCCCACAATCTTCTAGCCCCTGCGGCTCACAAGCCTGGCCAGCATGGCGGTTATGATAACGCTCGCTGCAACCCACGCCAGGGAACGGCCATTTTCCCGTTCGTCCACCGCATTTCTTCGCAGATGTCCAAAGGATAGTTGCTCGCGGAGATCTGCGACTTCCTTACGAAGCCATGCGAGCTCTTTACGGGCGGCGCGAAAAACCTCGTCGTCGTCGTCTTCCAAGACGCTCGGGCCACCATCATCCTCCAGTTCCTCGAGATATTGTTCCAGTTCCGCGCGAGACGAGAACCCCTTGGCTCTAATGTCGGTCATGATCGTTTTCCTGTCGCAAGGTTTGAGGGTTTGCAGGGTTAAACGCTGATTGCTTGAAAAAGATGCACCACCTCAGGGCTGCAGAACTGGCAGGGCTGCCAACACGCAACGCCGCTTGGAGAGCCCCACAACCGGAGATATGTCCAGACCATCCTTGCCTGCCATGATTCCTGCCCCATCTAGGAGTCTCGAACAGTAGGAGCCGGGTCATGACTTGCCGCGAAGCGCTGACCGGGAAGCGTATTCTCCTGGTTGAAGACGATTATTACATGGTGAGCGAGTTAGCACAGCGTCTCGCGGCGATGGATGTCATCGTCGCTGCGAAATGCCCAGGTGTTGCAGAGGCTCTGGGGGCGATCGCGGCGTCAACTGACCTCGGTGCCGCTATATTGGACATCAATCTGTCGGGCGAGATGGTCTTCCCCGTAGCAGACAGGCTGGAGCGGCTCGGCATCCCTTTCATTTTCGCCACCGGCTACGACCCGGATGTCTTACCCGATCGCCACGCTGACAAAATTGTGTTGCGCAAACCCGTCGAGGTCGAGAGTTTGGCGCTTGTCTTGTCGGACGTTGCGCGTCAAAGAACCGTCTCGATCGAGGAGGCACTACAAAACGATCTTCTCGCCCTTCTTCCCGCACACACTCTGAAGGAACTTTTGCCGCTCCTGAGCAGGATGAGCGTGCCAAGGGGGCTGTTCTTGAAGTTGCCCATCAGACGATCAGCCGCGTCTACTTCCCGCTCGATTGTGTCGGTTCGCTCATCGCCGTCGGAGCGGTGACGCCAGGATTGAAACAGGGCTCATCGGCAGGGAGGGGATGACAGGCTTCGGGATCGCGCTCGGCGATGAGCGCACGCCGCACGAACTTGTCAATCAGATTGAAGGCTTTGCTCTCGCCATAGCCGCCGACGATTTCAAGCTCGTGCTGAAGGACGCTCCCGAACTCGATCTTCTTGCAGGTCGGTTTGCACGATGCCTTGGCATACAAGTGAGCCATACCGCTCTCGCCAACGGCAGGTTCGACATCCGCACGCGGCTTGCCCGATGGCTGCTGATGGTGGACGACCGTACGTCCAAGAGCGGCTTTGACCTCACTCACGAATATCTCTCCATCATGCTTGGCGCCAGAAGGCCATCAGTGACGGAAGCAATTCACGTATTAGAAGGAGAAAGGCTCATACGATCCACTCGAAGTCACCTCGAAATCCGCGATCGACCAAAATTGCTTCAGTTCGCAGGCGAGTCCTATGGCACTCCGGAAGCGGAGTATCGCCGCCTCATGTCATTGCCGATCGTCGCAAAACCGCTGGCCCGACTCGCCGCTGTCGGTTGACGAACCTCGTTCGATGATGGCGATCCAAGGTTAAGCTGATCTGCGCTCAGGCCCGAAGCCGAAAGCTGCGAGCATATCATCGGGTGGCTGGGGCCTGCCAAAGAGATAGCCTTGACCGGTTGCGCAATGGAACTCGCGAAGAAGCGCTTGTTCAGCCAAGCCCTCGACGCCTTCAGCGACGATCTCCAGCCCCAACCCATGGGCAAGGGAGACGATTGCCTTGACGATCTCGAAGACCCCGTGGTCCGCAGTCATCCTGCGAACAAATGACTGATCGATCTTAAGTTTGTCGAGCGGCAAATCAGCGAGATAGCTCATAGAGGAATAACCCGTTCCAAAATCGTCGAGTGCAATGGAAACACCGATCGCGCGAACCGCAGCCATTTTTGCCTGCGATCGGCCGCCATTGTCGAGGAACGCAGATTCGGTCAGCTCGACACAGAGTCGTGACGCCGGCAACCCACTCCTGGACAAAGCAAGGCTAATTTCCCCTTCCACATCGGCGCGCTCGAACTGAATTGGCGAGATGTTGACCGATACAGCACCCGTTGGCCAATGCATGGCGTCCGCACAAGCCTGCATCAGCACCCAGCGGCCGATATCGCAAATTATCCCGGAAGACTCTGCAATTGGGATGAACTCCGTCGGTGGGACGATGCCGAGTTCGGGGTGGCGCCAGCGCAAAAGTGCTTCCGCGCCGACGAAATGTCCCATCGCCAGGTCCACCTGAGGCTGGTAGAGCAGAAAGAACTGCCCTTCGCGCAGCGCACCCCTCATGTCGGCTTCGAGACGTCTGGAGCGGGCTTGTTGGAGCGCGACGGCCGGATCATAGATCGACCAGCGCCCTGACGTTTCCTTAGCGATGTCAAGCGCGGATTCGGCTGCGCGCAGAGAACTCGCCGAATCGACAAGCTCGGTGCGTGCTACGCCGAGCCGGACGACAACGGTGGCGGACATCTCGTCGAAGACGACAGGCTCCTCGAAAAGAGCCAGCAAAAGATCGGCTTGAGACGCCGGGTCGGCATCATCCCCGGCTCTCAGGATCGCGAACAGGTCGCCATCGATTCGCGCCAGCAGATCGCCTGGGAAGCTGGCGGCGAGCCGGGAAGCTACTGCCTTCAAGAGCTTGTCACCGACATCGCGGCCCAAAGTCGCGCACACGTCCGAGAAGCGTTCGATATCGAGAACCGCCACTACGCCGCCGCGTCCTTTAAGGCGTGCGAGGAACTCGCGGCGATTCAAAAGCCCGGTTAGCTCGTCCTTCTCGGCCATCGACTTGAGCTTCGCCTCGTATGCCTTGCGGGCGGTGACATCGCGGATAATGACGCACCCGCCGAACGAGGGTGCCGCTCGAAATCCCTTCTCCTCGACCGGAGAAAGGGTGATCGCCGCTTCATAGTTTGTTTCGCTTTCACCCCTGCGTCTGACAAACTCTACGATCGTGCTTTGGATCCTGCCGGGATCGGCCTCGTATAAAACAGCAAGATCACGGATCGCCGCCGTCACCGACTGTTCTGCGCTGCTCAGCAGGTTTGCGCCGGCCCCGACTCTCAGGATCGATTTGGCAGATTCACTGATTTCTGCGATTTTCATGTCGCCAGCGAAGGCAACAATTCCATCGGAGCTGTCGGCAATGATACGCCGCATGAGGCGGCGGGCGTTGCGGGCGTCGATGTTTGCAAGCGTCACCATCATCTGACCGAGATCTACCCGTTCGTTCAACGCGAGACCGCTTGCGAGCGCGAGCAGAAGCCAGGAGACAGTCGTCCCTGTCACGATGGCATAATCTTTCTGGAGAGCGTAGGCCGTCAATTCGCAGACGGCGCCTAATGTCAAGGCGAGCGCCGAAAGCTTGGCCAATCCAACGGAACGCGACGACAGGACGGCAGCGATTAGCGCGGCAGCAAGGAGAAGCTCCAATGGCCCTTGATCGACTTCGGTCAGGAGGCGGGCCTGGATCAGCGTCTCGGCTGCGAGAACATGAATAAGAGGTCCCGGCAAAACTCCATGCACCGGGACCGGAAAGATATCCTTCAGTTCGGTTGCAGAGGCGCCGACGACAATGGAACGTCCAGCAAGCTGACCGGCTGCTACCTTGCCGGTAAGGACATCCGCCAGTGAGTAAGTGGGCACGCTGCCGGGCTCAATCGAAAAGTCGATCAGCCGATGCCCTGACGTCTCCGGGCTTGCGCCGAGAGCCGAAGCTGCAGATGGCGTTGAAATGCCTTCGAAGGCGCTGCCTAAATCGAAATTGCGCACCGCGCCGTCGGCGTCTGTGGAGACGTTCGCAAATACCGGCCAGGCGTTGGACAGGAGCCGGGGGATGGGCCTGGTGACCACCGTCTCTCCTGAGGCCGCGGCGATCTGCTGGCGGAAGATCGGTAGAAGAACGCCTCCACCGGCGCGCTCCAGTGCCAATGCGATCGCGTTATCGTCATCGGCATCGGAGGGGGTGGAGAAATCGATATCGAGGAAGATGTCTGCTGCATTTGCAGCGATCAACTTGTCCAGAAGCGTGGCATAGATGCTGCGAGGCCAAGGCCAGACGCCGACCTCGTCAAGCGTTCGCTTGTCGATGGCAATGAATACAATCTTGCCGGAGGCTTCCCTTGGCGCCCATTGAAACCGCTTGTCGATCAGCCTTTGGTTGAGCGCCGTTAGCGCGGTCAGGCTGGGGGCGACGACCGGAAGTGCAAGCATGACGGTGATAAGCGCGGCGCGAAGCGCGATCGGGCCAGTGACTGCGTCATAGATCCGCCTAAGCGTCGCGCCGTAGCTTTTCACTTGTTGTTGCCTTTGCCGCTATTGCTGCCGTTTCCGTTATTGCCCTTGCCGCTGCTGTTGCCATTGCCTCCACCATTACCGTTGCTTTCATGGCCAGAGCTGCTGTCTTTACCGCCTCCGCTATTGGTCGAGCGATTGTGTTCCTTGCCGGACTTGCCCCCGCTGTCGTTGGCAGTGTTCTTGCTCGTATCCTGCGATCCCTTGCCCGATTTCTCTTTGTCTTCTGCTGAACCTTCGGTCTGGCCGGCGAAGGTGGTCGTTCCCACCGCAGGCACGACCGCGACGGACGGTGTAACGGCTATTATCGATGGGCGCGAGGCAGCACCATCGACTTTCATCCTCGTCTTTCGGTCGACAATGGCGCTCTGGCGCGGCCCGACATTGGCTTGCTGGCCGCTCGCGAAGGCGGTCACCTGCACGAGGCCTCGATCAACGGACACAGACGCTTTGGACCTTCCAACGCTCACATGGAAGATTGTGCTTTTTACAACAGCCGCTAGATAGGGCGTCTGCGCCGTCGTATGGGGCAGGCTTCGCCTTTCGATCTCCAGATCAAGCGCGCCCACCTGCTGAACGATTTCCGTTTTGCGCGGTGCAAAAAAGCCGGCTGGCTTGGTGGTGATTGCGGCCATCGTGTTAGGCTGAAAGGCGATGCTTTCCACGCCCCTTACCAGTCGCGCCTTTCCGCGAGGCCCCGTCGAGATCCAGGCGTGATTGGGAAGAATGTCGCCCGACTTTAAGTCCTTCCACGACATTTGATCCGTCGTATAGCGTACCTGGCTCGTTGCCTTGTCGACTTTCCAGTCATCGCTGCCAGCGATCGCCGAGACCGGCAAGAGGAAAAGCAGGACGACAAAACGAAGAACAACGCGCATTTCCACCCCCGTGTTATCGGAGCATTTAGGCATGGCATCTTTAAGAATCGTTTTAAGTTCGCGCCGAAGCTGACCGCAAACACGCAGTATGTACGGTATCGTACGGAGCCCTCAAAGATTCGTGATCGTGCTCGAGAGCGATCGACCGACTGCCTGTACACCTGACCTTCGTGCGCCGATCCATGCATCCGTCACGCTGCCCGTTAGCCAACGCGCTAGACGAAATCCTTCGTCAAGTCGCGGTAATACCAGCTGTGCAAAGCGTGCCTTGGCGGAAGCGTTCAAAGGCAGGCACCGTCGGGATGTTGCATCGCATGTCCATATTTCCAAAGATCGGTTTAACATATGCTTCGGCGCTCATGCTGCAAGGTCCGTGCAGGACGGGCTCGGCTTGAAGCAAACAGTGCCTGGCGCACCGCATGCGATGATGATTATGCGCTTGGGTACTCTCGCCGCCGCCTTTAAGCGCCGACAGCGTGGATGCCTGGGTGTCGGGTGGCATGTGGCTAAGCTTGCACCACGTCCTCAACTGGGATCCTGATCGTACAGCGCACGCCGTCGGTCTCAAAATCGAGCGATGCGCCGCCATTGGCCGAGTATTGAAGGCTGCGTGTAATCACGGTGTTTCCAAAACCGCGTCGGGTTGGCATCGAGACGGCAGGCCCACCAATTTCCTTCCATGAAACCTCAAAATATGTGTCACGGGCAGCCACGGATACGGCGATCTTGCCGGTTTCGATTGCCAGGGCGCCATATTTTACCGCGTTGGTCGCGAGCTCATGCACGACAAGCCCAAACGCAATGGCGGCACGCGGCAGAATTTCGATGTCGTCGCCGATCATCTCAAGTCGCGAACCGAGCTCGTTAACGTAAGGTGCCAGCTCGGTGGAAAGGATATCGCGAAGAAAGATCGAGGCCCAGGAGCGGTCAGCCAGAACGTTGTGGGTTGCAGCCAGTGCGTGGATCCGGCCAGAAAATGCCTTGCGAAAACCATCGATCGTCTCCTCGGTCGAGGCTGTCCGGTTAGAAATGGATACGACCAGTGCCAGCGTGTTTTTAACGCGGTGATCGAGCTCGCCCATAAGCAGCAGCTGCTGCTTCTCAGCTGCCTTGCGGCGCGACAGATCGACGAGTGTGACGACCGTCCCAATGCTTCCCTCGCCGACCATCAGCGCGGACGCACTGACGAGAACGTCCTTTGCGCCACGGCTGCGCGGTGCTATTGCCTCGATGCCCTGAATTGGTTGGCCACTGGCGACGACGTCAAGAAAATCGCCGCCCTGCATCAAGCCGGTCGCTCCTCTAAAATCGAGTGCGAATGCCTCGTCGAACGTAGAGCCGATCGGATCGGCACCGGCAAGCGACGATGCGGAGGCGTTGGCGTGGGTGACGACACCGTTGAGGTCGCAAACCACGACGGCCTCGACGGCCGAAGCAAGGATCGCAAGAGCTGTCCGCTCAGCCTGGGCACGCTTTTCGGCGTTGATGCGCGCGGTAACATCGGTGAAGGTGACGGCAACACCGGAATTTGTGCCAAGCGTCATTTCGCCGGCTGCTATCAGCAGGTGTCTTGCGCCATCGCCGCTGCCAAGCGTGACCTCGACGGCCGACGTCGCGGGATGCGCTGCTGAAATCAAGTCTCTCAGCGCCTTTGCGCCGTTCGCTCCAAGCGCTGTGAACAACACCGGCCCGTCCAGGGCGTCGCGAGCAACATCGACAAGGTCCGTCAGGGCTCTATTGGCGTAAAGCAGATTGCCGAACCTGTCGAAAGCCGCAGCGCCGAGGTTCATCGCCTCCATGAAAGAGCGATAGGACTCTACGCCTCCTTCGAGGGTGAAGACTTCCTCGCCATTCGCTTCATTGCGGACGACCAGCGCGTCGATTTCCCCCTCGCGTATAGCGCGGATGACCTCTTCCGCCTCCTCGAGGCGCCGGCGAAGGTCGGCATTCAGGCTTTCGGCCTTTGAGACCGTAGTAGACGTCATTCGCCTTCCACCTGAAGGCTGACCAGGACCTTCTCCGTGTTCGAAAGGTCGCCGATGATCTTGCGGATAGGAACTGGTAGTTCGCGCACCAGCGTCGGAATGGCAACGATCCCATGCTCACGCGCAAGCTGCGGCGACTTTCGAAGATCAACGACTTCGATCACATACTTGCCTGGAAGGCTCTCGGCGCAGATTCGTTCGAGGTTCTGGAGCGCAGCCAGCGACTTCGGGGTCTGGCCCGCAACATAAAGCGTGAGTTTCTTCGGCGTTCCGGTAGGTTGGTCTTCCATATCTTCCATCGTCATTCCGCCACGCGGCGGCTTTTCTCCATATCAGACCTATCCGAAGCAGCTTGGTCGAGATAGACCCGCTCGGCCTCAGCATCGAAATTCAATTCGGCCTCGTCGGCGTCAAGTTCTGCCTGAAGAGCCTCAATCTGGGCAAGCGTCCTGCGGCGTTTCTGCTTCAGCCGATCGGCCCGACGGATGACGTCCGCCCGACGCTCAAGCTCCGCCTTCCGAAGCCGTGCCTCTTCTGCCTGTCTCTGGGATCCCGTCAACGCCCTTCCATCGCCGATATATGGCGCCACAAGCTGGATTCCATTGTCTGACATGACAAATTCACGGACCTGATTAGAATGGGCCGTCCCGCGGGCCTTGAGCAGATAGAGCTCGCGGTTGAATTCACCGCCGACCTCGCGATTGAGCAACAATATCCAAGCGTCCATCAGCGACGATAGGCCGGCGTCCGTCTCCGTGACCCCTTCCTGGGAATGCATGAGGTGCGTGAAGACAGCGGTCGTACCGCGCGACTTGAGGAAATCGACCATGCGCAACAGCATCGATTGGACCTCAAGCGGATCTCCGCTTCCAACAAAGGCGGAAATCGGATCGAGGACAACAAGAGAGGGATCGAACTTGTTGATCTCGCGCAGCATGATGGCAAGGTGCATTTCGAGACTATAAAAGGTCGGCCGCACAGCGATATAGTGCATTCTTCCAGCGTCAATCCATTTCGCGAGATCGGTGCCGATCGAGCGCATGTTACGGACGGTCTGGTCAACCGACTCCTCGAAGGAACAATAGAGGGCTTTCTCGCCGGCCATACAGGCGGCGTTACAAAATGCGGCCGACAATGAGCTCTTGCCCGAGCCTGCAACACCGCTAATGAGAATGCTTGTTGCCCGGTGAAACCCTCCTCCCGACAGCATTGCGTCGAGATCTGGTACGCCTGATGATATACGATCGTTCGATACCTTGTGGTTCAGGCCCAGTGTGCTAACCGGCAGGACACTGAAACCGTCTTCATCAATCAGGAAAGGGATTTCGTTGGTTCCGTGGGCGGTACCACGATATTTGACGATCCGAAGGCGGCGGGTGGATATCTGGTTATGAACGCGATGGTCTAGCAGGATGACGCAATCCGAAACATACTCCTCAAGGCCCTGCCTGGTAAGTGACCCGTCGCCGCGCTCCCCCGTAATGATCGTCGTCAAGCCTTTGTCCTTCAACCAGTCAAAGAGCCGGCGGATTTCCGCGCGCAAAATGGCGGGGTTGGTAAATGCGGAAAAAAGACTTTCAATCGTGTCGAGCACGATGCGTTTTGCGCCGACCTGGTCTATCGCTAGTTCCAAGCGCAGGAAGAGACCTTCAAGATCGTAGTCGCCGATTTCCTCAAGTTCGGATGGATCGACGACGATATGCTCGATGTAGAGCTTGTCGGCGTCGATCAAGCTCTGCACATCGAAGCCGAGCGACGCGACATTGTTAACGATATCAACCGGCCGTTCCTCGAAGGTGACGAAGACGCCAGGCTCGTCATAGTCGCGAGCTCCGTTGAGGAGAAAGGTTGAGGCAAACAAGGTTTTGCCACAGCCGGCTGTGCCGCACACGAGCGTCGGTCGCCCCGTCGGAAGGCCGCCGAGCGTCAGATCATCGAAGCCGGCGATGCCCGTAAGCGACTTTTTGATCCCGGCGATATCAGCCATGTATGCGACGTCCTGTGATGTTCTTCTGAAGCTGTCGTATCTGAATGGTTTTCCGTTAGCAAATCGTCACTCGCGCTCTTCCTGCCCCCACCATCAAACTGCCCGTATCCGCCCGCGTCAATCAACCAGAAAAACCTCTCTAATTGAATAGCATAATCCATTATCGGTCTATTTTGGAACAATTTCCGCCGCGGCTGAATCGCGCGCTTCACACGAGTGGCTGCTGATGCTTGGGAGACAGTGTGTAGGGTGAACCCGGCACCGGCCCGCGATCGCTTCAATCGCAAAGCTGCCCGGTCCGGTTAGCTTTTAGGTGCACTGCGCCGGTATCGAAGTGGCGGACTGCCTGATCGCTTCAGAGACGTTTCTGTGATGCTGACGATTTTCTGTCAAAATCAGGAACAAGCCCGATTGACGGTGGTTGAGTCCCTGTCCTTCACAAAGCTCAAGGAGAAAATCATGCTTATGAAGATCATCGCCGCATCAGTCTTGTCGCTCGGCCTTGCAACATCCGCAATGGCTCAGGCTTCGGGTGGCGCCGGCTCCGCTACTGGCGGCACCTCGGGTAGCGGTTCCATTGGCTCTGGCGCGAATAGCGGCACGGGCACCAGTGGCTCCAGCAACAACGGGACCGTCAACCCCGGCGCCAATGGCTCCAACGGGAACGCGCTCGACCCCAATGCCACCAATTCCACGACAAATTCAGGCGCATCGACGAATTCGGGGACGAATAACGGTTCGTCCGACAGCGACAATTGCGCTCACACGACAACAACGCCAAACCACGATCCGTCGACGATGACGCCGCAGGAGCAGGCAAACTGCAAGTAAGTAAAAGCCCCGCTTCGGCGGGGCGCTTTCATCTTCCGGTCGGCGGAGAACTTGAGGTCGAAATCTTCGTCTGATCCGCGGCACCGAGCTTCACGACAAAGGCGCCGATGTCATCAGCCCAACCGGACGATAAACAGGGCCGGCATCGCTAGGAATCTCGCCGCCCAAGGGTTGCTCTTGTGGTCAGCGAACTGAATGAATCCCCAGTTGAATCTCTAATGCGTCCGGTATTCGCGCCGCCCCTGTTTTATTGACGGTACTCGAAGCGCGTTGACGCGCTTGTCTTATGATTTCCTTGCTTCTTGGTGAGATAAAGAAGCGCCGGAGAGGGTCGCCGCCCTCATCCGGCGATGGGGGACGGATCGTGGACGCGCAGGCCGCCATTCTTGCGAATGCCGGGCCGAACTAAAGTACGATCGCCCCCATCTTTTCCAATCGTCCTGAACGGATACCCGAGCTTCGGGCTCGGATGACAAGCATGGGAGATCAGAAAAGATGACTGACATTACCATCGGCGCGGACATCTCGAAAGACCATATCGATCTGCACAGCCTGCCGGACGGCGAAACGCTGAAGGTTGCCAATGACCGCAAGGGATTTGCCGCCATTGTCCGGTGGATCGGCACAAAGGATGTAGAGCGGATCGTTTACGAACCAACCGGTGCCTACCATAAGGCATTCGAGCGTTTCATGATGGTGCAAGGAGTTGCTCTCTCCAAGGTCAATCCCCGGCTTGCCAGACGTTTTGCACAGGCCACAGGCAGACTTGCCAAGACAGACAGGATCGATGCCGCACTGTTGGCTCGTTACGGCACGCTTCTTGAACCGCGTCTCCTGCAGGCAAGTGCGCAAATCCACAATGACCTGAAAGAGTTGCATATGGCGCGCCTTGCCCTGATCAAGGACAGGACTGCTGCAAAGAACAGGGCAAAGAATCTTTCCAACCCGCTCTTGAAGCGACACAACGGCGACAGGCTCCGGCAGGTCGAGCGGCAGATCAAGGCCGTGGACGACGCCATCATGGCCCTCATTGCCGAAGACGCGAACCTGAAGGCCAGGTTCGATATCCTCGTTTCAATTCCCGGCCTGTCGCAGGTCACGGCCTTCACACTCCTTATCGAAATGCCGGAACTCGGCGAGCTGGATGAGAAGGCCGCAGCAGCCCTTGCCGGTCTTGCCCCCATGAGCCGCCAATCCGGACGATGGACCGGACGCGCTTTCATCGCTGGCGGAAGGGCCATTGTCCGCCAGGCACTCTACATGCCGGCCCTCGCTGCCTGCCGCTTCAACCCGGATCTCAGCGTCAAATACGACCAACTCAAAACCGCAGGGAAAGCGCCAAAGGTCGCCATAACCGCGATCATGCGTAAGCTCATCGTATTGGCTAACGCACTGCTGCGAAAAAAACAGAAATGGGTCCCGAAGATGGCTTGATCAACACGGATACTTTAGTCGCGACTTGCCAACACTCTATCCGTCCTGCTGGTCCTTCGGTATTTTGACTGCGTCCCTGTCGTCCACCTTGAAGCTCGTCATGAAGCGCAATGTCGCGAAGGTCGCAATCGAGAGGACGACCGCAGTCTCATAGGCGCCCAGCCCAACTGCCGCGCCGATTGCACCCGTTGCCCACAGGCTGGCGGCTGTTGCAGTTCCCCTAATGCTGGCCTTGCCCACCAGAATTGCACCTCCGCCAATGAAACCCACGCCATTGATAATGCCCTCGACAATGCGCGCTGTCGCCTCCGCATTTTCGCGGGTGACCGTCTCAGCGGCCTGGATGAAGCCACAGGCCGCAAGTGCAACGAGAGGGAAGGTCCTAAGCCCGGCGCTTCGCTCGTTGCGTTCCCGATCCCATGCGATCGGAAGAGCTAGGGCGTATGCGACCACGAGGACACCGAGATTACGCAGAAGATCGATATGGACGCCAACACTGCCAAGCCAACTTTCCATCACTCACCCCCGTGCCTCACGCCGAAGATGGGAGCGTGGGGGCTTCCGACAAGAGGTGCCGTGACCTCGATGCCGCCCACGAACTAGCGATATCGGCACCAGCTTTGCCGACGGCATGGTGATCGAGCAGTGGATCTGCACCCTCGAAACGAACCGGACCAGAGGCGACAAGGTCTGAAGCTGCGCCGAAGGACGTGAATGGCGCGTTCCGGAAGTCCTGAGCTCTTCGGATTTTCAGGAACCGCAGTGGCTCGGAAGCTGTGGTTGCCTATTGTCTTACCTTGCCCCTACCGGCCTCAAAATCTGGGAACTAAAGGTCGGCGGCGTGCTTAGGTCAGCAGCGACGGCTATTGCTCTTCCAAGGCAGACCGCCGCTTCCCCAATCACCCAAGGGAAGACTCATGAGCAAGGAAAACGACAAGACGAGCGATGCTGAGCGAAGCGATCCCGCAGTTGCCGATCGGAACCGGGAGGAGCTTGCCAAGGAAGCGGCTCGTGGGCTGAAGAAAGCGTCCCAACAGGCATCGAAAGAAGGATCGAATGGCCCACGCTAGGATACGCCGCCCCCGTAGACGCGACATCCGGCGACATCACGATGCTGCTTCCTGGCGTCCTGGCAGCGGGCCTGAACGAAATTTCCATACGCCACGTCATTGCGGTGGCCGGTTCGCATGACCGGCCTTAGGGTCGCTAAGACCGGTCGTACCGCGCCAGCATTTGCCGGAGAAGCTGGTTCTCACGCCGAGCCTTGCGGCAAGCCTCTGCAACGGTTAGCGATGTCATCTCATGGTTGGAAGTCCCCGATGTTTCGGTTGCGGGAACTTCGACTCTCACGACCGATTCAGGCGCTGCCGCCGCGTTTCGCATCGGCGCTGTGTTTCCAGCCGAACTGGCCAAGGCGCTGTCGGCAGCGGTGGCCTCCCGCCCGAGCAGGTCCGCGATCCAGGCCACATACTTCGCACGTAACGGATCGTTGTGCGAGAGCGCACGCATTTTCGTCTCTGCCAGCCGTCTCTGATCTCGGTAAAGCGATATGGAGGATTTCAAACGCAGGCGCTCCGGAAACCCGAAACATAACGGGAACAAATACATCCTGCAACCCCTGGCCAATTTTACATGCGGCCTGATGGCCGGAAAACGAGCCCGTGGCAAGGCAGGGGCCGACCGCCGGCGGTATGTCGTCAGGCAATTAGTTTTTGAGAGGTCTATTTGACGCCGTGAAGACGGATGCGACCAGGTCAGTCTTGAAGATATTAATAACAACAATCCTCGACGCTCGGTTGCGGCTCAGCCGGGATCGGGTAACGCCTTCGAAGGGCGTTGCTCGCGGGGCTGGTATCCAGGTCAAAAAGCATCTCTGCCTTTGTTGTGGCCGAAAAGATTTCTATGGCGATGATCAGTTCTTCGCGGCCGCCGCGCTGATAAACTTCGGTCATTTTCGAAAGCTTCATGTCCGGTTCCAAAAACAGTGTGCTCACCACATCATGCTCAAAAGCGCGGCGGTGTCGCGTGACAACGGCGTGACATGGTCAAAGCATGGACTGGGTACGCGCTGTTCGAACAGCGTCGCCTCGGCGCGTCAACGCGCGGTACCGCAAGCCGCTGTTTTGATGGAACCACCCACGCTGTGCCGACATTGCTGAATGGAGGACGCTCTTTATCGTCAGCTTCCAAAAGACGGGACATTTGCATGGAAAATCATACCACAGAGGCCGTTACTTCTAATCCAACAGCGCTAGCGCAGATCGGAGCATTGCTCATTCACTACGGATTGGCTTTGGCAGGCGCAGTGGTCCTTCTGGTCGGCGGCTGGATTCTGTCCGGCTTTTTAAGCCGATGGGCCTATAAGGGTATATCTCGAATCCACGGGATTGATGAAACGCTCGCTCGTTTCTTTGAGAGCGTTCTTCACTACGGATTGCTGATCTTGGTGTTCGTCATGGTTCTCGGCCAGTTCGGGGTGCAGACAGCATCCATCGTCGCCGCTCTCGGCGCCGCAGGCTTGGCAATCGGACTGGCGCTCCAGGGTACGCTGCAAAACATTGCGGCCGGGATCATGCTGCTAGTACTACGGCCGTTCCGCGTAGGCGAATACATCGAGACGTCCAGTGTGAAGGGCCTGGTTCGAGAGATCGGCCTCTTTGCAACGGAGCTCAGAAACGCTGACGGCCTGTACCTGCTCGCTCCGAATTCGACGCTATGGAACACACCCATCATAAACCATAGCAGGGAAAAGGACAGACGCCAGGAGATGTCCGTCGCGATTGGGAATGACGCTGACGGCAACATGGTCAAGAGGCTGATTCTGGACATCATCTCGTCAGATAAGCGCGTGCGCTCCGATCCGCCACCTCGCGTTTTTGCGGACGATCTCAGTGCCGACAAGATCACTCTCAAGATCGAATACTGGGCATCCACGGGTGAATGGACGGAAACCAGGCACGCAATCATCGACGGTCTCAAGGCGGGGTTGGCCGCGAAAGGAATTGCTTTAAAGTGAAATGCTGGAGGGCGCTTGTTGCTCGAGACTGAATAGCCCCGAGATTTGTAGACACCTTCTTTCCTAATTTTGAGGCAAGAAGAGCATCATGAGCAAATCGAATTTCAGCGAAGAGTTTAAGCGGGACGCGGTGCGTCAGATCACGGAACGGGGCTATCCGGTTGCGGAGGTTTCGCAGCGGCTGGGTGTGAGCCCGCACTCACTCTATGAGTGGAAGAAGAAGTTCTCCTCCGTGTCTGGCAACCAGGGCAGCGACCAGGCCGACGAGATCAGGCAGCTTAAAAAGGAATTGGCGCGTGTCACCGAGGAGCGCGACATATTAAAAAAAGCGACCGCGTATTTCGCCAGGGATGCAAAGTGAAGTACGCGTTCATTGCACAGCATCAGCAGCGATTTTCGGTGCGGACGATGTGCCGCCTGTTGCGCATCCACCCCAGCGGCTTTTACGCTTGGCTCCGGATACCCTTGAGCAAGCGTGCCTGTGAGGACAAGCGCCAGATCGATCTGCTCCAGACGGCCTGGGAAGAGAGTGGCAGGGTCTACGGGTATCGCAAGCTTCATGACGACCTGCTCGATCACGGCGAGACATGCTGCCCCAACCGGGTTGCGCGTCTGACGCGGATTGCCGGGATAAAGGCTCAGATCGGCTACAAGCGACGTCCCGGAGTTTACGGCGGCAGGCCATCCATTGTCATCGACAACACGCTGGCTCGGCAATTCGACGTTGCTGCTCCGGACAAGGCGTGGGTCACTGACATCACCTACATCCGGACCAGCGAAGGCTTCGCCTATCTCGCGGTGGTGATCGATCTCTATTCTCGCCGTGTCATCGGCTGGTCGATGCAGAACCGTCAGACAACAGATGTCGTGCTGCAGGCGTTGCTGATGGCTGTCTGGAGGCGGAAACCAAAGGAAAAGGTTCTGGTGCATTCGGATCAGGGATCACAATTCACCAGCATGGACTGGGCAGCGTTCCTCAAGCACCACAATCTGGTTCACTCGATGAGCCGACGGGGCAACTGCCATGACAATGCCGTGGCTGAGAGCTTCTTCAATCTGTTGAAGCGGGAGCGAATACGCCGAAAGGTCTATCGCTCAAGAGACGAAGCAAGGCAGGACGTGTTCGATTACATCGAGATGTTCTACAACCCGAAGCGCAAGCATGTCAGAAACGGGATGCTGTCGCCCGTCGAGTTCGAAAGGCAGCAGAAAACGTAACCCGAGGGTGTCTACGAAACTCGGGGCTATTCAGACCTGCCAAGAATAGATCACCATTGAGGAGAGCTATCGGCCGAGCGGCCGCCTAGGCAAAGGGTGACTTGATTTCCGCCCCGCGGCAACGTCCTTCGTGAGTGGAACCTGTTCAAGGGTACATTCAGAGAGAAATTGCCGACCATCCTCATTAGCGACTTTGCGCAGGAGATAGGATGCCCAGCAACATGAGAATGTTGACCCAGGTCCGTCGCGTCGGCGTACGCGTCGGTAATGCATTTACTCTTCGTTTTGCGCACCGATTCATATGAGGAGGTCTTCGGCGAACGTTTACGACCCGGTGCCGACAGAACGCTCAAGTCAGGTTCCAACGGCCGAGATATGCTTGTTCCGGCCCCAACGAGCTGCCCATAGGATCGTACATCATCGATTTTACTACATAGTCCCTGCATGGCCAGAGCTTACCCGGAACGCGCAATCGCTGTTCCGGACCGGCCTTTTTTCCCCAAAAGGTTTCATACCTGAGCCGGCTGTTGTCGGGAGATAAGCATTTTTCGCGAGCAATTTGAGTGATACCCCTGCCGCATGCAGATGAATCGGTCTTGCCGCCAAGATCCCGCCAACGATTTCAAGAACTATGTTCATGTCGCCACGGATGCCGAAGCTAAACCGTTCCAGCGTAATCCGAAGCGTTAGGATGAGGGCGTATGGCCGGGTGACGGTGTTGCGACAGAGGCGAGAGCTACGCTTAACTCAGGGATGGCTTGCGGTTCAGACATCTGCGGTGGGCCTGGCAGGACTCGAACCTGCAACCAATCGGCTATGAGCCGACGGCACTAACCATTGAGCTACAGGCTCGCGCTCGCAGAAAGCGCGAATGGATTGGCATAGGCCCACAAATCGGCTTCCGGCAGTTGATAAAGCGGTCGGCGTCATCGCCGCACCAACGACTTGGCGATCTCGAAGATGTCGTCGCTGCAAGCGGTAGGGTTCTTTCGACTAGGCGATGCCGAGCCCGATCCTGCTGTCAGTGCACGGAGGACGGCCAGTTGCCCGCGAGCCGGTCGTAAAGGGATGGCCTGGATCTTCGGCGCTTTGCAACGGTCCAGTGCAAGCTGACGATCATCGTCATGCTGACGCATGCAAAGGCGGGTCAGCGGCATCATCGCGCCAAAGATCTGCATCATGACAGCGATGATCTTCGGGCCCACCGCTCCAATCGGTGGTAATATCAGTTTGAAATGTTGAGGGGCGTCACTATCGCGTATTTAGATACGCGATAGTGACAGTAATCTTGATCACCCGGCGGAATGGTGTAACTTTTCCGTATCTGTCATACGCGAAAGTTACATAGTGTGCCCCTGACGAAAAGCGCCGTATTGCGCTCGAGGACATGACATCCGTTCTGGGCGTTCGGGCGGAAGACAAAGCCACAGGCACCATGGAGCGGATTGCGGCAGCACTGCGTCCCCTCTCCACCGACACCGACACCGATTCGCTGCTGGTCTTGCGTCGGACCCTATTTGCGTGGTTGATCGCGGGCGGCGATATGCACCTGAAGAACATGGCCGTCCTGAAAATTGCTGAACCAGAGGAGATTTTAGCTCGGTCCGTATGGCGCCGCTCTATGACGCTGTAACAATGGGGGTGTTTCCGAACCTTCAGAATGACCTGAAAATCAGCGGCAAGGACGAACGGCTGAAAAGAGCGGATTTCCGGCGGTTTGCAGCGACGGCGGGTATTCCGGTGGCGGCGGCGGACACGGCCATGGATGAACTGGCGGCGACCCTTGCGCGCGGCGTGAGATGAGCTTGCTCTGCCGGACCCGCTGACAGACGGTTCAGTCGGCGCTGAACGGGCGGCGCAGATGCGGGCAATTGTCTGCCAGCGTTTGGCCGCATTTGATTAGCATGGAGCTAAATTCGACCTTGAGCGATGGGTCCCCCGGCAGGGCTCGAACCTGCAATCAATCGGTTATGAGCCGACGGCACTCACCATTGAGCTACAGGCCTGCCTTCCCTTCTTTATGCGCGTTCGCGCCAGCGATTGACGAACTCCGCAAGTTTCTCTCGCGGGCCGCTGTCAAAAGAACAGTGGGCAACTCTTGGAGGCCGCAGGTCGGCAATTCGTCCTCATCCCAGAACCGCTGCCATGCCTCTCGGACAACTCCGTATCCGATCCCAAGACGATCGGCCTCGCGCAGAAGCGCCTGTCCAAGGCCGGTTTCTTCAGAGATTGCTACGACTTGATCCATTGCAATAACTTTCATCAGGATTGAGAACGACTGCCGTCGTGTACTGCTCCCCCACTCTCTCAAATATCCGGAGAACCACGATCAGCCTCGTCCTCGGTCGATTTGACCCCGCTATCATCCGGCAAGCTGATGAGAATTAATCACGGGCGAGTTTCGTTGAATACTTGTAGCCGTCCGGAACCCCGAGCGCGAGGCCGCGTTTTTTAGCATCGGAGGACATGATGGAACATAGCCAATATAACTGGATCAGCATCAGAGCTCACGAGATATGGCAATCTGAAGGTTGTCCAAATGGGAAAGATCGCGAGCATTGGGCCAAAGCGGCCGAAGAATGGGAACACCGCAAAAGGCGGCTGGAGGTCCCCTACGAGGCGCTGCGGGAGCAAGTGAGGCGCGTTCTGGTGGTCGACGACGAGCCGCTGATACGGTTTGCTACCGTCGAGGCCCTGGAAGACGCCGGCTTCGAGGTCCTTGAGGCGGGCAACGCTGACGAGGCTCTCGTCCTTCTTCAACGGAATGATTTTGACGCTGTATTCACCGATGTGAATATGCCGGGAACGACGGATGGACTGGGGCTCACCTCCCTGGTGCGAGCCCGCTCGCCGCAGACTCGCGTCATCGTCACTTCTGGCCATGTTAGACTTGGTGCTTTTGACCTTGCGAGCGGCGTGTCATTTATTCCCAAGCCCTACACATATGACGCGATTGTCCGCATGCTGCAGGCACCAGGCTTCGGAACGCGATAGGCGACGTGAACCGGCGTCGCGACGACTGCTAGCGCGTGTTTTGACAGACAGGCAAGACCAACATTGCGACGACTTCGATCACGCCGGTTGAGTAGCAATGCATAGGGATCAAATAATCAAGGGGCAAGCCGCACCAAAAATCGACATGCTGGAGCGGGAGGCCTCAACTTTTACCAGCGGCACGTCGATGTCATCGAGTGTCACGATCGCTTTATGCGGGCAGATACCACTCCCGCGGTCGTGCGTTCCGCTTTCGACGAAAGTCCTGACCTTGCCTGCTACCCATTGCTCCCCGGCTAAACGATGCGGCGGGAGCAACGAATGCTCGCCGCCGCGGCTCTCCAAGGTCCGCCGCCTGCGCTCAGGAGCGCGGCGAACATAAAGCTATATGGCTCGGAACGGAAACTCATTTTCGCAGCTTTTTCGCGGCGTCGTCGTCCCTATCATATAGCTCTACGCACAGAAGCTCGGAGAAGCCCTTTGCCGTAGCCTTTCCAGAGGCTTGCGCTGTGGACAGGTTGTGGAGAACATGTGGAGGAACTGTGTGCAACGCCGCTTCCCGACGTTAAGGGAATGGGCATGGATCTTGCGTGGGACATCCGAATCCGCTCAGATGAAGTCCTCGGCCGATGGCTTCCGCCGCAACGTCGCCATCCCGATCAAGGGCGCTCCGACATGATGTCGAGAAGCGCCCTTTCCATTTGGAACTTTCGTAGAGAGCGAGTGCCAGGGTACCTCTACCCATTTGCGTAGCGCCGATCTTGGTCTGCAGCAGAAGCAAAAACTGCATCGGCTGAGGCAATTCTTATGGTCGTTCCCGCCGGACTACGTTTGACCTCTGTGCGGCGAGCGGGCAGCCCATCAGCAGGGCCGCCAAACCTCGTAAATCCAACTGACGCAGGACACTCCAGCGACCTGTAATGGAGTTCGATCGATCAGTATGTCACAGCAGGGGAAGACGACCGGTACGGTAGCGGACCAATCCTTGCCCTCCGGCCCGAGCGTGGTAGTGTGACTGTGCTGCCGTCGAAAAACGCTGCATCAGACCGCTCCCTTGAAGTTGCCCTACAACTGACCCAAAGGAGCGGTCTTTTAGCGCGTCTTAAGCGATCCTGTTCATCCAGTCTTATGTGTCTCGCCGTCCCTCTCTGGCTCGCGTGCTTTGCCGCAGCAGCCTTTCTCCAAAAGCGAATCTTACTCTCAGCGGGTTCCGTCATGCCGGGATTATGTCCGCGAATGCTGCCCTCGTCTCGGCTCTCCCATCTAAATCCACGAAAACAGAGGGTTGTTTCATCTTCGCGCCTCCTAAGGAACTAGGATCCTTGGCCCGGCGGCCCCGGCTTAGCTCAGACATCAGCAACAAGGATGGTTGTTCGCAACCGTACGGCATCGTTTTTATCTTTCGCGCGTTTTTAGGAACAGTCAGCGGAGAAAAGACATGACCAACCGGGTAGCAATGATCACCGGAGCCGGATCGGGAATAGGTCGGGCGGCTGCCTTGACCTTGGCACGCGACGGCTACTCTATTGGCGCCTTGGGTCACTCTCACCGCGAACTCGCTGCCGTCGTTGACGATATCGCGGCTCTGGGAGGCAATGCGATTGCGCTCGATGCCGATATTTCTGACGAGAGGCAGATGGAGACGGCGGTTTCCTCTCTTGTAGACATGTATGGCAGGCTTGATGCCGTTGTTGCCAACGCGGGAATAAATGGTGCCTGGGCGCCGATTGATAGTCTTACGCTCGACGAATGGAACAGGACGATATCTGTCAATCTCACTGGCACATTTCTAACGATTAGGCAGACGGTGCCATTTTTGAAGAAATCGGGTGGTGGCGCGATCATCGTTGTGTCCTCGATCAATGGAACCCGGACCTTCACCACCCCCGGAGCGACAGCATACACGACCACGAAAGCGGGACAGGTCGCTATGGTTCAGCAGCTATCATTGGAGCTCGCCCGTCACCACATCAGGATCAATGCCGTCTGCCCGGGCGAAATCGAAACCAACATTGGTTCCAACACAAACCTCCGGCAGAAGGATGATACAGCCATACCCGTCATCTGGCCTGAAGGACAGGTACCGCTGACTGGAGGAAAGCCCGGTCGAAGTGAAGACGTTGCCGAGGTCATCGCGTTTCTGGCATCTGACAGGTCGCGACATATCACCGGCTCTCCGATCTGGGTCGATGGAGGCCAAGGGCTACTTCGATGACAGTTGAATCAGAAATAGAGTTATTGCGAAGTCAAAGCGAGCGGCGCCTCGATCGATCCATTTGACTACACCGAAGGCCGGCTGGGGCGAGACCGAACTTAGCGCTCGCGAAGGGATGAACGGCTGCAATCTTGTGTCGCGTGTCCAGTCTTCTCACAGCTTTTGCATCCAATCAGATACGCGACAAGTCGATTGTCGCGACTTTACCCAAAACTCGCCCGAGGTCTAGCCTTGGGCCACGCCATTAACGACGCGCAGTCGCAGCCGGAGCGAAAAAGTTATCGCTCCCGGTGGAAAGCCGCCTTTCCATCGGCCCACAAGGGCTTGACATCAGGAATTGGAGTAGAGGGAAATTAAGGCATGGACGAGCCGGACGGCAATGATTGCTGCGCCCAGTGCACCGACGCATAGAAGTCCAATGCCAATTTCGCGGACGCCCATGTCTACCCCTGCAACAAGAGGCCCCGGATAGTGCTCGCTCACCACGACGATGAGAAAGATCGATATTGCGACGCAGATCAAAAAGCCAAAGCTGAGATATGTCAGAAACCTGTGCATCACTTCTCGCGTCAAATCTTGCTTAATCAACGACCGCATTATCATGCAAAGTAATGATTTGCTACAGCCTCCCACCCGTCTTGCGGAGACAGCCGCTAATGCGGGTGCCCTTGCGCTGAAGCGGTCTACCCAAGGCTAGGGTTACTCGGACGGCCGTTGTCTTCGCAGCGCGCAGTTCTCCAGATTGCCGACGGTCCCCGCTCGCTCGTCGGTCGTTTGCTGCGTCAGGTTTCAATCAACCGACTGATTTTGCCCATCAGGCTCCACCCACATTTCCAAGGAAGTTTTCGCGAGCGCTCCTCGTTCAGGCCGCTCATCATACAGGCCGGATCAACTGTCTCGACCCTCCCGAGGGATGGTCGACACAGTCGCGAAGGACATTCAGGACGGTGGAAGCCCGGGAAAACTTAAGGGGCGCGTCTGTACGCAATCGGACGCGCAATGTCTCACGGTTGAAGGTGCTGCCGAAGCTGCCCACCTATCAGGTGACCGGAAAGGATAGTCAACATGTCGGGCTATCGCGGACGGGATCCATTCGCAGTTCCAAAATTTTCCCTGACGCTGCCAGAAGCATGCGTTGAGAACACCTGCGCCGCCGGCTCCGCCTCGCGGGGCTCATTTAACAACGGAGAAACGTCTATCGCCGCCCGGTTCTTTTTCGACGTCAACATGGCGTCGCGACGTGTCCGCGATGAAGTGGGGTGCATGTTTCCGGATGTCGGCGCCGCTATTACGGCTGCGTTGGTCGATGGTCGCAAGATACTCGACGCTCTCGGTTGCCGTTGCCGTGGTTTAGACGGATTAGTGTTCGAAATCAGAGACCCGACAGGCGCGATTGTCGCGCACGTTCCCTTCGAGATATAGCTTTCTCGTTTGCTGCAGCGTCTTTTCGAGACAGCAAATTCAGGTTCCTCGCTGAGACTGCGGAGCAGCGGCGGAGCCACCGCACATTGGCTTGATCTCTGCGAGGTCGGGTTCAGATGCCAAGAACGCAGTCACTACCGTTCAACTCTGGCGAGGCCTTGAACACGTGCTCAAAGATGTCGGTTCGCGTACCCTGGACGCTATCGCGCGACATCGATCGCGGCGACGACGCTGGGGCTGAGGTAGCGCCTGTTTGACCCTCGGGGGACGCAGGTAGGAACACTGCCGGTCGATCTGCTCACGAGTTCTAGGCGTTTCCCGATATTGTCTGACATCGCAGTGATTGCGCAAGCGCCTCGCGCCTCGGGCATTTACGCGACTGTTGTCCCAGCTTGATGTAAGCGTCGGAACAAGTTGCTTTTTTCGAAGTTTCGTCCTGGCAACAACAGGAGCTTTCCATGCAAAAGATTACGACGTTTACCGCCGCCATGCTGCTGTCGGCGACGGTCGCCTTTGCCCAGAGCGAGACACCGTCGACCTCTCAGACGACCCCGGCCGTAAATACCGAGCACAATCCCGGCGCGCCTGTGGCTGGTAAGAACAGTTTCACGGAAAGTCAGGCGAAGTCACGTATCGAGGAAGCCGGCTTTTCGGACGTTATGGGACTGAAGCTCGATGATCAGGGCGTCTGGCGCGCAACAGCCAAAAAAGACGGCGCTGATGCAGCTGTCTCCCTAGATTTTCAGGGCAACGTGACACTCGCCAAGTAATGGACCGTTGAAGGAGATGATCAAATGAGAACTGTTACCGGACTGTATGACAGCTACGATGATGCCCGGTCCGCCGTCACGGCCCTGGAAGAAGCGGGTGTCCCTTCCGATCACATCAGTATTGTGACGAACAAGGCGAATGGTGTTGATGTCGAGGGCCAGGGTTCTTACGCAGGCGAAGGTGCGGGTGCCGGTGCTGGCGTCGGCGCTGTGGCCGGCGGCGCCGGTGGCCTGCTTACCGGCCTCGGCATGCTTGCCATTCCAGGTGTTGGCCCCGTCGTTGCTGCGGGATGGCTCGCAGCAACGGCTGCAGGCGCGGTTGCCGGCGCGGTGGCCGGCGGCGCGGTCGGCGGCATTGTCGGCGCGATGATCAGCGAAGGTGTCCCCGAGGATGAAGCCAACTTCTATGCTGAAGGTATCCGCCGTGGCGGCTCCGTTGTGACGGCAAAGGTCGAGGGCAGCAAAGCCGAAGTTGCGCAGTCGATCCTGTCGGCATCCCGCCCGGTCGATTATGTATCCCGTCGCACGAGCTATCAGCAACAAGGTTGGAGCCGCTTCGACGAAAGTGCCGAACCTTATACGATCGAGCAGATCGAGGCGGAGCGCCAGCGTTACCGCCGCGGCTGAAGGTTGAAACATCCGTCGAGCGGCCGATAGCGGCCGCTCGACACGTCCCACAGGTAGCCGAAGGCGAACCTTCCCTTAAACAAGTGTCGCCTGGACGGGAATGTCTTGTGTGGCCAGTCGGGCCGGACGGATTGCCTGCAGGTGGCTTGCTAAAGTGAAGCCATGACCGGTGTTCCATCTTTCAGCGTATGAACGGGCCGGCAGTGATACCACCCAGTGGAATACAACCTTGGGATTTCGGCGCTTTCCCCGGTCCGAAGTGAGAGCAGCGCCTGGCAAAGCGGCCCGGGAAAAGCCTTCTTGTTTCCTACGAACATCATGAGCGTCCAAGTGTTTGACGCGCAGCGCATCTTGACTGGCAGTGCGTCTAACGCGGAAGGCAACCAGACAAATAACCCCACCTGTCGCACATAAGCGCTGTTGCTGATCGATCAATTCTTTACCGCAGGCGCCGTTCGACGGTAGACTTGCCTGACCAACGGGGATCACACGCTGCCCCGGGCAATCGTCCTTGGAAGCTAAATTACGCTCGCCGGCGCTTGAGAAGGTAATCCAGGCCGCCGGCGCGGAACCAGCGGAAGCCATAGGGTTCGTGAACCATATGATGGCGTCGGTCGTGGTTAGCACGGCTGTCGTGCCCATCCAGTATGTCGATCAGAGGGCCGTCATTATTGTCCTGCGGAAGGCGGAAAGCAATTTCAACCGGCCTGTCGTGGAAGCTGTGTATGACTATCACAACGTTATCTCTCCATGCGTACCGAAGAATCAGCACGCCCGGATCGCCGCAGTCGACCGCACTACAGGTGCCCCACCCGATCTCAGGCGCTTCTTTGCGCATGCGGACCATACGCTCGGTCCAGTTCAGCATGGATTCGGCGTCACGACGCTGAAAGGCAACGTTGACATGTCCATAGCCGTAAGGCCCCTCGCTGATAACAGGAAGAACGGGTTTTTCACTCTTTGTGAAACCGCCTTGTGGCTCGTTTGACCATTGCATGGGGGTGCGCGCGCAATTCCGTTCTGGAAGCGTCAGATCGTCTCCCATACCAATCTCATCACCGTAACGCAGCACAGGCGTCCCTGGCAGCGAGTACATGAGGCTGTAAGCGAGTTTCAGACGACGAATGTCTCCCCCCAGCATTGGAGCCAACCTGCGGCGGATGCCGCGATCGTAGAGTTGCATGCCCTTGTCCGGTCCGAACGCATTGAACACGGTTTGCCGCTGGCTTTGGGTCAGTCGCCCGAGATCGAGTTCGTCGTGGTTGCGTAGGAAGATGCCCCACTGGCCAGTCTTGGGAAGCTTCTCCGTATCCTTGAGCGCCTTTACAAGCGGACGGGTATCTGCGCTTGCCATCGCGTAGAAGAGTGCCTGGTTGACATGGAAATTGAACATCATCTGCATTCGCTCGCCGTCATCGCCGAAATATTCGATGTTTTCCTTCGGCAAAACATTGGCCTCGGCGAGAATCACGCTGTCTCCCTTTCGCCATTGAAGAAACTCGCGGAACGTTCGAAGCATGTCGAACTGCTCCTTGGGCTGGGCAACGTCGGCGCCCTTCTCGGAGATAACAAAGGGCACCGCGTCCATGCGAAAACCCGAAACACCGAGCTGGATCCAGAAGCCCATGATCTTCAAAATCTCTGCCTGGACAAGGGGGTTCGCAGTGTTGAGATCCGGCTGGAACTCGTAAAAGCGATGGAAATAATACTCGCCGGATTGCTTGTCCCGTGTCCACGTTGACGTCTGCACTCCGGGAAACACCATCCCCTCGTCCGCGGCCGCCGGTTTCGTCTTCGACCATACATACCAATCGCGGTATCGCGACTTCTTATCGGCTCTCGCCTCCTTGAACCAGGGATGCTCGTCCGAGGTGTGATTGACGACAAGATCAATGAGAACGCGAATGCCGCGCTGTTTTGCGCCATGCGTGAATTCGACGAAATCTCCGAGCGTGCCGTAGCGTGGATCGACGTTATAATAATCGGAGACATCATAGCCATCGTCGCGCCCGGGCGACGTCTGGAATGGCATCAGCCAGATCGCGGTGACGCCCAGTCCGGCGAGGTAGTCAAGCCGGCGCTGCAGGCCCTCAAAGTCGCCGACGCCGTCACCGTTTGAATCCATGAAAGTCTCGACCGACAGACAATAGACAACGGCGTTCTTGTACCACAGATCATTGATCACGCGTTTTTCTCCGCAGGCTCTTTTCGTCGAGACCTCCGATTTCGATCTCTCTTCTTCAACACGAGCTCGCCCGACGTCCGGTGTGGATGCCATGGCCAAGCGAGTTGCTTTAGCGAGCGGCAGCGTGGATGGCACCAGCGTCGCCGAAGATGCGGTGAAGCACTGCCGCCTGATCGCTTCTCGGATCGACCGAGACGGCGATCTCACCACGAAGGGCGGCATCCATCCTCGTCTCGTGGTTTGCCGATGCAGTGTCACCACCGCTCTGGATCTTACCGGCACTGTTGGACCGGCCGACGGCCTCGAGGAAAATGGCGGCTCGGTCCAAGCCTGCTTTTTGAACCATGTGCTGAACGGCAAGGTCGGCGGCTTCCCGCGTCTGAAAAGTTGCGACGACGGTCTTGGTGTTTTCGTCTGACATCCCGATCTCCCTTTGGCTGTCAACGTAATGGCTGTCGCGAATGTTCCAGTCACCGGGAAAGTTCGCTCGCCGTCCAGATTGAATCTGGTGCCGATCCTGGCAACAGGCAGGCTTCAACTCAACTGTCCGATTTCAGACGGAGCCTTTTCACGGCAGTCCGATTCTGTAAGCTCAACGGGCTGGTGAGTCTGGATTGCTTGTCGCAATCCTCTTCTCTGGACTGTGCCCGCTGCTTGTCCCCCAGGAAGGCAGCGGGTTTTTTCCTCGGGTCGAGCGCGTTCAGGGCGTTGCGACGGCTAGCCGTTGTGGCCGTTGCCTTTGCATGTCTATCGGGATTGCGGAAAAGAGCGCCGCTTCTTCCAACGGCGCTTAGTCTGAGGTTATCAGGCGAGGCCCTGCGGTGATGATCGAAGAGCGATCTATGAACCTTTATCAGCGAATGGTTCCCAGAGGCCTTAAGCTGATCAACGGCGGAGGTTTTTCGAAAAGAGAGAGGGCGAAACCGGTTTGGCGAGTTGCCGGCATTTTTTCGCGCCCACGCTGGTGCGCTAGGTCGAATTGCCCAGTCCTGCCACCGGCCGCAAGCTGACGTTGGGCTGCCTAGCGTGAGCAAAGGCAGGGACACCCCGCGACGTCCGTTGCAATAGCGAATGGAACGGTGCGGAAATCGCCCCGCCGTTCGAAGAAGAAAAAGCCTCACGCTGGAGTGTGAGGCTTTTTCAAAGTTGCGGAAAGCACAACTGGATACGTTGTTGAGGGTTAACGATCCATATCACTAACGCGGGCTGGATCAGGAAGTTCCGTTTGAGGGACCTCCAGGTTCGCACAAACCGGTTTTTTGAGCTCCTTATCTCTGGCGGCATCGCTTTGGCTCAACCCTATCACGCTTCCTGGCAAGACGATAACAAGTCCCGAGGGATGCGGCTTTTCGCAACGGTCGCCACGCTCGCAGCAATCTGTCTCCGGAAGAGCCCGACGACTGCGATGTTTGTACGTCCGCTGCCGACAGGTGAGATCGCCCACATGCTGCAGCCAGCGGCGGTTATTTTTTATCGCTTGGATATTGATTTGGCTTTAGCAGGCGCGACAAATGAGCGGTATTTCGGGCCAGAGCAGAAATCATCGTGTTGACTGCGCCGGGGATCTCCTCGAGGTCGACAAAGTTAGTCGAGCCCATCGCCTCGCCAACCCAATAGGCTAACGCATTGGCCGGGATGGTAAAGCCGACATCGTTTAGAGCCTGGAAGAGTTCTGCCGAAACATGATGGGCGCCGTCTTCGTTTCCGACAACGGCGACTGCGGCGACCTTTCCGTAGGAGACCATCCGGCCGTGAGCGTCTGTTTCTTCGAGGAAGGCGTCCATCCTCTCCAGTGTGCGTTTACAAATGCTGGAAGGCTGACCGAGCCATATCGGTGTGCCGATGATAAGGATATCGGCCGCGAGCACCTTGGCCCTGATATCCGGCCAGGCGTCCCCATCCCCCTCGTTAGAGGTTACGCCTGGTTTGATGTCGTAATCGGCCAAGTGGATTATCTCGGTTTCGACATCGTGCGTCTCAAACTGCGAAGAGATCAGCTCAAGAAGCCTTCCGGTCGACGACTGTTCGAAAGAGGAAGACGGTTTTAGGGTGCTGTTGAAGGCAACTGCTTTCATTGGCATAGGATATCCTCGCGATTGGGAAATTGACCGATGGCCACCTCTAGGCCTCGACCCTGTGCAACATAAAGGCCGGACCAACCAGTCGGTTCCCCGAAACGCTCCGATAATAGAAGTGGTCGTCCACCCTGCGTTTGCCGGACTTTGGACAGCAGTTTACCGCGGCCGAACGGTTGCAGCTGCGCCAGGTTACCTCCTCGCGCGATGGAACATCGCGCTCTTTCCCCGGTTTGGCAGAAGGAAATACGTCCTGGAGATTGGAAAAATGACAATGACTGTCGGCGACTTCATCGTGGAACGGCTGCACCAATGGGGCGTTCGTCGCTTGTTCGGATATCCGGGGGACGGTATCAACGGCGTCTTCGGTGCTCTTGCTCGCGCGAAGGCAAAATGGAGTTCATCCAAACCAGGCACGAGGAGATGGCCGCTTTCATGGCGTCGGCCCATGCAAAATTCACTGGCGATATCGGAGTTTGTATAGCGACATCAGGACCTGGTGCAACCCACCTCCTCACCGGCCTGTATGATGCCCGGCTTGATCATCAGCCGGTTTTGGCCATCGTCGGGCAGCAATCCCGCGCTGCAATTGGTGGCCACTATCAACAAGAAGTCGACCTCGCCTCACTCTTCAAGGACGTTGCCGGCGATTTTGTTCATCAAGCCGCTACACCAGCACAAGTGCGACATCTCATCGATAGGGCAGTCCGCATCGCCAAGGCCAACAGAACTGTCACGGCAGTTATCCTTCCCAACGACCTCCAGGACCTTCCCTATGAAGAGCCCCCTCGCAAGCACGGCACGGTCCACTCCGGTGTCGGTTTCAGGGCTGCTCGCACCGTACCACATTTGGAAGACCTGCAGGAAGCCGCCGATATCCTCAACCAAGGAGAGCGTGTAGCCATTCTCGTGGGAGCGGGCGCCCTGGCGGCGACAGACGAGGTTATCGCCGTTGCCGACCGACTGAACGCCGGTGTAGCAAAGGCCCTGCTAGGTAAGGCTGCATTGCCAGACAATTTGCCGTGGGTCACCGGATCCATTGGCCTATTGGGGACGGAGCCCTCCTGGGATTTGATGCGTGACTGCGACACGCTTTTGATGATCGGCTCCGGCTTTCCCTACTCAGAGTTCTTGCCCGAGGAGGGCAGCGTGAAAGCGGTACAGATCGATATCACCCCCAGCATGCTGTCATTGCGCTACCCGATGGACACCAATCTGCAGGGGGACGCTGCGCAAACCCTCAAAGCACTTCTACCACATCTCAGACAGAAGGAGGGAGAGTGGCGCAAGAGTATTGAGGCGAAGGTCGCGAAATGGTGGAAGACGCTTGAGGAGCGGGCACATGCAGATGCCAACCCGGTCAACCCTCAGCGTGTCACCTGGGAACTTTCACCCCGGTTGCCTGATGGCGCCATCATCACCAGCGACTCCGGATCGTGTGCCAATTGGTATGCGCGGGATTTGAAGATTCGCCGCGGCATGATGGCCTCTTTGTCGGGAGGGCTCGCATCGATGGGAGCAGCTGTGCCATATGCCCTCGCTGCGAAATTTGCACATCCCGACCGGCCCGTTATCGGGCTGGTGGGGGACGGCGCGATGCAGATGAACAACATGTCCGAACTCATCACCATTGCGAAATATTGGTCGAGCTGGGACGACCCTCGGTGTGTGATTTGCGTTTTCAACAACGAAGACCTCAATCAGGTGACGTGGGAGCAGAGGGTCATGGAGGGTGACCCTAAATTCGAAGCGTCCCAAAGCATTCCAAACGTCCCGTATCATCGCTTTGCGGAAATGATTGGACTAAAGGGGATCTATGTCGACCGCCCAGAAAATGTCGGGCCGGCCTGGGATGAGGCGCTGTCGTCTGACCGGCCGGTGCTGCTCGAGGTCAAGACGGACCCGGAGGTCCCACCGCTGCCCCCACATTTAACCTTCGAGCAAATGAAGAAGATCACTGAAACACTCGCAAAGGGTGATAGCCGGGAGGCTGGGATCGTCATGGGCACCATGCGACAACTGCTTTCTTCCTTCTGGCCCGGCAGTCTTGAGAGCTGAAGGAGGCAAATCGAACCGCTGCAGCCAGCGTCAGCGGTCGGCCCCACGCCAGCGAAGATGGCCCACGCCGCAACACGTTCACATTATCGCGCTGCGCCCCGTCGGGACCGATCGGCGCTGCATGGAACAATGGGACGGCATGAAAGTTGCACCGACATGCGACCGATCGCGATGGCAAATAAAGCTTACTACAGGAGAGTTGAGATGACGAACCTATCGACCGAAAGAACCCCCGCACTGTCGACCGACAAGTCAAAAGACACGCTCGTCGGTTTCTTCGACACCCGCGAGGACGCAGAACAGGCGGTAGAGCGCCTGAAGAAGGCCGGCCTGATGATGGAGGCAATCCGCTTCGTGCCTGGCTTCGAGGCAGACAGGGTCGATGACGCAGTGACCGGCGACAACAGCTTCTGGCGAAAGCTTGACGGCTGGAAGATCTCCGAGGACGAGCGGGTCACGTATGCAGAGGGTCTGCGACGTGGCGGTTTTCTCGTGTCAGCAGAGGTCGACGACGCGCACTATGAGACGGCGCAGGACATACTGGACGTTGAGGGTGCTGTCGACCTTGAAGAGCGCGCTGGCCAATGGCGATTGGACGGCTGGGACGGCAACCTTGCCGACGCTGCCTCGGCTTTTTCTGCTAGACAACCAGCGGAGACCAACTTGGATGACCACCGATACGGCACCTTGCTGCCGACCACCAATGATCGCGAAAGCGTCTTTCCGGTATTGGAGAGCACGAGCGAGCCCGCCAATGGAGATTTTCGCCAAACGGGCGCGCGAGGTACGGCTGCGCTGCAACGCCCCTTCGAGAGCTTGAACCAGGGCGACGGGGAAGAGGTCGCCGGCAAACCGTCCGATCTTACCTCTTCAGAAGGAACTAATGGTGATGCCCGGCGTTTTTGACAGACTGCGACATCCCTCCCGCAGTCGTTATCCTGACTTCAACCCTGGCGCCTGCCAGGGTTTTTTTGTGCACAACGCGATGCCAACGTCGACCTCCCTGCTATTGAGGCCGGCACCTGGACGCTCTTTCCTTTTTTCGAGGTCGCCAGCGATGCGGATCCGGCACAAGGTCATCGGATCGAGAACGGGAAGTATTTTGCGTTGATCGTATCGTACACGTCATTGGCCTGGATCTTGTCCAGCGCGGCATTGAGCTTCGCAAGAAGCGTGACATCGTCGGGGCGAACGGCGATGCCCGCGCCGTCGCCGAAATATTCGGCGTTTTTGACGTCCTCACCTTTGAATTCACAGCAACTGCCGGCCTTCGTATTTGCCAACCAGTCGTACACCGCCAACTTGTCCTCGAAGATGATATCCACGTTTCCCTCGGCCAGGTTCTTGTAGAGATCAGGTGACGCATGGACCACACTTGTTTCTACGCCGGGGTAGAATTTCCGCGCGTAGGACTCCTGCGATGTGGCCGCCGTCACCCCAAGTCTCAAATCTTTCAGATCATCGGGCGAAGTGCCGGTGATATCGGCGCCTTTGCGCACGATGAATACGGACGGACTATCGTAATATTTGCTGGTGAACGCAACCTGTTGACGCCGCTCCGCGCTCATGGACATTGAGGAAATGATGGCGTCATATTTCTTTGCCAACAGGTTCGGGATCATACCTGTCCATTCCTGCACGATGAACTGGCATTTCAGCGCGGCTGCCTCGCATAACGCCTTTGCGATATCGACATCGAAGCCCTGAAGATTGTTTTCCGAGTCCAGGTAATTGAACGGAGGAAATCCCCCCTCGACGGCAACTCGCACCATTTCCTGTTCGGCGGCCGAGGAAGAATGGGCGGCACCGACACTCAGCATCAGGCTCGATGCCACAGCCAGCAGTTTGAAGCGGAAAGACGTGTTCGATCTGGTCATCGTGTAATCCATCTGGTTGAGCATCAGAACTCGGACAGTCGAACACGAAACCTTTAAGAAGCTCATCATGCTGACCGGCTAAATTTGCAGTCGCTTGAAAAGCCTTTCGTAATCTATGCCCTCCAGAATTGAAAAATCTGGGAGAGGTACCTTTGTCCGCATATGATTTTCCACAACGTCTGGCCAAAAGAGCAACACGATCGTCAAGTGCGACACTGGCCTTGCTCGCAATCAGTGGGCTGGCGATCCTGGGGCTGGTTTTTGTTGCAGCCCTCTGGGCAGGAAAAGAAAGCGATGCCGCAGCGCTCGACCGTCAGCGAAAGCTGGTCGACAGCCGCTTGCAGGATCAGGTCGACCGTGTTTCGAACGACCTCAGGCTGATGGCGGCCGGATACTCCTCACTTATTTCAGCCAGTGCCTCGATGAGCAATGAGGACGATGCAGGCACGGCACAAGCGTTTGCGACCATGTCCAAGACCGTGTTCGGCTACAACGGGACGTTTTTGATAACACCCACAGGGGACCTGGCCTTCGCTTCGGACCCGGAAACGACCCGACGTTACAAATGGATCCGCCCGCTCCTCCTGCCAATGGTCAGGACCGTCTTGCATGGAAAAGAAGCAGCCGCTGCAAACGCACCGATCCGCGTCGATCTGATGCGCCTGGAAGGCCGTCCGTCGATAGCAGGCATAGCATCCATTGACGCAGCATCCCGGACGTCCCAGCCGTTGCTTCTTGCCGCGTTCCGGTTCTTGGATGGGCCCACCCTTGATACCTTGAGCCGGGAGCAAGGCCTGGCGGGTGCTCGATATGCGCGAACCGCTGATGCAGAGGCGAACGAAGTTGCTTTCCAAATCGAGGCCACGGCGACACATGAACCGATCGGCTTCATTATCTGGACGCCTGACCTGCCTGGATCCCGGGTCGTGGCGCGGCTGACCCCGCTTCTGACGTTCGCAGGCGTGCTGATCGGCGGCCTTTTCTTTGCCCTCATGGTTCGGCTCAGGAAAAGCCTCTTGGAACTTGCTCAGAGCGAGGACCATGCACGCCACTTGTCTCTCCACGATGTGCTCACCGGCTTGCCAAACAGAGCGCTATTTTCCGAACGCTTTAAACACTGCCTCGACGGTCTCCGCCACCATGGCAACCAAGCCCTTCTCGCCCTCATCGACCTCGACAGGTTCAAGGAGGTCAACGACACCTACGGGCATCCGGCAGGCGACGAATTGCTGATCAAGGCAGTCGCGCGCATGCAGGAGCTTCTGGGGAACGCAGATACGCTTGCAAGAGTGGGCGGTGACGAATTCGCACTGCTTGTGCCCGGTGTTAGCGCCGGACGCGATAATGAACTGCTGCTTCAGATCATAAAAACGCTTAGCGCGCCCTTTGAACTTCGGGCAGGCGGCGGCGTCATCGTGCGGATCGGCTGCTCGATTGGTGCCGTCGGTATCGTCGAAGGGACGGCTGAGAGAGGAGAGACCTTACGCCGAGCCGACGTCGCTCTCTATGAAGCAAAGTCGAGCGGCCGCGGAAAATATGTTACCTATGACGTGTCAATGGATAGCCGCGGCAGCGAGAGGGAAAACCTCACAAGGGAACTCCGCAAGGTTCTTACCGAAATGCCAAGTTCGGCCTGCAATGATCTGAGGCCGGAAGATGATGCTGGCAAGCTCGAGCTGTTCTTCCAGTCCGTACACCGCGCAACACGCGGCGAGCCTATATCGGGGGCGGAAGCGTTGGTCCGGTGGCGTCATCCCCGGCTTGGGCTTCTTGCTCCCGACAGGTTCATCCCGCTTGCCGAAGAAGCTGGGCTGATAGACCAGCTTGGCGAATGGGTTCTGCGCAGGGCGGCAGAAGAGGCTAGAGCATGGCCCGAGATGATGACGGTGGCGGTCAATGTTTCCCCCTCCCAACTCCGTCGTCGCGGGTTCGATTCCAAGGTCCTGTCCATCATCGAGGAAACCGGCTTCGATCCGGCGCGTCTTGAACTTGAGTTAACAGAGGCTGCGCTGTTCGAGGTTGATGCCGCCGTCCAGTCAACCTTGGGAAATCTTCGCTCTCAGGGTGTCCGAATTGCGCTCGACGATTTCGGAACCGGCTTTTCGTCCCTTAGCCACCTGCTCCAGATCAACATCGACAGGATCAAAATCGACCGCTCATTCGTGACGCTGCTCGGAAGCAAGGCGGAGGGAGCCACCATCGTTTCGTCCGTCATTGCTTTGAGCCGGAAACTGGGGAAGGCGGCAACCGCAGAAGGCGTCGAAACTGTCGGACAACAAGACTTTCTGATTGCCGCAGGCTGCACCGATCTCCAAGGTTACCTCTATTCCCGCCCCCTTCCCTGCGCCGAGTTCGCTGCGTTGATGCTGACGCCCGACGGAAGATTACGCGGACGGATCTAGGATGATCAAGACCGAGCGACCGCGATAGTCGCGACAGTGGGATCCAGCGCTACAGCCCGATCCCAGGATGCGAGGCGCGGTCAAGCGGTAAAGCACACCTGGTCTTCATCACGATCAAGTTGGATCGGCCCCCATGACAAGGCCTTCGATATCGTGCTTCTGAGTGATCGGGACGAGCTCATCGACAACCCGGCAGACAAGATGATCTCGCGCAACGTCGGGCAGTGCCTCGTACCAATCGCGTGTCACCATCATGTCATGCATCTCGGCATGACCCGCCCCTGGCGCGTCGACCCCCAACACCATGACCGGACGGGCAATGGGCGAGCCATGTTCGGTGCCGCGATGAACCGTCAGTGCCGATCTGCAAGAAATGTCGCCACGTCGTGGATATTTCCGAACGGCTCGCTCGTTGAAGCGCCCCCACAGCGATTTATCCGGAAACATCTCATGCTTCCATTCCCTGCCGTCGTCATACTGTGTGCCTGGAGCAACTTCGAACGGCCCCATGTCTTCGGTCACGTCGACCCCCGTCAGGTTGAAAGCGAGCGAGGTGATCCTCTTTTCTTCATACGTGTCGCGTGGGGATGGAAAATCCCGATGCCACGGCTGGAACTTCGCTCCCTGAAACGGTACATCGAGCCCAATTTCGACAATCTGGTAACTGGGGCCCAGAACTTCGGTGCAAAGTGCTACGACCCATGGATGGGTGATAAGATCGACAAATCCGCCGAAGGCCTGCGGATGTAGCTCGACATACCACCGTCGCGGACCTCGGCCCACCGCGCCGCCTGGACGCTGGATCGCTTCCCAAAAAGCCGTCATCATGTCTTCGCGCATACGATCGGCCCATTCTGGCGCAAATGCCCCCTTCAAGCCGACGATGCCATCCGTCCGCAGCGTCTGTGCATCGTTGAGAATTTTTGCACTGTCGTTCATCGTGTTATCCTCCTTGAACTGTAGGTACGGTAGCGGTACTAATAAGTTTCAGTCAAGCTAATAAATATTAGGTGCGCTTTTGAACGGACGACCACGAGACAAATCGCCCCGCCGAGTGACAATGGCAGATGTGGCGAAGGCCGCGGGCTGCTCGCAGGCAACGGTATCGCTGGTGCTAAACGACGTCACCGAGGTGCAGATCTCTGCCGAGCTCAAGGCTCGCGTCATCCTTGCGGCTCGCGAACTCGGCTACGGGGTGTCAGGGCCGGTCAGACGGTCGGGCCTCGACAACCTTCGTGGAAGTTCCGTCGGCTTCATCGTTGATCAGCTTGCAACGACGCCTGAAGCAATCAATGCAATCGAAGGGGCGCGGATCGTATCGTGGGATCAGGACGTGACGATACTTGTCGCCCAAAGCCTCGACCGTGAAAGGCATGAAGAACTGGCTATCGAGCGTCTGCTTGCGGCCGGTGTGGGCGGAATAGTCTTCATGTCAGTCTTCACCCGGCCGGTTGAATTGAGCCCGGCCATGCGCAGGCTCCCAGTGCCCGCGGTCCTTCTGAACTGCTACACATCGGGGGCGAGTATCCCTCAATCATTCCCGACGAGCTCGCTGGCGGTCGGCGCGCCACTGCTACCCTACTTGACCGTGGCCACCAGCGGATCGCGACGATAACTGGGGAGATGTTTATGGAAGCGGCGGGTCTTCGTCTTGCCGGCTACCGGCTGGCGCTTTCAGAGCGACGCTTGGACGAGGTTCCTGATTATGTTGTGCGCGGAAACTGGACGCCCTCCTCAGGCTATGACGCGACGCGCCAGCTGATGTCCCTGAAGACGCCGCCAACGGCAATCTTCTGTCAGAACGATCAGATGGCACTCGGCTGCCTCAATGCGCTGCTGGACATGGGTCTGAAGGTCCCTGACGATATCTCGGTTGTCGGCTACGACGACAGCGAGATTTGTCGGCAGATAAGACCGCAGTTAACGAGCGTCGACCTTCCGCATCGGACGATGGGAGGGTGGGCTATCGCATCGCTATCATCTGCTAGGGGGGCGAAACAACAGGTTAGAAAAGCCGATTGCGCCCTGGTCAACCGGGCATCGGTGATGCGTATCGGTGGCGATGATCGCCGCACGGCTGAATGACTTCGGCTCTGCCGCCGGCGACCCCGGCACCGGCTCTCGGTTAACATTGGGGCCCGACTGCGTCGCCTCTACGCTTATCACCTCGCTGCATGTCCAGACCGGAGAATTGACTAACCTGAGACCGCTGCGTTGGGAATTGAGCCGTTCGAGGCAACGGGGGCCGATCACGTTTGGAATGACGCTTAAGCGGTTGCCTGCCTCCCTGGGAAGCCGGATCGCTCAAGGCAAGGGTTTCGAGAAGGTTTCCGCGGTAAGTTCCGCAGTAAAGCGCCAGTCGTTCGCCACAGGGACAGTTGCTTGCTGAGATCGAGGGTTTTTATGAACCGGAAGGCGTCATCGCCCTGAACCTTCCGGTATATCAGTAGAGGGATTGAAGCACTGCGCCATCTGCAACGGTTGAAGGACGGGGCATCGATTTCGGTCGGGACAACCGTCTTCGACAAAATTGGCGTAACAGCTGGACGGTTGGACAAAAGTTCTCGCAGTGGCCACTCCGTGACCGCATTCGCCCGCGCCACCTGAAACATAAAGCCGCTGACTCCAAGCCGATCAATCTTCAAAGCAGCGCATCCAGCGATTGTGTGACAGGCTGGTAATGGTCGCTGACGCGTTGGCCTTCCAGTTCGAGCCGCAGCCCGGATTCCTCATGCGGCAGGACGACTTCAGTACGGCAAATGGTGTCACGTCTTTTTGATTCACCGCCAAAGTTCCGGAAAAGCCACCTCCTTTCGCCGGCCTCCGCGCGTCAGGCGTGGGCGTGAGATCGTCTCCACTTCGCCGCTGCCTGAAGCGCGGCTTTGACAACGTCCGGAGTGGCCGGCTTTTCGATCGTCAGCAGACCATCGACCTCCTCGTTCAGTTCAGGACTGCCGGTCACAAAAACCACGCCGATATTCCAGCCGGCGACAAGCGCGCGGGCGATTGCGGGACCTGTGATGCCATCGGCAAGCCGCAAGTCGACCAGCGCAATCTCCGTTTCTGGAGCTATCTCCAGAGCTTCCTGCATGTTGGTCGCGATTCCAACCACTTCAAACCCTAAGCCTAGGGCCACATCCTCGATCGTGAGAGCCACGTCGACTTCATCTTCAACAATCAAAAGCCGCATAGCGATCCCCTTGCTCTGAAACAGCTCATCAATTTGCTGCTATTTCCTGACGCGCTGATGGCACGCAGGCGCGACGCGGCCCGTCGAAGGGCTGATAAGTGTTATCCTTGGCGCGATAAGAGCGGTAGCGTGCAGCGCACCAGGCTACGTTTGCTGTGGCCCGATCCTCGTCTGCACTCTGAGCGACCGCAGATGGCGGTGCGAAGGGCGATACGCAGGTCCGTGTTTCGCCGCTGAAGCTTCGATATGTATTTTCGGCCTCATCGTATGAGCGATATCGTTGCACGCACCAGTCGCGATGAGCTGCAGCTGTGGCCACCTTTTCCTGTACACTATCCGCCTCCAAGCTGCGTTCGACCGGGGTCTTCGTCGCAATCCTGGCACCAGCGTGATCGGTGACGTAGCTCGAATAGACGGGCTCGACCCGCTCATATTGTTGCTTTGCAACGTCTATCCGCACAGGCTCAGAGGTCCAGAGATCAGGCTCGGAGAGTGTCGTTAAATGCTGGCCTTCCGGATTGGACATCACAGCAGAAGCTGCTGAAATTCCCACAATACCGGCGCCGACTGCGCAGACGATGCCAAAGACCAATGAAGCGACTGCTTTCATAGTGCAGTTTTCCTGATGGGACATAAATGGCGGGCGCGGCAGACCCGCGCCCGCCGAACGTCAATTGATGATCTGGACAACTTTGCGCGAAGATGGTTCGACGATGACCCGTTCGTCGTTAACGATCGCGTAGGAATAGGTCGGATTGTCCGGCACGGGCGTGACGACGACTGTTTCAGGAAGCGGCTGACCTACCACGACCTTCTCCTTTACGACGACCCGCGTGGTCGGAGCCGGAGCTTCCTGGACATAGGTCACCACCTTCTGCGGCGGCGGATCGATGACTGTGCCGACCACGGCGCCTGCAACGCCACCCACGGCTGCGCCGACCGGGCCGCCGACGATCGCGCCGGTGACCGCTCCGCCAGCGGCTCCATTGACGGTCGACGACTGAGCGAATGCTGTGCCTGACAGGAGCGCTGCGGACAGGGTGGCGGCTATCGAGATTTTCGTGAGCATTTTTACCTCTCCTTGGACGCGGTCTGATCTGACCGCTGCCAAAGAACGAGCGAGGCGATTAGCTGTTCCCTACCCCCGACCTTGGTCCGAGATTAAGCCACTCGGATGCACCGCCGGACCAAAAAGTCGCCAGCTGAAGACTGGATCCTACTGGTTTAACAGCAGGGGCTACGGTCCCTGATCAGGTTGAAGCTGCTTGGGCTTTGGCCGAACAACATATCTCTGGAGTTTCCGCACGCGTCAGGGGCATCCGAGGTCGCCCCTGTCGCGGTCATCCGCTTTAACGACCGAGCTGTCCGAAGCATGGCATCGTGCCTGTCAATCGCAATCGCACTCTTTTCGGGTTCGGGCGCATGCGGCGTCTAAACGACATTAAAAGATCTGCAGCTTCGAGGCAGCACCCTCTATGGGTGTATCTGTCAGGACAAACGTGCGGCGGAACGCCCACCCCCGCGGCTGGTGTGGCGGCGTCACTGCCGCACCGCTTCACAGCCCAGACAATTCACACTGGCCAGACCACCGCGCGGCCGTTCAATCCAACGCCAGATTTGGCTCTGCAACTCAAGCCGTTTGCCGGAAATCTTCCGGCTGCAGGCGAACGCCCCTGCAGATCAGGCCCCAAGTCGGGCAATGCGATGTGGTGTGACTGAACGGGCTGGCTGGCTCGTCGGGATCCGGATCGCGGACGGGTTCGTCTGCGGGAACACGATCAGGATCCTGCGGAGGTCTGTCGATCGGTGATGGCGATTGTGGCGGGACGATAGGTTCGTTTGGAACAGACATGTTTGCTCTCCTCACGCGCCGAACGCAGCGCATGGTCCCAAGTTCCGGCGCACGGTGAAATTAGAAGGACTAGTCGTAATCAGCGTTGCTGCAGCACAAGATGTCGAGCTCGCCCAGCGGCCAGGGAATTAGGCTCGGTTTTATGCACGAGTTTCCGTTATCCGTCCTCCGCCTCAGGCATCCTTTGCTGGGCGGATCGCAGCGTGAGCCCTCTTCTCGCATCAGCTAGCGTCCAGCCGCGCGCCCTTACCGACGCTTCGCTCAGATATCCGACAATCTTCTCGCCTCAGACGAAATATTAAGGTCATTGCGCTCACCGTGAGCTAAGCCGGCAGAACACTAGCAAGTTTCTCGTCCGACAGTGCGTGTCGAGGTTCGGACGACAACCCGGTGAGCCTCATATACCGACCCGGTCTTTCCAATTTTGAAACTGCGACAAACCTGAACCACGTTGAAATTCTATCTTATACGAGCCCCCTGGACCTGATCCAAAAGCTGAGCCACGATTTCGTGACGGTGGCCTGATCGGTTTACCGCGCACCGGCTCGGACCGGTATGAGATTCAAACCCTTCCTATCGTATCGGCTGATAATACGAACGAGATGGGCATCATCTTGCAGGAGTAGGTCGCAGGTATGACGTCCAGGCCGACGTTGATCCAGCAGTGCCTGATCATTTTCCCCCGGCGCTCAACAGCTTCCCTTGGCCGAAGCAGCCCGGGCGTTTTGATGTGCAATTAGTTTTTAGTTCTACTCCGCATCTTAGGCCGGTGGCGCTTGGGAACTGGAAGCACTCGTGCGGGTTTAAACAAAACTAGGAGGAAATTATGATCCGCACCGATAGCAATGCCACGGAACTACCGGACCAAGTTCAGGCGCAACCTTCTATAACCGACCCTGTATCTTCAACGGCGGAGGTCCGTCGGCAAAAGCGGCGGCAAGAAGTTCCCGTCTCTGTCACAGACATTGCAAATCCGGCACCCGACGGTAGTGATACGAACTTCATCAGCGATGGAAACGAAGGATAGGCGGTCCTGAGTGGCGTGCTCAAAGGCAGGTTTCACGACGGTCCGAAGGGCCGTTGTCGAAATGTCGCATCCTGCGCACTGGCGTACAGCTGGCCGCCGCGATTGTAACCTCTATTTATTGCCTGCGTCCATTCAACGCCCTTCTGTTAGCGGGCCGGCGCTCAGACCAGGCCCCGGATGCCTCCAACATGACCGTCATTGCGGCAAACGCCGGCGATCGTGATGCGAACCATGCCAAACACTTACAGTTGGATAGGGCTGGCGCCAGGCAGTCAGCGTAAAAGCGCTCGTTGACCAGGTAAAGCGTGCAAAGCAACTGGGTTGTCGCATATATTTCTGCCTACGGAGGCGATCCCTCCGATTGGCCATCAGTGGGCACTCTTCGTTTCAACAGAAATGAAGGCCAGACCGGGATCTGGCCCTGTTAACGGGAGGCCTCTATCACTTTTCTCTCTACGGCAATGTTTTCACAGGAGATTGCGCTACTCACGACGAAGTGGACAGCTTTACGCCGCTCGCCAATATCGCAGGAGTTGCCGTCCGTGCTTGTCGGACACAATGAAACGGCCGTCTCATCCTCAAATGAGTGGGTTCGCAACCCATCTTCGCAGCCAAGCGGGGCTGGCGTCATCTCGCATTACGTTCAAAACCATATGAGCTCGGCGCGCAATCTTGGCATTGGCGAGTCCGGGCTGGAAAGCTTCTGATGCATGTCATAGCAGTCGGGGCATGAGAACCAATGGCTTTCGCTCGAACCGCGAAGGAAGACACGTTGCGCTGTCAGTGTAAGATCGCGTCCTTCATTGCAAACCAGAAGGACCATCCATTGCCATCATAACGGCCCGCGGAGAGCCGCAGACGAGCTCGATGGCTGCCCTCGCGTCCTCGTCGTCGACGACGTGATCAATCAGGAGGTTGATAACCCGCGATTTCGGCATTTCGTCCTGAATGATGACGAGAGTGGGCGTGCTGAGGCCGAACTTGATGATTTGGGTTTCCATTCTAAAACGCTAGCAGGAAGGCGTTACGGTTTGCTTGCACTCTACCGAGACCGCTGCGGCCAGTTTCCCGGGCCGACGTGGACGACAAGTTGAAAGGACGCCGCCCGTCATCCCCTGCCGTGTCGACTGTCCCAGGAATGTTCCTTATCGACACTCGCAACCCGGGAACGAGACGATTCAAGAGCCTGTCGTTTTGGCATCCCGTCGTCGAAAAATCATCGGAGATGCTTACGTGAGCTATTCTCAAATTGTCGAAACCTGCCAATGCTTTCGATGGATCAGATCAACCAATTCATTCGCATCCGAAATGCCGAATTCGAACCAGTCTACAAGTTCCTCAGCTTTTGCTCGCGCTTCGCTACCTCCCGACGCTGCCGGATTTGCAGCACACCACTGATCGAGGATCGTCACCAATATCTTACTGTCTTCGATACCGACCGTTTTCCTGGAGAGAGCATCCATATGCAATACCTCTATGCTGGGCCTTCGTAAGCGTAACGCCTGTCGGCGTATAAGCAACTACTCAATTCAGGCATTCGCAGCCGTGACCAGTCGGGAGAGGAACATTCGCGGTTACCGCCCGTTCACCATGCGCCAACTGGAACCGAACACTATGTCCCGATACCTGCACACCGACACTTCTCTGGGAACCAGCCCCTCCCCGAAGACGGATTGGAAAAGTATCCAATTCTCCAAGGGCTTCCGGCTCGCTTTTTGGACAATCGTCACGTTATTTGTCATCCTCTTGGTCGGAGCTGTCATGCTCGTTGTTGCGATGCCGTGAATGATGGCATTGGGCTTAGAACCGAGGTGATGCCATGGAGCCTGTTAGAGGACCTATCAAGGTTCTGATCGTCGAGGACGACCTTGAGATGGCTATGACCATCGAGGAGGCGGCGATGGCAGGAGGTTACGAGGTTTGCGGACATGCCCGAAATGCTATTGAGGCGGCTCGACTGGCGGAACATGTCGATGTCGCGATAGTCGACATTCATCTTGATGAGGAAGACGGAACGGCGATCGGCAAAATGCTCTCAGAGCGCTGGAATGTCACGGTGCTATTCGCGACGGCGTCACCAGAAATCGTTTCGAAGGGATTTCCCGGTGCAGTCGGTGTGGTGGCAAAGCCGCTCTCTGGTGCAGAGGTCGTGGCCGCGCTCGATTACGCTGCCGCCAGACGGAGCGGAGAGAGCCTAGTGCCGCCCCCTTCTCTCGTCGGGTTCGCGTGACGGCGCCGCTATCCGGCCAGAGCAGAGCCAGGAGTTCGTCGCCGGGCCGATCAAACCTCTCACTCTGCCGAATGTACGGAAATTGCCACCCGCCGGTTCTTTTGTCTGCCCCTAAATTTTCCATGCGGGCGCCCCAACCCCGGGCGAAATGCTCCTTCTGTTGTAGATAGTCCTTGGCCGCTGTCGCGCGCCCCGTGGAAAGCTTTAAGTTAGCTTTCGCTTCCTTTTGCTGTCGGTGAAATCCGTTACCGACAAAGCGGGCCGCCGTTGAACGCTCCCGAACGTCGTTCAACATCGCCTGAGGCGCCTTGCGTTGCTACCGCCGGTTTTACAGGGCTTCCGGTTTGGGCCGAGAGCCATCTCCATCGCCGGACAGGGGGAGTTGAACTCAATCCTCGGGGAGTTGAGCCGGTCACAGGCGATACGAATCCAATGGCGGCGAACGCGAAGAAAAGATGGAAGAAACGCCGGCTGTGGCCTCTTGCGCTGAAGATGGGTCATATGCCGGTAGCATCGTGCGCAGATGACGAGCAGACAGCGGACTGATCATTGCCCGGCACATCCATGATGGGCTAAGCCGAAACGGACAGCAAAGTGCCCTAGGTTGGCTGCCGGCGGCGAAAGCATGCCCATGCCTTTTAGGCCGCACCTGGCTAAAGTGGCGTCTCCCGAGCCTGCGAGCACGAGGAATAAATGGCAAATCAGCTAAATCGAAGTCGTGCAAGGCAGTCCGCGGCGACGGCGAGAAGCTCATTGAGTACCTTATACGAATGGCGATGCAGGCGGCAAAAAGTAAGCAGCCTCGACAATAAGAGTATTGATCGAAATGACTCGCTCATCCACCCCTTCTGCATGGCTCAGATTGGCCGCCTGAGGTGAAAAGCGAGCGAGTCAGCATGCACCCTACCACGCCATGAAACATTGCCACCGCATCTTGATGCAGCCGGCTTCCTAAGGGCGGCCGATGTGGCAGCGCTAAGCGCGGCAATGTCAGGCGTGAAAGCTATAACAGCGATCATTAACTTGATCTCTCAATACTCTCATGGATCCCAAACAACCAACTGACCGAGCCTCGGCGGCCACAGCCCCAAATCATCTCGCACCGCAATGGGCAGCGCGTCACGCTGTTTTATAAGGAGGGCGTTATGGATTGCAGCTTCAAGGGGTTCCGTTTGGCCGCGGGAAGTATGACCCATAGGAACCACTTCACCAACTATCCTTTCAACGTCGCCCCAGACGACGATGAGATGCCCCGGATAAGCTTGTGCTGTTTGACTGTCCACACGGTAAAATCGTTGCATCTTTCCCTGCCTCAGCGTCATGGACGCCGCTGATTAGTCGTTGCGCGCATGAGCGTAAGAGCCTGAAAATCCGACAAGCCAGCGTTGACGTTCTGACCTTGCGAGCTGCCGTGACTTACCATGCTGCGCATCCTGAGTTAGGAAAACGCAACGCTCATCAACCTAACCTGCATCCAACGGCGTTGTTCCGATGTTGATTGGGACGCCTAAAGCGCGGCCTCGACCCGCGCCGCTGTCGGCTGGCATAGAAAGGTCGACCCAGCTCGCTGAACTGACGTCCGAAAACGGAGATCACTCCGGGCAGTGCACGAGGATCAGCCGGTCAAGAGACCGCTGCGGCCACCGATCGGCTGAGTAAACGCCTTGCGATGCGCAAGCGTCGGCTTTTTCCAAACGGACATTTTGGCGACGACGATGAGGCAGAGCCGTGGTGTCTCGAGCGCGGGCATTAACGAACACTTAGCACTACTCTTTGCACCTTTCCTGAAACTCGCCCTAAAAAGGGACGGCAAATCTGGGCGCTTGCAGAGACTTCGCGAGCCCGCCGGATTTCCTTCGAGACCGAGGATGCAGACAGTCTCGGTCGGATCAACATCTCGAAAGCTCGCACTGCGTAGTCGTCGTCATAGTGCTGCCACAGAATTCGGTCCAATCGATGAAAAACGTTCGGTGGCTCTACATGAAATCGATGGTCGTCTTTGCCTTGTGCAGCGCGCTCTTCGCGGGAAACGCCAATGCGCAGTTTTACCCCCCTCAGCAGGATTACGGAGATTATGACGGGTATGGCTACGACGACCCGTACAGTCCGTATCCGCCGCCTCCCTACGATGAGAACGACCAGCGCTATCTTGAACCCGGGTATCGGGAACCGCGCTATCGGGCGCCAGAGCTGGAGCGTCAACGGCCGTCGATCAATATCGGCCGCGGCACCATCGAAATCTCAACACGCCGCAGAACGCTGACTTACACGACGTCGCAGGGACAGCAATTCGTCTACCCGATCGCCGTCGGACGGGAGGGAAAACAGTGGTTTGGAACGACGCGGGTGGTCGCCAAGCGCGAACATCCGGAATGGCGACCGACCGCAAGCATGCGGGAAAAAAACCCGCGGCTGCCCGCGGTCGTCGCCCCTGGCCCCCAAAACCCGCTGGGAACGCGCGCGATCTACCTTGCCGATGGTCTGTTGCGCATTCACGGGACCAACGATCCGTCCTCGATCGGCACAAAGGCTTCAAGTGGCTGCTTTCGGATGTACCGGCAGGACGTGGAGGAGCTGTACGAGCTGGTCCAGACCGGAACAAAGGTCATTGTCCGATAGCGTCCTGCCCCTCACCATCCGCCCACTTCATAGTAACTGACCCTCGGCGGTCAACAAGGCTGTGCAGCAGCACCGTTTGAAACGTTGACCCTCGCTTTTCTTGCACATTACAAACTCCAGCCAAATGGCTGCCGGGGCCCTTCACAGCATCCCCATCGCAGGAACCCTTGCCGCCGCCACCGCTAGAGCTTTTGCCGCCCGGGACGCTATGACGACCTGGACCGGCTCCCCCACCCGGCGCCCGGGCCATTTGCTTTTGCGCCTGCCCCAGACGCGCCGTCCGAACCAACTGGTACTGGTGCATTCTTTCCTGGACCGGCTGCTTTGTCCTAGCCGTCTGGCCCAAGGAGACGTTATCGCCGACTGGCGTCGCTCCGTCGGCGCGCCTTGGCCGGCCATTCCTCGCGTTCATTCGGGATCACCCGGATCTCTTCTTAACAAATGCTAAACGCTTTCACTTCAATTTGAACCACCTAGAACTGCGGGGTGAACGATGTCGATCTGGAAAGATAAGTCAGGTAATTTCGCGGTTATGACCGCAATCGTCGCCGTGCCACTGATTGGGGCCGCTGGGATGGCGACTGACTTCTCCATGGCCCTGTCACGAAAGGCCGATTTGCAAGCTGCAGCGGATGCCGCCGTCCTCGCTGCGGCATCAATGCCGTCGACGTCGGTCGACAACATGAAAATAGAAGCAACCCGTGTTTTCATTGCCAATCTGAGCGGCGATCTAGCCAAGTCTGCCAGTGTCGACGATCTCCAGGTCTCGGCGTCCAACTACATTACCCTGAACGCCAGGACCCGTGTTCCGCTGACGATCGGTCAGATCCTGTTCCAAGACAACCTCGAGGTCGCCGTTTCTGCGCAATCAGTGCGCTCCGGCTATCAGAAGATCGAGGTTTCGATGGTGCTCGACAATACCGGATCGATGTCTGGTCAAAAGCTGACAGATCTGAAGGCGGCAGCGAACTCCTTGCTTAAGGTTTTCGAGACGGCATCGAATGTGAATGCTCGCTTCTCGCTGGTGCCGTTCTCACGATACGTTAACGTCGGGACAGAAAACCGGGGCAGCCTTGGCTTAGTGTACCTAATGATACGTCTGAGGTCAGAAATACCTGCACTACCTCGAAAAAACTCCTGTCCAAGTCGGGCTGCAAAATGGTTCCGACCACCACTACGAATGACGGCGTGACCACGACGGGGCAGAAGGAGCAATGCGACAGCTATACATATGACGAGCCCGTCACCACCTGCTCCGATAAAACTTTCAACTATACCTGGAACGGCTGCGTCGGTTCGCGGCCAAGTCCGCTCGACGTCAACGACGTTCAACCGGCGACCAAATATACTGGGCTGCAGAATACCACCTGCGGGTCGGTCGTCATGCCGCTGACCAACAACTATACTTCGTTACGCATGGCGATATCTAAGATGGCTGCTAAGGACGAGACCTATATTCCTGCGGGCATCCTGTGGGGTTGGAACACCCTGTCTTCGCAAATGCCCATGGAGGAAGCTCTTCCAAAGGGTAATGGCCTCAGCAAATTCATTGTCTTAATGACCGATGGCGCCAACACTTTGTCTCCTAACAAGTCGAACTACCTTCAGCACACAGGGACCGACGCCGCAAAGGCCAATGCGTTGATGTCCAGCGTCTGCACAAATGCGAAGGCGGCCGGCATCACGATCTTTACGGTGGCCGTCGGCGTCACGGGCCCGACAGCCGCTGGCCTCGCGTCTTGCGCCTCCGACAGTTCGAAAGCCTATGCGATGGAAGATTCCGCCAAGCTGGTGGACGTGTTCAAGACAATCGCCGGGCAGATCATCACGCCGCGGCTAACAATGTAGTGCGCCGCAGATCACGCGGCCTCGCAGCAATCTTGTCGGGCCCGGCCATTAAGCGTTCAACGGCTTCATCCGGGATGCCGTGGCATCCGTGAACGTTTGGGTGTCCAGCGGTTGAGTAGAGCGACCGATGCTTTAGCAATTGGATCACCAGAGTTCGATGACAGGAGCCGCCGCTGTCATTTCCGGCCGCATGAGGGCGAGAAGGAACGTAACGGAATAGTGCGCATCGCCATGGCCTTGCATGGCTCACCAAAGGCCGGCGCGCCAACCGTTGCGACACGTTTTGGACATTTTGAAAGCCACTGCAGGAACGAACTATCCTGGTCCGCATTTGTCGTAGCAGCTCTCGGCATGGGTTGCTGCGAAAATGCGAGAGGTTTGATGGCTGGCCATGTTATAGAAGTTTGGAGATATCCGGTATCGAGCTTGGGCGGCGAGAAGCTCACCTCGGGCGAAATGTGCCTCTCGGGCATAGCCGGGGACAGGACGCATCTTCTCGTTGACCTCGATAACGGTCAAGTCGCCTCTCCCGAAAGCGACCTTCGTTGGCGCAAGGCTTTGCTGATGGCAGCACGCATTGAAGGTACATCAGTGGTTGTCTCAGTTGGAAAGCACGAGGCCAGTCATGGAAGCGAACTCGATAGACTGGTAAGCGAGCACATGGGCTTCCGGTGCGGCATACGAGCTGCCGGAACCATGGTGTCTCTCACCAATGGGTCGACGGTCTGCCTCAAACCAAGGTACGACGTCACCCCGCTTCACCTCATAACGACATCATCCCTACGCGCTTTATCGCTCGAACTTGGTAAAAGCTTTGTCGACACACGCCGCTTCCGGCCCAATCTGGTGATCAGCACTGAAAGCAATGACCAGGGCTGGGTAGGGCAATCGTTCCACGTCGGCGTTGGGGGCGGCGGGCTGGTGAAGGAGGTTGCCAAGCGTTGCGGCATGACCATGATCGCCCAACAAGGAATTGACGAGGATGCCGAGGTGCTTCGTACCATCGTCAGAAAGCGGCATCGAGCATTCGGCGTCTATGCAACCGTATCCTCGGTGGGCGTCGTCGGTGTAGGCGATCGATTTAGCCTTTCAGTCGAAACCGGGAATGGCAGTAACTGACTAACTTTCCCGAGCGCGCTCCTGATCGATTCAGAAACGATCTCGCCCATATCGCTTGCAGATGTTATGCCCTGGACGAATGGCAGCTTGTGCAACAGGAAAGGCACCGATACGCAGTAGAGCTGGTTTGTCAAGTTCGCTTCGAACTTCGGCCGGAAGCTTTCATCGACGTCGATCCCCCCTGTGGGCCTGAGATCGCACCCGTCGCCACCCAGGCTATTGGTCGGTGTCTGAGCCTGCCGGATGACGTCCTGGCGTCGGAGGCTCTCGAACGGAATGTCCTTTGCGGAGAGAGGATGTTGCCCGGTGGCGTCAATGAAGGCCGCGAAACGGATGGGCGAGGAAGCAGCGATAGTCAGCTCGACTCCCGGCTGACCGTCGGTCTTTTCGATCGTGTAATCAGAACCCGTTGCCATCACCTCTAGCTTCCCGGCATTGTGCAACGCCAAGAGCCGCTCAATGGATTCATGTGGAACCGTCGCATAATCGTCGACGAAGACCGTTTTGAAATATTTATGGAAGCGTCCCAGGTCGCCGTTGCTGAAGTGCGGCACGGCTCGTGCAATGACCTCATGCATGCGCAGGATAGCGTAGCGCCAAGGAACCGTGTTGCGCTCGATCTTATCCCGTTTGGCCTGTGCGAGAACACGGCCGGCCCATACGAACTGGTCGCTGGCTGTCCGTTCGCGGAAGTATCGATCGGAAATATCTTCTACCGTCGCAAGGGCCAGTCCAATGCGTGCAGCAAAATCAGGATCCGCACGGGCAAGCTCCTGCTTGAAGAGATCGAACACAGCGTCCAGAAGCCTGTCCGGTTCATCGTGTACTGCCTGCTCGACCGCCATCGGTGTACATATAGCCAATGGCTCGTAAGGGATAGGGCAGTAGAAATCGGCCTCAGGAAGCAGTCCCTTCCTCGACATCATCGTGATGTGCAAGTCCTCGCGACCTTGCAAAGGCTGGTACAGCAGCGCCCCCATATCGTCCCGTAGGAACACCCCGTGCGCCGTCGCCACCGAAACCACGGCGTCAATGCCACTGAGGGACGTTCCAAGAACGCCGACCTTGACGGCCTTGATCCGCTTGATAGCAGCTGCGGGCCATGGAGAGGCAAAATAGCCCGGAGATGTTTCCGTATCCTGCGGCCAGTCATGACCTGTTGCCATCACAACATGATCGAAGCTCAACCGGCAAGGCGAATTCTCGCTGCTTGTTGCCGTGACTGTTAGATCATGCGCATTCAATGCGATGTCGGCGATCCGGCAGCTTCCCCGGACGTCAATCGTGTGACCCGCCGCATGGCCACGCCTGACCAGCTCCCAAAACTGCGCAGCAAAGTAGTCACCAAGAACGATGCGGGGATAGAACTCGCGCTCGCCGATCGCGTCGCGTGCTATGCCGAGATTCTGTAGCTCCTCGTTGGACCGCGATCTGAGCCAGCCTACGAGGCTGTCAATGATCGGCGGAATCTCGATGCTCGCTATATTCGCCAACATAGCCTTGTCGTTGACGGCTGGATGGTAAGGAGTGCCTTTACCGGGGTCCGGACTTTCCTCGAAGACGGTGATCGAAAGTCCAGCCGGGTGCGAGATGAGCCCCTTGAGAGTATAGATCCCCGTCGGTCCCGAGCCGATGATCGCGATCCTTGCCATGCTGTTCCCGTAGCTGCTTGAAGGAGGAGCCGGACGGCCCGGCCCCATGGGTTTGTTTCACGTCAAGCGTTGTAGGTCGTCAGTCCTCGACGGACCATGCGCTGCGAACATCAGCTTCGCTCTTGGAGAGGTGCACATGCTCATCGACATGATCCACCCATTCCAAGGAAACGAAATGATGTTTTCCATCGTCGGAGTCGGTCTTGGTAAGCTTGATGCGGCTGTCGCCGTCCATGTGGTCGACCGTGCCGACATGCGCTCCGTCCTGAGAGATGACTTCCATGTGCTCGGTAATCTGTTCTGCTCGTATCATCATTTGCTCCTTTGCTGGCGGCGAGGAACGTGTAGATGATGATGATGTTCCATTGTCATCAATGCGAGGGTTCACATGAGAATGGGAATATGACGGTCTCCAAATACGCTGCCTCGTCATAGGCCCGCGCGAGGTTTTCTGTATTCCTGAACTGCAGCGACCGATAAGGGAAGATCCACCGGATCGGCTTCGAGGGAGCCTCATCGGTACTGAATTTGAAATATTGGCGCCGTGCGGGGTGCCGCCGACAGCGGGGCGCTTGACAGGCGAACGTTTCGGCTGACGCCAGATCCCACGCAGGCGCGATAGCCACCCGCGTGATCCTGGCTGCGCAGCATCGCAGCCGAGACAATGCCCGCAGGCCGGAACCCATGGAGGCCGTCCAAGTTCTACTTTCATGTAAATGGTCAGATGGGGCGTGATGCGTAGAGCGATCTCATTTCTTGTCGCCTTGTTTTTGATGGTTGACGCAGTATGGATGCTATGGTGGTTGACCGGTGCTCTCAGCGTCTGGACCATTCCGATAGTCGCTATTCCGACCGTTTTCCTATTGCTAGCCGGTATCGCCTTGGCTTGGGAAAACATTTGCAGCTGGCGGGGACGGCGGGGACCGGAGAAGCGTTAGTTCGGTTGCCGCGAGGTCTCATCGAAGGTCTGAGTGGCAATACCCTACGGCAATCATCCCGCCGGCGTACCGAACAGGTCCTTGAACTGACGAGGCTGGCTGCGAAGATATTGTTCGGGCGCATCAACGGTTTCCCCGAAATGCGCGGCAGCGTGCCACGGCCAGCGCGGATCGTAGAGGATCGCTCTCGCGATCGCAATGAGATCAGCATCCCCCGTTGTCAATATGGCTTCCGCCTGTTCGAAGTCAGTAATGAGACCGACAGCGATCACAGGTATCTTGACTGCGTGTTTGACGGTGCGCGCGAAAGGTACCTGGTAGCTTGGACCGATTGAAATCTGCTGGTGAGCCGAGAGCCCGCCGGTCGAAACATGGATTGCCGAGCACCCTCTCCCCTCCAGCGCCTCGGCGAAAACGACGGTCTGAGCGTTGTCCCACCCCCCCTGTGCCCAGTCGGTCGCCGACACGCGCATCGTCACAGGCTTGTCGGAAGGGAAAGCCTCTCTGACCACATCGAAAACTTCCAGGGGAAACCGCATGCGGTTCTCAAGCGAGCCGCCGTACTCGTCGGTGCGTTTGTTTGACAGTGGTGACAGGAACTGATGCAGCAGATAGCCATGTGCGCCATGGATCTGCACAGCGTCGATCCCGAGAGCGGCAGCACGTCTTGCGGCGTCTGCAAAAGCACCTCGCACCCGCTTAAGTCCGTCTCTATCGAGTTGTTGAGGCGGATCGTATTCAGGCTTGAACGCAACAGCGCTAGGAGCGGCGGTCTTCCAGCCGTTCTTTTCGCCTGGGCTCAGCTGATGGCCACCAAGCCATGGCTTCTCAGTCGAGGCCTTGCGGCCAGCATGGCCGAGTTGGATCGCAACAGGCATGTTGGACCACCGTCTGACACTGGTCAGCACACGATCCATCGCGGCCTGACAGCCATCGGAATATAGGCCGACGTCACCGTAGGTTATCCGACCCTCTGGTAAGACTGCTGTCGCCTCGATCGTAAGAATGCCCGCGCCCGAGAGTGCGAGATGGCCAAGGTGAATGTGATGCCAGTCAGTCATTTCGCCGTCGGCAGCCGAGTACTGGCACATAGGCGCGATGACGATGCGGTTTCGCATGTTGAGCGACCCGATACGGATAGGCGAGAACAGTCTTGTCTTTGACATGTGGGCTCCTCTACGACGCACAGCTATGACGCTGGTGACAGCCGCTTGCAAGTGTATCTCATACGCAACACGCCTGACACCGTGCCATTTGAAAGGAGATCAAGAAGGGTTTTCGTCGCGGCACGTCAGGCGCGATCATCATGATTTAAAACGACACCAGAGCACCGGATGAGACAGCGTCGAGCGCCTGGCCGCCATCAAACGTTTACCCACCGGCAATACTGCTGCCTGTGATTTTTTCGATTCGAAGCACAGCGCCGTCGTTGGAAGGAACCGCTCTCAGTTGCCGAAAGTCGTCGACCGCCTCGTGTTTGCTTGCCAGGGGAGGATTATGAACGGCGCTGATCAACAGGATGTTGCCCCCAGCAGCTTCGCCAGCGTTCAGACCCGGCATCGTATCCTCAAAGATCAGGCAATCTCTTGCATTGACACCCAGCTTCTCGGCGCCGAGAAGATAGGCTTCGGGATCGGGCTTCCCATGCACGACTTCCTCAGCCGTTACGAGAAACTCAGGTACAGGAAGTTGTGCAGCCTCCAGTCGACGCAGCACAAGCTTCTTCGAAGACGATGTCACCAGTGCCCACCGTCGCGCCGGCAGACTGTTTAAGAATGTCTGAGCGCCGGGAATGGCAACCACGTCCTCGATGTCATCAGCTTCCTCGGCTTCAATTGCCGCGGCTTCCCGTTCGGGATCTACCCCCGGCAGGTTCAATCGCCGGATCGTATCAACCGACCTCGATCCGTGCATTTTCGCAAGAAGCTCATGTGGATCTAATCCGTGGCGAACGGCCCACCTGCCCCAAACCCGATCAGTTGAAGCTGCTGAGTTGATGATCGTGCCGTCCATATCGAAAAGGAAGCCGGCAAATGGCTTTGTGAAAACAGAGATCATGAATAGCTCTTCCCGCAGTTCGTGTTTCGGACTCGCGGCAGCCAACCGCGTGAAACACGTGTGGTACCGCCTTCTACAGTCAAGGATGTGACCTGACCTTTTCTGACATCCAGCCATCCACTGGTGAGATCTCACGCGCACGGCCGCTCTATCAACGGCGGCCTATTTCTGGGGCATCGCGATGATCGCACTGATCACGTTTTTGAGGGGCCTCCCGTCAATGGTTCGTGAAGATTATGGACCTGGACGCGAGGTCCACGCGGTGCTTCGGCAGCTTTGTTATCTACGATAACCGCAGACGACGGACGCGTGTCGTCCCCTCAATCAGTTCACCCGATATCTAGACCCGGGAGCATTGATGCGCTCTCGCTTCCGACCCGAGGGGTGAGCTCGTCAGAGCATTATCGGATTGTTTGGACCGGACTGGTTGCAGCGTGACCCATTCTAAAAAGAACGCATCATCGACATATCAGCCCCTTGCGAAGACGCTGCTTGCGCTACTGACCAATTCAACGTGCTGGAAAGCATAATCGCCAGCCGCCGCTCCATCCGCTCTCAGGATTGCCTGGACGATAAGATCGTGCTCTTGAAATGATCTTGCCAAACGGTCAGGCAGGCGGAACTGGGCGCTGCGAAAAGGTGCAAGTCTGGCACGAGTTGCAGTCGCTAGCTCGAAGATATGATCGTTGCGCGCTCCGCGATAGAGGCGGGTGTGGAATTCGGCGTTATGCGCGGCGTATTCATCCACGTTAAACTGATGCACCAACACCTTTGAACCCTCGTGTTGGCGCTCGAGCAATCTGCGCTCGTCAACGCTCATACGCTCGGCACAAAGCCGGGCGCATATTCGCTCGAGCTCAGCCATCGCCTCGAACATCGAATGAAGATAGTGCCCGGAAACATTTGCAACAACTGCGCTGCGGTTGGGCTCGCGGGCAACCAGCCCCATCGCCCCGAGTTCGCGCAAAGCCTCGCGCACCGGTGTGCGGGAGACGGCAAAGCGGTCGGCTAGCGAGCCCTCATCGAGCTTTTCGCCCGGTAGCAGTTCTCCCGTCACAATCAGATCGGCAACTGCCCTCACCATCTGTTCGACGGTGTTACCGGCTCTAATGACCTCTCTTTTTCGTATCCGCGGCAACGCCCTGCCTTCTCTCAGCAATCTGCATACAGATGATACAGATTTACGAGATAGTCAAATATCTAGATAATTCAGGGATTTAAAAACTCGTCCACGAATCGAAGTTCGAAAGACGTTACGCAGAAGGCGTAATTTTCACCATGGAACCTGTTTTGATTATAAAATCATCATTTTATGGAACGAAAGTGCATACACTTTTATCAGGTGCGGCTGAATGTCGATTTTCAACTCCTCTTTTCAATGACTTAGGAACTGGCACGGCCATTGCATACACTTTTTCGTAACCCTTTTTATCGGCCCAGCCGTCAAGGAGCCTGCAATGACCGACCTCCTTCCCATGAACCGCCGCAAATTTCTGACTGCTACTGCTGCCGGCGCCTTCGCCGCAACCGTTACCGGCCTCACCGCGTCACGCTCGCTCGCCCAGAATGCTCTGACCATTGGTTTCATCTATGTCGGCCCAAAGGATGACTACGGCTACAACCAGGCGCATGCCGAGGGTGCCGCCGTCGTCAAGGCGATCCCCGGCGTCACCGTCGTCGAAGAAGAAAACGTCCCCGAGACCGTAGACGTTCAGAAGACCATGGAATCGATGATCAACCTCGACGGCGCAACGCTGCTCTTCCCGACCTCCTTCGGCTATTTCGATCCGCACATGCTGGCCATGGCCGCCAAATATCCGGATATCCAGTTCCGCCATTGCGGCGGCCTCTGGCAGGAGGGCAAGCATCCGAAGAATACCGGCTCCTATTTCGGCTATATCGGCCAGGGCCAGTATCTGAACGGTATCGCCGCCGGCCATACGACGAAGAGCAAGAAGATCGGCTTCGTCGCAGCCAAACCAATCCCGCAGGTCATCCAGAACATCAATTCCTTCCTGCTCGGCGCCCGCAGCGTCGATCCGACTATCACCTGCCAAGTGATCTTCACCGGCGAGTGGTCGCTGGCGGTCAAGGAAGCGGAAGCGACCAACGCGCTGATCGATCAGGGCGCCGACGTCATCACCTGCCATGTCGATAGCCCGAAGGTCGTCGTCGAGACGGCGGCTGGCCGCAATGCCTTCGTCTGCGGCTATCACGCCAACCAGAGCCCGCTGGCTCCTGAAAAATACCTGACCGGCGCCGAATGGGCCTGGGGCAACGTCTACACCGACTTCGTCAAGAAGGCCCAGGCCGGCGAAAAGCTCGCCAACTTCGTCCGCGGCGGCCTGAAGGACGGCTTCGTCAAGATGAGCCCGCTCGGACCGGCAGTGCCGGAGGCAGGCCGCAAGGCGTTCGAAGCGACGCATGCGGAAATCATGAAGGGCGGCTTCTCGGTCTTCAAGGGCCCGATGAAAGACAACAAGGGCAACGAGGTGATCGCCGGCGGCAAGAGCTTCGCCGAGGACGCGATCGAGCTCGAGAGCATGGATTATCTGGTCGAGGGCGTCGTCGGATCCACCGCCTGATGGATTGAAGGGAGAAGTGCCATGACGGTCGAGACCCACGATCCCGCAATGACAGCCGCTCCTGCCAAGCCCGCCTCGCTGCGCCCGGCCATCGAATGGCTGGCGCGGCGCACCGAGCCCGTCGCCATCGGGCTCGTGGCCATCCTGATCGGGCTCGCGCTCTTCTCCCTCTTCATCCTCATCATCGGCAAGTCGCCGGCGATGCTCTTCCAGCTGATGTATACCGGCGGTTTCGGCAGCTGGTTTTCGATCCAGAACTGCCTGAGCCGAGCTTCCCCTCTGCTGCTGACGGCACTCTGCGTAGCACTTCCCGCCCGTCTCGGCCTCGTCATCATCGGCGGCGAAGGCGCTGTCGTGCTCGGAGGGGTCGCAGCGGCGGCGATCGCTCTGCCACTCGTCGGCTTTGCGCCGGTCTGGCCGACGCTGATCCTGATGGGCCTGGCGGCAATGGTTGCAGGCGGCTTGTGGATCGGCCTTGCCGGCTTCCTGCGCCACTATCGCGGCGTCAACGAGACGATCTCCTCGCTGCTGCTCGCCTATATCGCCATTGCCCTGATGAACCAGTTCGTCGAGGGACCGCTGCGCGATCCGGCCAGTCTCAACAAGCCATCCACCGCGCCGTTACCGGCCGAATACATGCTCGGCAAGATCCCCGGCATGGACGTCCATTGGGGTCTGGCGATCGGCATCGCCGCCTGCATCCTCTCCTGGTTGCTGATCGAGGCGACCAGCTACGGCTTTGCCGCGCGCATCGCCGGCGGCAACGTCCGCGCCGCCCAGATCCAGGGCCTGCCGGTCGGCAGGCTGATCACCGGCTTCACCGCGATCGCCGGGAGTTTTGCCGGACTGGCGGGCATGATCGAGGTGGCGGCCGTCCAGGGCGGCGCCAATGCTTCGCTTGCGGCCGGCTACGGCTATACAGGCATCCTCGTCGCCTTCCTTGCGCGGCATAATCCGCTGGCCATCATCCCCGTTGCCATCCTGCTCGGCGGCATCGATGCCTCGGGCGGTCTGATCCAGCGGCGCATGGGCCTGCCGGACGCCACGGTTCTCGTCCTCCAGGGCACGCTCTTCATCGTCATCCTGTTCTGCGAGACCTTCTACGGCCGCTTCAAGATCTTCAATCCGGACCTCTGGAAAAGGAACCAGTGATGGAAAGTTCAGGCATCGGCATCTGGGGTGTTCCGCTTGCAATCCTGGCCGGCGCGATCCGCGTCTCCACCCCTTCATCTTCGTCAGTCTCGGCGAGACGATCACCGAACGCTCCGGCCGCATCAATCTCGGCCTCGAAGGCACGCTCGTCTTCGGCGCCATGACCGCCTATGCCATCGCCGTCATGACCGGTTCTCCCTGGCTCGGCGTACTCGCCGCGATGGGGTCGGGCGCGATCTTCGGCTTGGTGCACGGCTGGATCTGTAAATGGCCGAAGGTCAACGATATCGCCATCGGCATCGCCATGATGCAGTTCGGGCTTGGCCTCGCCTTCTTCCTCGGCAAGCCGTTCATCCAGCCGGTTGCCCCGCGCCTGCCGGCCATCCCGCTTGGCTTCTGGTCGGCGAGCCCGCAGATACAGGCCGCCCTGAACATCAATGTGCTGTTTGTCATCGGCGCCGCGTTGGCATTCCTGCTCTGGTGGGCGTTCCGGAACATGCGCGTCGGACTGATCCTGCGGGTCGTCGGCGACAGTACCGATGCGGCGCGTGCCATGGGCATCAATCCGGACCGCGTCCGTCTGCTCGCCACGGCCACCGGCGGCTCGCTGGCAGCGATCGGCGGCGCCTATCTGTCGCTCTACTATCCCGGCTCCTGGAACGAGGGGATCTCCTCCGGACAGGGCCTGATGGCCGTCGCGCTCGTCATCTTCGCGCGCTGGAACCCGATCGGCTGCTTCTTTGCGGCACTGCTCTTCGGCGGCGCCGGTGCGCTTGGTCCGGCATTGCAGTCGGTCGGCGTCACGCAGGGCTATTACCTCTTCTACGCCGCCCCCTACGTGCTGACGCTCGCCATCTTGATCGCCACCTCGTCGCCCAACCGCTCGCTGACGGGCGCGCCGGGCGCCCTGTCACTGACGAAATGAACCAGAAAGGAGCCCAGCCATGAATGGCCTAGGCGGTTTGAACAAATCGGAGCACGGTGTCGGCATCGGCCTCGTCCAGCTGCAATTGCCGGTCACCGTCACCAGGGCGGACCTTGCGCGCCAGACGCAGGTGATCGTCTATCTCGTCGGCAAGGCGAGACGCAATCAGCCGGGCATGGATCTCGTGGTCTTCCCCGAATATGCCCTGCACGGCCTGTCGATGGACATCAATCCGGATATCATGTGCAGCCTCGACGGTCCTGAAGTCGCCGCCTTCAAGCAGGCCTGCCGCGACAACGCCATCTGGGGCTGCTTCTCGATCATGGAGCTGAACCCCGGCGGCATGCCCTACAATTCCGGCATCGTCATCGACGATCAGGGCGAGCTCAAGCTCTACTATCGCAAGATGCATCCCTGGGTCCCGATCGAGCCATGGGAGCCCGGCGATCTTGGCATTCCCGTGATCGACGGCCCGAAGGGCGCGAAGCTTGCGCTGATCATCTGCCACGACGGCATGTTCCCGGAAATGGCCCGCGAATGCGCCTACAAGGGCGCCGAGATCATGATCCGCACGGCGGGCTATACCGCGCCGATCCGCGACAGCTGGAAGTTCACCAACCAGTCCAACGCCTTCTGCAATCTCATGGTCACCGCCAGTGTCTGCATGTGCGGCTCCGACGGCACCTTCGATTCCATGGGCGAAGGCATGATCTGCAATTTCGACGGCACGATCATCGCTCACGGCACATCCGGCCGCGTCAACGAGATCATCACCGCCGAGGTCCGTCCCGATCTCGTCCGAGAGGCACGTCTCGGCTGGGGTGTCGAAAACAACATCTACCAGTTCGGCCATCGCGGTTATGTCGCGGTATCGGGTGGCGCCGGTGACGCGCCCTACAGCTACATGCACGACCTGATCGCCGGCCGCTACCGCTTGCCCTGGGAAGACCAGATCAAGGTCACCGACGGCACCTCCTGCGGCTTCGACACGCCGGCACGCCGCTACGGCGAAACCCTCAAACCCGCTGCCGAATAGGACAAGACGATGGACACTCTGGTCGAGACCAAGATGCATTACATCACCGCCGACCCCTATCCCTGGCCGTATAATGGCGCGCTGCGACCCGACAATACCGCTCTCATCATCATCGACATGCAGACCGATTTCTGCGGCAAGGGCGGCTATGTCGATCACATGGGCTACGACCTGTCGCTGGTCCAGGCACCGATCGAGCCGATCAAGGCGGTGCTTACAGCCATGCGTGCCAAGGGCTATCACATCATCCATACCCGCGAGGGCCACCGGCCCGATCTCGCCGACCTGCCGGCCAACAAGCGCTGGCGTTCGCAACGCATCGGCGCCGGCATCGGCGATCCCGGCCCCTGCGGCCGCATTCTCACCCGTGGCGAACCAGGCTGGGACATCATCCCCGAACTGTACCCGGTCGCCGGCGAGACGATCATCGACAAGCCCGGCAAGGGTTCCTTCTGCGCCACCGACCTGGAGCTGATCCTCAACCAGAAGCGTATCGAAAACATCATCCTGACCGGCATCACCACTGATGTCTGCGTCTCGACCACCATGCGCGAAGCCAACGACCGCGGCTTCGAATGCCTGCTGCTCGAAGACTGCTGCGGCGCCACCGATTACGGCAATCATCTCGCCGCCATCAAGATGGTGAAGATGCAGGGCGGCGTGTTCGGCTCGGTCTCCAATTCGAACACTCTGATCGAGGCGCTGCCCTGATGTCCTCAATGCGTGCCCATGTCTATCGCGTTGCGGCAGCCGGCCCCGACGACGTCTCCGGCGTCGAGGCGCTGTTTGCCGCCGGGCTGAGGCCGGAAAGCGTCGTTGCCATCCTCGGCAAGACGGAAGGCAATGGCTGCGTCAACGACTTCACCCGCGGCTTTGCCAGCCGCAGCTTCGAAGCGCTGTTCGCGAGGCATGGCGTCACCGGCGTCTGCCTCGTCATGTCCGGCGGCACGGAGGGCGCGCTGTCGCCGCACTGGACGGTCTTTTCCCGCGAAAAGAGCGAGGCGCCGGCGGGCCGCGCGTTGGCGATCGGCACCGCACGTACGCCGGTCCTTCCCTTCCACCATCTCGGGCGCCGCCAGCAGATCCTGATGGTCGCCAACGGTGTGAAGGCGGCGATGCGCGATGCCGGCATCGATGACCCGAGGGACGTGCATTTCGTCCAGATCAAATGCCCGCTTCTGACGCTGGCCCGCGTTGGCGTCGCCGAGAACGAAGGCGAGGCGGTCGCGACCCGCGACACGCTGAAATCGATGGGCCTGTCGCGCGGTGCCTCCGCCCTCGGTGCCGCCGTCGCCCTCGGCGAGGCCGACCCAGGTTCGATTGCCGACGCCGACATCTGCACGCGCTACGCCATCTTCTCTCGCCGCGCATCCACCTCCGGCGGCGTCGAATTGCTTGACCATGAAATCGTCGTGCTCGGCATGGGCAACGGCTGGTCCGGTCCCTTCGCGATCGACCATGCCGTGATGGAGAATGCGATCGACACATCCTCCGTGCTAAAGGCACGCGATCGTCTGCCCGCCAGTGCCCGTCTCACCGCGGTGCTCGCCAAGGCTGAGCCCGACCCGTCGGGAAAGGTCGGTGGTCTGCGCCACACCATGCTCGACGATTCCGACATATCAGGCACACGCCATGCCCGCGCCTTCGTCGGCGGCGTGCTCGCCGGCGTCTTCGGCATGACCGATCTCTATGTCTCCGGCGGGGCCGAACACCAGGGTCCCTCCGGCGGCGGTCCCGTCGCCATCATCGTTGAAAAGGAGAGTTGAAGTGAGCATCGTTCGCGACACGCCCCTTCCCCAGGCCGGCAAGGCCATCGGTATCGATACCCTCGGCATGACCATGCGCTTCGGGTCGTTCACCGCACTGGACAACGTCTCGATCAGCATTCCTGCCGGCAGCTTTCACGCGCTGCTCGGAGAAAACGGCGCCGGCAAATCGACCCTCGTCAAATGCATCATGGGCTTCTACCATGCCACATCGGGCTCGCTATCGGTCGGCGGCCGCGAGGCTGCGATCGCCTCGCCCCGGGATGCGGCTGCCTATGGCCTCGGCATGGTCTACCAGCACTTCACACTGGTGCCGTCGCTAACCGGCGCCGAAAACCTGGTGATCAGCGGAGCCGAAGTGCCCGCAGTCATCAACTGGGCCAAGGAACGCCGTGATCTTGCGGCCTTCATGGAACGCATGCCGTTCAAGATCCCGCTCGAACGCCCTGTCAGCGAGCTGGCGGCCGGCGAAAAGCAGAAGCTTGAGATCGTCAAGCAGCTCTATCTCGGCCGCTCCTTCATCGTGCTTGACGAACCGACATCGGTGCTGACCCCGGCCGAAGCCGACGAGATGCTGGGGCTCGTGCGCGCTATGACAGAGCGCGGCGAGCTGACCGTACTGATGATCAGCCACAAGTTCCACGAGGTGACCAAGTTTGCCGATGCCGTCTCGATCCTGCGCCGCGGCAAGCTGGTCGGCAGCGGCAAGATCGGCGAGCTCTCGATATCCGATATGGCGGCGATGATGATCGGCGACGTCAAGCTTGCCGAGCTCGACGCCCGCACACCGGTTTCCGATAGCGCGCCGATGGTGCTTGCCGTCGAGGCCGCCAAGGCACCGGATCGCTCCGGCCTCAAGACCATCGAGATCGACAGGCTCACCGTCCGCTCGGGCGAAATCCTCGGGATCGCCGGCATATCCGGCAACGGCCAGAAGGAACTGACAGAAATTCTCGCAGGGCAGCGCCCGCTGGAAGCAGGCAGCGTCTCCGTCAAGGGCAGCCGCTACGGCGCCACCCGGCCGGAAACGCGCCAGCACAACGTCCGCTTCATCCCCGAAGAGCCGCTGCAGAACGCCTGCGCCCCGAAGATGACCGTCAGCGAGAACCTTGCCTTCCGCACCTTCGATCTCAAGGACGGCGGCGGCGATGCTATCTGGCTGAGCAAGGGACAGATGAAGAAGCGCGCCGCCGATCTGATTGCCGATTTCAAGGTGAAGACCGCCTCGTCCGCCTCGCCGATCGCGGCTCTGTCGGGCGGCAACGTGCAGCGTGCGGTGCTTGCCCGCGAGCTGACCGGCGATGTCGATCTCCTGATCGTCTCCAATCCCTGTTTCGGCCTCGACTTTTCTGCTGTCGCCGATATCCGAGCCCGCATCATGAAGGCGCGCAACGCCGGAACGGCGGTGCTGCTGCTGTCGGAAGATCTGGACGAGCTCCTGGAAATGTCCGATCGCATTATGGTCATCTCGGAAGGCAAGCTGGTTTACGAAACGCCAGCCCGCGGTGCCGACATCGGCGTGATCGGCGCCCATATGGCAGGACATCACTGATGGTCGGCATTGCGGCAGAACCATTTGCCTTCCCGGCAAGACCGGGCGAACTGGCCCTCGTCGTCATCGACATGCAGCGTGATTTCGCCGAGCCCGGCGGCTTCGGCGCCAGCCTCGGCAACGATGTCAGCCGGATCAGCAGGATCATTCCCGACGTCAAGCGCCTGATCGAAGGCTTCCGCCAGGCGGGACTGCCGGTCATTCACACGATGGAATGCCACAAGCCCGATCTTTCCGATCTGCCGCCGGCAAAGCGCGATCGCGGCAGCCCGTCGCTGAGGATCGGCGATGCCGGTCCGATGGGCCGCATCCTGATCGCAGGCGAGCCGGGAACAGCAATTCTCCCTGAGCTTGCACCCGTCGATGGCGAGATCGTTATCGAGAAGCCCGGCAAGGGCGCATTCTATGCAACGCCGCTCGGCGACATCCTGAAAGAGGAAGGCATCAGCCAGCTGGTCTTTGCCGGCGTCACCACCGAGGTCTGTGTGCAGACGACGATGCGCGAAGCCAATGACCGCGGCTACGAGTGCCTGCTCGCCGAGGAGGCGACCGAAAGCTATTTCCCCGAATTCAAAAAGGCGGCAATCGACATGATCCGCGCCCAGGGCGCGATCGTCGGCTGGACCGCCCATGTGGACGATATTCTGAAAGGGATCGCCGATGCCTGAAACGACGCGCGAGATGCTGACGCTGGGCGGCTGGAATAAACTGGCCTTCGAGCCATTCCGTGACGGGGTGGAGATACACTGGATCCGCAGGTTCGAGGCGGACCAGCCGGGGATAGCGCTCTTGAAATACGAGGCAGGAGCAGCCGTCCCCCGGCACCGGCATGAGGGTCTGGAGACGATCTTCGTTCTTGACGGCACGCAATCCGACGAGGCGGGCGACTACGGCCGCGGCAGCTATGTCGTCAATGCCGAAGGCACCGAGCATTCCGTGTGGAGCGATACCGGATGCGTGGTCCTGATCCAGTGGGACAGGCCGGTGAGGATTTTGGAAGAGGAAATGGCATGAGGACGGTACCAGCCTTCGATATCAGTTCACTGCACGCCTTCTACGCCGACGGCGGAAAGGCTGAGGATGTGATCGAGGCGGTCTTCGCCCGCATCGCGGCGGTAAACGATCCGGGCATCTTCATCTCAATTGCCAGCAAGGCGGATCTGCTCGCCCAAGCAGCGGCACTCGGCACATTCGACCCGTCGGCAAAGCCGCTCTGGGGCATCCCCTTCGCCGTCAAGGATAATATCGACGTCACCGGCATGCCGACCACCGCCGCCTGCCCCGACTATGCCTATACGCCCGAAAAGGATGCGACCGTCGTTGCCCGGCTGAAGGCGGCCGGTGCCATCGTCGTCGGCAAGACCAATCTTGATCAGTTCGCCACTGGCCTCGTCGGCGTCCGCTCGCCCTATCCGATACCGCGCAACGCCATCGATCCCAAGCTTGTGCCAGGGGGCTCGTCTTCCGGATCGGCGGTCGCCACCGCCCAGGGCATCGTCAGCTTCGCGCTCGGCACCGATACAGCCGGCTCCGGCCGCATTCCCGCCGGCCTCAACAACATCGTCGGCTTGAAGCCGAGCCTCGGCGCGCTTTCGACATCGGGCGTCACTCCCGCCTGCCGCACGCTCGACTGCGTCTCGGTCTTCGCGCTGACGGTCGACGATGCATGGTGCGTGTTCTCGGCTGCGGCCGCGCCAGATGAAACCGACGCCTATTCGAGAGATTACGGCCCGCTTGCGCTAGAGGCGCTGCCGCCGGTTCTGAGAATCGGCGTGCCGGCGCGTGCCGATCTGCGGTTCTTTGGCGACGAGGCGATGGCTGAAGCTTTTGACAAGAGCCTCGATGACCTCGCCGGGATGGGCTACGCGATCACCGAACTGCCCTTCCACGATTTCTATAAGGTCGCCGATTTGCTCTACGAGGGGGCCTGGGTCGCCGAGCGCTATGCCGCCGTCAAGGAATTCTTTGATGCGAAGGAAGCGAGCCTCCATCCGGTGACCCGCAAGATTTATGGCGGCGCCAGGACGCTCTCCGCCTCGGACGCCTTCCGCGGCCTCTACGCGCTTCAGGCCTATAAAAAGCAGCTCGCGCCTGTCATCGCCTCGGTCGATCTGCTCTGCGTGCCGACGGCACCGCGGCACTTCACTGTCGCCGAGCTGGAAGCCGAACCGATCCGCGAGAACTCGCGGCTGGGCACCTACACGAATTTCGTCAATCTGCTCGGTCTCTGCGGCATCGCCGTACCCTGTGGCCGGCGCCGCGACGGCCTGCCATCGAGCGTGACGCTGCTTGCGCCAGCTGGCCAGGACGGCATCGCTGGCGCCGTGGCGCGGAGGCTTCACCAGGCGAGCGGCCTAACGCTGGGTGCTACCGGCTGGACGCTTCCAAAGACCGCTGCTGTGGCGCCACCCGCGCGTGGCCAAATTGAAATTGCGGTGGTCGGAGCTCATCTGAGCGGCATGCCTCTCAATGCCCAACTCACATCCAGGGACGCGCGTTTTGTGCGCACCGCAAAGACATCCGATGCGTACCGATTGTTCGAATTGACATCTCAGAAGCCTTCGAAGCCCGGCCTGCTTCGCATCCGTGATGGAGAAGGCGGCGAAATCGACGTGGAGGTTTGGCGTTTGTCTGCTGAGGCGTTCGGAAGTTTCGTCGCCGAGATACCATCCCCCTTAGGGATCGGGACGATCGCCTTGGCCGATGGGTCCAGTGTTAAGGGCTTCCTCGTTGAAGCATCTGCAGTGAGCAACAGTGCCGACATTACGGCATTTGGAGGCTGGCGCGCGTTCCTGACGGGCAAATAGTTGCCCGTCATCCTGCCATTGCCATGCACGCCGCGTCGGTCGATGCGGTCAATGTCGCTGAGTGCTGATGAAGCAAGAGATGTTCGCAGAACCGTCGATGGCACATGAGTTGACGCACGGCTGACCCATGCGATGAAGCGTTTTTGTTTTTCAGCGCTGTTCACAGCGGCAAAATCATGTTGTCGTTCATTAACGCTGCATTAACCAAACCGCCTCAGTCTCAGCTTGTCAGTTCCTCTCTGGCATCGACTGCTTTGCGGGGGCGTGGAGCAGTTTTAATTGGAGATCACGCGGGCGAGCGTGATCTCCTTTTTCCCTTGCACCGGTCGCTCGCAAGGGACGGCCGCGCAGAGCGGTCAGCAGTCTCCAAGACAGGGTGGCGTGCTCACGGATCAAGCCGGATCCTCCGGCCAGTCGGCCCGGCACTGCTATTGAACGTGCGCTCGACAGATGGCTATTGATTTCTGCTCGCACGCCGGGATCCGCAACCGCCATTGCTTACGGCCGCCATTCTTGGTCGTTTCGTCGATCAAGCTCACGGTCGAGATAATAGGCTGCGCTGATCAGCGCCAAATGCGTAAAAGCTTGCGGAAAATTGCCAATCAGGTCAGAGCGGACATCGAACTCCTCGGCATAAAGACCGAGATCGTTGGCGTAGTTGAGGACCGCCTCGAATACCTGCCGCGCCTTCTTCAGGTCGCCGGCGCGCGCAAGGCATTCTGCATACCAGAAAGAACAGGCCGAGAAAGCACCTTCCCGGCCGCGCAAACCGTCGGCGCTCTTGTAGCGATAGACGACGCCGTCGTCAGAAAGTGTTCGCCCGATCGCGTCAAGAGTTGCCAGCCATCGCGGGTCTGTCGCACTGACGAAGCGCACCAGTGGCATCAGTAGCAGGGATGCGTCGAGGCTATCGCCATTCTTCGTTTGAACGAAATGTCCGTTTTCCTCATTCCAGAAATTGGCCCAGATGTCCTCATAGATATCATTGCGCACGTCGATCCATTTGGCGAAAGGCGCAGCCAGCGAGCGCTTGCTCGCAAGGCGTATCGCGCGATCAACCGCCACCCAGCACATCAGCCGGGAATGGAGGAAATGCTGCGGCTCCCGGCGCATTTCCCAGATACCCGCATCGGCATCCTGCCAATGCTCGCACACATAGTCGATGACGTCTCGCACGCCACGCCAGCCGTCATGAGATATGGCGTGACCGTATTTGTTGCTGAGATAGATCGCATCCATAAGCTCGCCGTAGATATCAAGCTGGAACTGCTCGGATGCCTTGTTGCCGATGCGAACCGGACGCGCTCCGCCATAGCCCCGCATATGGTCAAGACTGACCTCTTCCGGCACTTGCCCACCATCGACGGCGTACATGATATCAAGTTTGCCTCGGGAACCGCATCTCATAGCGCGCTTGCCGATCCAGCCGTTGAAAGCCTCGGCCTCCTGCTGGTATCCAAGTCGCATCAAGGCGTAAATAGTAAAGGATGCATCCCGGATCCATGTCGCGCGATAATCCCAATTGCGGCTACCCCCGGGCGCTTCGGGCAAACCAAAAGTTCCCGCTGCAACAATCGAGCCGTGGCGCCTTGACGTCATCAGCTTCAGCGTCAGCGCGGATCTGTTGACCATCTCCCGCCATCGGCCGCGATAGGTTGATTGCGAAGCCCAATCCTGCCAATAGGCAATGGTGGCGTCCTCGAAACCATCAATCTCCGATATCTCGATTAGACGCTGATCGACAGCTGCAAGGATGAAATCTGCCGTCTCTCCGGCCATCAGGAGACCGCCAGCTACGACGTCGGCGCCATCCGCGGAAAGGCCAGTGTTCGACGACAAACGAAATCCCTGAACGGAAGCTGAGGGCTCCCAAGATGCCGCTTTGCCGTTCACGATAGCGCCCATCTTTTGCCGGGCGTAGTCGAAACGCGGCGCGCAGCGCATCGTGAACTGGACCTTGCCGCGCGTGACCTTCAGACGCCGCGCGAGCGTCGTCGCTGTGTCGGCTACGCCATTGTTGACGGCCATGAAATCAGTAAGTTCCGCACTCGCATCAGCGCCCATCCAACGGGTGATGAGAACATTGGTGTCTGAACGGTATTGATGGACCACCCTGGCATCAGCGATATTCGGCGAGATTTCGAAGTTTCCACCATTTTCGGGATCGAGGAGCGCCGCGAAGATTGTCGGACTGTCAAAGTTCGGCCAACACATGAAATCGATCGCCCCATCCTTGGCGACCAAGGCCAGTGTTGCGAGGTCACCGATAACGCCATGATCAGAGATCGGACGCGGTATGGCGTTTCCCTGCTTTTCACGTTCAATCTCGTCGTATCCTGCCGACAGGCGATCCATCCGCCACTCCAGTCATGTTGCCTGCTCAAAACGCGCCGACCGAGATTCGGTTTCGTGGCGATCGGTGGCAACATTAAAGCGCTAATTGCACAGGGAGGTCTGTGGGTGGTAAGGATCGCCTGCCTTCTCGGCTACCTGCATTCTTCGCTCCGGTCCCGGCAGCGGGCGGCGCCGTGCCCCGACAGCCTCATGGTGGTGTCGACTTGGCGTTCATCTCTCCACCGGCGATCGATCGCCGAGCGATGCTGGTAGCTTGTTTGGCCAGACCAGCGCACTGAGCGCCTTTGCGCGCTTCTCTGAGATGCCCCTGCTTGTATTTTAACTGCGTCAATCTATCTCGATGCTATGATCCTGACCGCAGCATTCCCCGATGACGATCTCGCAGCGTTTGAAGCCTTGCGTAAAAGGCACTTTCCCAGTCCCCGCAACTTTCTGCGCGCGCATCTGACGATGTTTCATCAAATCGATAACATCCGCCTCGCAGACATCCGTACGACACTCGCAGCCCTGGCAGCAGACGTCGTGCCTGCGACCGTGACAACGACCGGCATATACCACCTCGGCCGTGGCGTCGCCTTCGCGGTCGCCTCCGACGAGCTCAACAATATTCGCGCTGCCTTGCGACGCAGCTTTCAGCCGTGGCTTTGCCCGCAGGACCTTCAGCCATGGCGGCCGCACATTACCGTGCAAAACGGGGTCGACACGAAAAAGGCCAACCTGTTGTTCGACGAACTCCGCGATGAGTTTGAGCCGAAGACATTGAACATGATTGGGTATCAGCTATGGCACTACCAAGGTGGTCCCTGGAAGCTGGAGGCAACGTATAGCTTCTCCGATCCGGCGAGATAGGGCAACTGGCTGTTGTGCCCGCTTGGTGCCGGGGAGCCGACGGGTTGAAAGCCGCAAAGAATGGCAAGGGTGACGCAATCGATCATGGACAACGCATGGTTGAAGACCCACTTTATAAGCTCTGGCGAACGATCAGGCCTGCAGCGGTTGGACGCCAATCCCGCGGCCTCTGCCACTTGACATTGGCAGCGGGAGAAGTACCGACGTTGGACATCAACCAGATTTTTCTATCAATCTTGCTTTTGTGGAGATCCTTATGAGCTTGATGAGGGAAACCAAGGACGCCGAGCAGGCTGGTTGTTTGAGCGCGCGAAATGGGGCCTTACTGTCTGCAAACCCTTATCAAGGTCGACCTGACCGCTATGCGGCCTGGCTTAGAGGTTATAGAGACGCTTGGGCAAACGTGACAGGCACGGGGCTCAAAACATCTGCAGAATTATCTCCGGACGGTAACAGTTCCCCACTTGGATAGAAGGACGATCAGCGGCGGCGGCTCATCGGCGTAAGATGTCTCGTTTGCCGATAGGACATGGCAGCCTGAAATGGCTCTGTAAGGCTGCGACGGGAACCGGCGCTCTATCGTTCGGCCGTTGGCGCAGGAGCGCTGGCGTAGCGCTCACCGTGAACCGTGATGGTCGAAAACAGGCGATCGATTTTCTCCAGATCACTTTCACTGAACTCAAGGGAAAGCGTATCGAGATTTTCGTCGAGCCTTTGCAGCTTCGTCGTTCCGGGAATGGGAACAATCCATGGCTTCCGTGCCAGCAACCAACCGATCGCAACCTGTGCAGCGGTCGCCCGCTTTTCCTCCGCGATTGCCTGGATCGCATCAATGATCGGTTGGTTCGCCGCGCGATTTTCAGCTGAGAGATAGGGATTTGTCTTGCGCTGATCGTTGTCGGCCGCGAAGTTCGTGCTTTGCCCCATCGTCCCCGACAGGAAGCCGCGTCCCAGAGGGCTATAGGCTACGAACCCGATCCCCAATTCTTCGACGGTCGAAAGAACGCTCGCCTCGGGGCGGCGCCACCACAGGGAGTACTCACTCTGCACGGCGGCAACCGGCTGGACCGCATCAGCTATCCGGATAGCTTCATCGTCGGCCTCCGATAGCCCAAAGTGCAAGACTTTACCGGCGTCGATCAAATCCTTGACCGTTCCTGCAACATCCGCCATCGCAACGTCAGGATCGATACGGTGCTGGTAGAGAAGGTCGATGTGGTCGGTTCTAAGCCGGACAAGCGCGGCATCGACCATCCGACGGATACTCTCCGGCCGGCTGTCAAGGCCATTGCTTGATCGCCCGTCCCTGAAGCCAAATTTTGTGGCAATCACGACGTGGTCGCGGATCGGTGCGAGAGCCTCCCCTACGAGTTCCTCGTTCGTGAAAGGACCATAGATTTCGGCGGTATCGAAGAAGGTCACTCCGCGATCGAATGCCGTTCGCATCAAAGTGATCGCATCGCTTGAGCGCATCGCGGGACCGCGGTGATGGTTCAAACCCATGCAGCCAAAACCAATAGCCGAGACTTCCAGACCCTGCCGGCCGAGCGTCCTTTTGAGCATCTTTTCCTCCTTCTATGATTTAATTCAAGGCGGCCAGACATTGCAATGAACCAGTCGCTCACCTGCCCACCCATCTTCCAGCAGAAGACTTGGCTGCTTCAGACACCTGCCAGCGGGGCCGAGAAATTTGGGGTGACACGTTCGTTGAAGGCTATTTTTCGCCTGGTCGTTGCTCGCGCTGATGACATTTCAGTTCAGGTCGAAAAATCCTGCATCTTCCTCCTTGAGGTATTTCTTCGCGCTCTCCGCGTCGATGTCGAGACCGAGGCCTGGCGTCTCAAGAAGATCCACCATGCTGTCCTTCACGATCTCTTCCGGCAAGCCAATGATCAGATCTTCCCACCAAGGATCCGAGGCGGTCGGATATTCAAAGGCAACATAATTTGCCGGCAGCGTCGCGCACACATTGATCAACGCGCCGAGACCAAGGAGCCCGTTTGCCGTTCCGTGTGGGGCCATCAGGATTGAGTGCATATAGGCGTGTTCGGTGATCCATTTCAGTTCCGCGATACCTCCGACATCAGCCGGGTCAGGCCCGATGACACGAACGGCTTGCGTTTCGATCAGCTCCTTGAAGTTGTGACGGAGATAGATCTGCTCGCCGGTGTGAATCGGTGTCGAGGTAGAGGTGGTCAGCTCCCTGTAGGCCTGAGGATTGACCCAGGGCACATAGTCGCCTGTCAGCATGTCCTCCAGCCACATCAGATTGTATTTCTCGACCGCGCGAGCAAACTTTATCGCATCCGGCAACATCCAGCCTGGGCCACAATCAAGCGCCAGGCTGACTTTGTCCCCAAGCACTTCCTTCATTGCGATGACGCAGTCGAGCATATTGTTGAAGCCGCGCTCGCTGATGACGCCCTGATCCATCGCGCCGTGGTAACCCGCCTTGGTCTGCGTCACACCATAATGAAAATCCTCGACCGTATCCTTCATATTGGAGTGGAACGAGATCCCCTGCTTGACCATAAAGAAATTCTGCGGCTGCTCCATCATCCATCTGACGTCGGCGGCGTAATCCTCCGGCCGATCACCCGAACGCTTCCGGCGCACCGAGCCATTATAGACGCGCACCTTGTCTCGCACCTTGCCCCCAAGCAGCTTGTAGGCCGGCACGCCAGCCGCTTTGCCGGCGATATCCCACAATGCATGCTCAATGGCGCTCACGGCCGCGCCATATGGCTTGAACGAGCCGCGCTGGCGGATCTTCAGCATCACCCTTTCGACGTCGGTGGGGTCCTCACCGATCAGAGCGTCGCGAAAATGCAATACCCATGGCTTGAGGTAAGTCTTGGTAAACTCCACCTCGCCGAGGCCATAGAGGCCCTCGTCGGTCACAATCCGGACGATGGGGTGTTTGCCGATAACAGCGCAGCGCAGGTCGGTGATCTTCATCTTCGTTTTCTCGCTTCAACTCCAGGTACGATCCCAGGAATACTCGTCATCCCAATGGTCAGTGGGCTGCCAAATGCCGGCGACACCCGGCTGCAAATGCTGCAGGATGACCTCGTCGACGACATCGTCGATCCCAAGCCCCGGCTTGTCGGGCACAGTGATAAAACCATCCTTCACCAATGGTCTTGGTAGGCCCGTCACAATGTCGTCCCACCAGTCGACATCGGCCGAATGATATTCAAGGGCCATGAAGTTTTCGGTCGCTGTCGCAACATGAGCAGCCGCCATCGCCGCAATCGGGCTCTCCGCCATGTGGATCGCCATTGCCACACCGCGATCCTGGGCCATGTCACCGATCTTCTTGGTCTCAAGGATGCCTCCGCTGGTCAGAAGATCCGGATGGATGACCGAAACACCGCCACTGTCGAGGAGCGGCTGAAAACCCTCCTTGAGATAGATGTCTTCGCCGGTACAGATCGGTACGGTGGTGGCATCCTGCAATTGCCGATATTGCTGTGCGTATTGCCAGGGGATCACGTCCTCGAGCCATGCCGGCACATATTTCTCGATGCGTCGCGCGAGGCGAATGCCGTTCTGCATCGAAATATGGCCGATGTGGTCGATCGCGAGCGGTACATTCATTCCAATGACTTCGCGAACCTCGGCGATGTATTGCTCAAGCAAGTCCAGGCCCTTGTCGGTAAAGTGCAGACCCGTAAATGGATGCTGGACGTTATGCACGTCATAGGCTGCATTGCGAAGACGGCGTTCGTCCGCCGTCTTCAACGGTCCGCGCGTCGGGCTGTCGCGATATCCTTCCAGCGAGCCTGCAGGAAACACCACCGCTCCAGGGACATCGGCGATCTGCATCAGCCCAAGGTCCATCTTGAGGAAGGTGAAGCCGAGATCCATGCGCTCTTTTAGGCGCTTGCCGGTTTCCGTGCCGCTCGGCACGGTGGCGTCCGTGTCGCAATAAACGCGTACCTTCTCCCGGAAGCGACCGCCGAGCATCTGGTAGACCGGAACGCCATAGGCCTTGCCGGCAAGATCCCAAAGGGCAATTTCGACCGCCGATACACCGCCGCCTTGCCGTCCATGTCCGCCGAACTGTTTGATGCGCCGGAACAGGCGATCGATGTCGCAGGGGTTTTCGCCAAGCAATCGGCTCTTCAACATGAGAGCATAAGTCGCGCTCGCCCCGTCCCGGACCTCGCCGAGCCCGACGATTCCCTGGTTCGTATAGATCTTGAGAAGCGCAGAGGTGAAGGGTGCACCGACGATTTCGGCAACCCGCATGTCGGTAATGCGAAGGTCCGAGGGCTTGGAATTCTGGTTCACCCGATCGAGCGCGTCTTCGGCTCCGTCTGCCTCTTTCATAAGTTGATCCTCGCTCCTGTCGACAGGGCTGGCCGCCGCGCGGCCGGCACAGCCGAAAACGTTGGTCAGTCCAGTGCAATCTCGTGGTCTTGAAGGTAGTCGCGGTTCATCTCGATACCGAGCCCGGGCTTGGGGCTGAGCTTCAGGTTGCCATTTGAGACATCGAGTGGGCGGTCGATGAGATGATCGTACTTGCCCAGGTTCCACTCCGATGTCTCGAGTTTGTAGAAGTTCGGAACGGTCATCATCACCTGGGCGCCAGCGACAACGTTGATCGGGCCGGCGGCGTCATGCGGGGAGACCGGGATATAATAAGCTTCGCAAAGAGCTGAGATTTTCTTCAGTTCGGTAATGCCCCCGTCCAGGTGACGTCCGGCATGATGTAGTCGGCAAGCTTGTTTTCGAGAACCGGAACGAAGTCCCACTTGGTGTGGCCGCGCTCGCCCCACGAGATCGCGGCGCTTACCTTCTCCCGGACCTGCTTGAGAGCGTTGAGGCTTTCGGGTGGGCAAGGCTCCTCAAACCAGTCTATTTGCCCCGCTTCCTCAAGGCTTCGGCAAAGGCGAATGGCAGTGGGGACATCGAAACGGCCGTGGGCGTCGATCAAGATGTCGACATCAGGACCCGCCGTCTCACGGATCAGCGCGGTAAGCTCTGCGGCTTCGCGCTCATCCTTTCGGGTCATGGTGCCGTCAAGATAGCCGTCTCGCTGTTCTCGCGCGTAACCATCGGCGATGCGTCCTTGTTGGGGGAAAGGATCGAACTTCAGTCCGGTGTGACCAGAATCGACGATGTCGCGGATTTCGCGGATGACGGCCTCTCTGCTGGTAAACCTCGCCTGATTGGGATGGGTGTAGAGCGCGATCTCGTCTCGTACCGGGCCCCCGAGAAGCTCGTAGATCGGCTTGCCGATGACTTTCCCGCGGATATCCCATAGAGCTATGTCGATCGCGCTGACGCATTCGACAGCCGCACCTCGGCTGCCCATGTAGGTAAAGCTGCGAAATATCTTGTGCCACAAGTATTCGATGCGCCCCGGATCCTCGCCTTTCAGTGCTTGGCCGATCTGGCGCAGGATCGTACAGAGCGCACGATTGGCGAGTTTCGTCGTCGTTGTGATCTCTCCCCAGCCGCTCACCCCGTCGTCGGTCGTCACCTCGACGAACAGGAACTCGCCCCAGTAAGACGCATCCGACTTGATGAGCCACGGCCGTACACTGGTAATCTTCATCTGGGGTACCTTTGACTTGGAGGCATGAAGGAGAGTCTACACCCGGGCTTTGTCTATCCCGCACGAAGAGCGCTACGCGCCCGCATGTGTTCGAGGAGATGACGGCCGGAGCCCTCGACGTGCCGGGCGATGAGTTCAGCTGCCGCCTCGGCGTTTCCCGACTTCACATGCGCGATGAGCTCACGGTGTTCACTCAGGATGGCGGCCCGGCGGGCAAGCGTGAAATTGAACCGCCGCCCGACTGCGCGCAGCACTTCACGGTGCTTCCACCAGAGTTCGGCAGCATGACGGTTATAGTGCTTCTGGTACATCACCGTATGAAAAGCCGTGTCCAACTCACTGTGTTTGAACGGGTCGGCAAAATCGTTTTGCTCAATCAGATCCTGAATGCGCTCAAGTTCGGCAATGTCGTCAACGGTTGCCATCGTGACGAACCAGCGTGTCAATGCCGGTTCAATGAGGACACCAATCTCGTAGATATCGCGAACAAAGTCCTGATCGATCGGCCGGACGCGCGCACCCCGGTTCGGCACGAATGTGACGAAACCCTCTCCTCGCAAAAGCTGCAAGGCCTCGCGCACCGGGTTGGTGGACGTACCATGGCGCCGGGCGAGATCGGTCACCACCAGCCGCTCGTTTGCCGCCAGCCGGCCCTCGATGATGTCGTCCCTGATGATTTTGTAGAGCGAGGCCCCCTCGCTCGATGCTCCATCGGCATCGATGCCTTCAGGTGGTCCGGCTCTGAAATCGCTCGTCTCGTTCAAAATAATCCCCATCCAATACTCGGCTTACTCGCCTATCATGCAAATCGGCTTCAAACAATGTACGATTTTGCCGATTGACAGACATTCCTTGATCTGAAAACGTGCAATCCGTCTGATGGGATACACTGCTTGAGGAGGCGGCCCAGCGGACAGGAGCGCTCGCCGTGGACCGAGCGGCTCGGGAGAACCTGGAGGATACCCATGACGAGGATTTCACTCGGAGGTGCCGTGCTGCGCGGCACCGTCTCAACCGCTTTGCTGATGTCGATGATGTCTGCCTCAGCCTTGGGCGCATCGGTCGACCTGAGCAAGTGGTCACCCGACTATGTAAGGTCGATCGCCGGCACACAGGACTTCGATACCGCAGCGGACTGCAGCAAGGTAACACCCCTCGACTATAAGGGGCGGCTGACCTTCTGGTACCAGGGTATCTTCGAGGGAGATCCCGATTCACTTCGGCAATATTACAAGGACTTCTTCGCGACGTTCCGCAAGACCTACCCCAATATTCAGCTCGAAGAACAGGGACTGACCTACAACGATCTTCTCGACAAGTTCCGCACCGCGCTTCTCGGCAACGCCGCACCGATGGCCGTCCGCCTGCAAATCCTCGGAGGCGTCGAGTTCGCTGCCAAGGGTTACCTTCAGCCTTTGAAGCCAGAGGATGTCGGCTACAAGACAGAGGACTTCTGGCCCGGCGCAATGAAGGCCGTCAGTTGGGATGGCGTGCCTTATGGCATTCCGACCAATAACGAGACGATGGCATTCATCTGGAATGCCGACATATTCAAGCGCGCTGGCCTCGATCCCGACAAGGCGCCAGCCACCTGGGATGACGTCGTAAAATATTCCAAGCAGATCCATGACAAGCTTGGCGTGTCGGGCTATGGCCTCGTGGCCCGCAAGAACGCTGGCAATACGCCATACCGTTTTATGCCGCAGCTATGGGCTTATGGCGGTGGTGTCTTCGACGAAGCATCCGCCGATCCGACCTACAAGGAGGTCGAACTTGCCAGCCCTCAAAGCAAGGCGGCTTTGCAGGCCTCCTATGACATGTATGTCCGCGACAAGTCGGTTCCCGTTTCGGCGTTGACCAACCAGCAGGCTGACAATCAGCCGCTATTCCTTGCTGGCCAGCTGGGAATGATGGTTTCGCACCCGTCCGATTACGACGTCATGCTCGACCTGCAGAAAAAAGCAACGGCGACGGACAAGGAGAAAGCACAGACCGTTATCGACAACATGCGCTACGGCCTGATCCCGACCGGACCTGACGGCAAGCGTGCCGTGGTCTTCGGTGGCTCGAACATCCATATTCTCAAGCCGGAATATGTCGAGGGCGGCACGGTCGATGAACCCGCAGCCAAGGCGATCATCTGCATGTGGAGCAGCCCGGAATGGTCGCTGAAACTCGCCTATGTCGGATCCAACCCCGGGAACCTGAACGGCTTCAAGACGAAGTGGATGAAAGACCGGCTGGAAAAGATAAAGTTTCTTGACGTGACGACGTCCATGCTGCCCTACGGCATTCCCTTCCCAGCACTTCCGCAGTCACCGGAAATCATGAACATCATCGTGCCCGACATGCTGCAAAACGCGCTGACCGGGGCGATGACCGTTGACCAGGCCGCAGATGACGCGGCTAAAAAGGTCAAGGAACTGATGGATGGTGGCCTCTAGACAAGGTCCTTTGATCTTGGACCGGCTGCAGAGCGATCTGCAGCCGGCCTTCTTCCCACGGATGAGGGCTTTGCATAGTGACGATTTTGACCGGAAAGGCCGAAAACACTGGCCGGTGGCATAACCGTAGATCTGGAGTGATGCGCAGGGTTTGGGATCATCGCTTCGACTACGCGTATGTGCTGCCGTCGATCGCGGTGATGCTTATCGTGATCGCCTACCCCATATACTATACGATAGAACTGTCCTTCTTCAACACGCCGCCCGGTCTGCAGCTGCGCGACAAGATCTTTGTCGGCATCGACAATTATACCGCCATCCTGAAAAGCCCGGTGTTCTGGACGGTGACCAAGAACACGCTTATCTGGACGGTTGGGTCGACTTTCATCTCCTTCGTTCTCGGGTTTGCCTGTGCACTAGCGCTCCATCGCGACTTTGCAGGCAGAGCGATCCTGCGCGCAATCCTGATTATCCCGTGGGTCATCAGCGCAGTCGCCGCGTCTTATATCTGGAAATGGATTTATCATTCAGACTTCGGCGTGATCGGCGCGGTTCTGGTCGGCCTCGGTCTCGCAGACCGGCCACCCAACTTCATCGACAATGTCGATACCGTTCTGCCTTCTCTCATCATCGTCAATATCTGGCGCGAGTTCCCGTTCGCCATGATCATGATGATGGCCGCTCTTCAGACCGTTCCCGACCAATTGCTGCGCGCAGCAAAAGTAGATGGAGCCAATGCGTGGCAGCGGTTCTGGCACGTGACCTTCCCGCATGTCGGCAACGTTTCGATCGTAACGATCCTGCTTCTGGCGGTCGCCAACTTCAATTCGTTCATCATCCCATGGATCATGACCGGCGGTGGCCCGTCGAACGCGTCGCACATCTGGATCACCCACATCTACGAGCTCGCCTTCGGCCGCCAGCGGTGGGGCGTTGCATCTGCATATTCGGTCCTGCTGTTCCTGATCCTGATGTCGTTCGGTTACTTCTATGTCCGCGCGCTCAGCTCCAACGATAAAAAGGAAGCGGCCGAATGAGCACGATTGCACAGACCCGAGACGCGCCCAAGCCGCACCACCGCACGCGCGTCGATGCATGGCGATGGGGCGGGCGCATCTTCCTGCTCTTCATGCTGCTCTACACAGCCTTGCCGATGATTTGGATGTTGCTCACGTCAATCAAATCGGGCTTCGCAGCAATGCAGTTTCCGCCTCAATGGTGGCCGGATCAGCCGACGCTCGCCAGCTACCAGAAGCTGCTCGACCCGCAAAACAGCGTCGGCCAGGATTTCCTGCGTTTCTTCTGGAACAGCCTATTCGTCTCCACGGCGACGACCATAATGTCGGTGATCGTCGCTGTCCCGGCCGCCTACGCCTTCTCTCGCTTCTCATTTCCTGGACGGAACTTTCTGTTTTTTGCCGTCCTGCTTCGGAACATGTTTCCAGCGGTGATTTTTCTCGTACCGCTTTTTATCCTCATGCGGGCAATCGGGCTGGTCAACACCCACGGGTCCCTCGTCCTGACCTACCTCACCTTCGGCTTGCCTCTGGCCATCTGGCTCCTCAAAGGGTTCTACGACAACATTCCAATCCAGCTGGAACAAGCCGCGCGCATTGACGGGGCGACACGCTTTCAGGCCTTCGTTCTGATCGTTGTGCCGCTGTCGACGCCCGGGATCATCGCAACAGCGATCTACTCCTTCATCGGCGCCTGGAACGAGTACATTTACGCCTATACCTTCCTTTCGAAAAACGAACAGCTGACTTTGCCTGTCGGCATCCAGCGCTTCTTTTCGGAAAACACCACCGACTTTCCTGGCCTTATGGCGGCCAGCTTCATGATGAGCGTACCGGTTGTCGTCCTGTTTCTGCTTCTGCAACGATACTTCGTCCGCGCGCTGACAGAGGGCGCCGTCAAGCACTAGGGAGTTGCTCGTGGCCCATGTGGTCTTAAAGGATCTGATCAAAAATTATGGCAGCTTCAATGCTGTTAAAAGCGTTTCGCTGACGGTCAACGACGGCGAATTCGTCGCACTCGTCGGCCCTTCAGGCTGCGGCAAGACGACGACGCTCAACCTGGTGGCGGGGCTGACCTCGGTCACATCTGGCGATATCGTCATCGGCGATCGTGTGGTCAACGAACTCGACCCCAAAGACCGGGACATCGCAATGGTGTTCCAGAATTACGCTCTTTATCCGCAAAAATCCGTCTACAAAAACCTGGCGTTTCCGCTGCAGATGCGAAAACTGCCGAAGGACGAGATCGACAAGAAAGTCAGGGAAGCGGCCCGCGTCCTCGATATGACGCAGTTGCTCGAACGCAAGCCGCGGGAGCTGTCGGGCGGACAACAGCAGCGCGTGGCACTCGGCCGCGCTCTTGTTCGCGACCCTGCCGTGTTCCTGATGGATGAGCCGCTCTCCAACCTGGATGCAAAGCTGCGCGTTCAAATGCGCTCGGAGATCAAGCGGTTTCATCAGGATCTGAAGGCGACAATCATCTATGTGACGCATGACCAGCTTGAGGCTGTGACGATGGCAGACAGAATGGCGGTGATGAATGGTGGCTATCTCCAGCAATACGATACGCCAGCGCAGGTCTTTGCCAATCCCGTAAACATGTTCGTTGCCGGATTTGTCGGCAGCCCGGCGATGAGCCTGGTGCCCCTCGAAGCATCGACAGGCCAAGGAAGAGCTGTTTTGACCAGCGCGGAAGGCTGGCATCTGGAACTCTCCACAGCAAATGCTCGCAAGGTCGACAAGGCAAAGTCGAGGAAAGTCGTTCTCGGTGCGCGACACTCGACCATCAAACTGCACAAAAGTGCGGTTCCGGGAAGCGTGCCCGCCAAGGCCTATACCGTAGAGCCGACGGGAGACGTCACCTTCGTGCAAGCGTTCCTCTCCGGCGCGATCGTCAATATCAGCGTGCCGCCGGCTGTCGCGGTTGCGCCGGACGAACAGATCTGGCTCGAATTCGATCAGGAGCGGATCCATCTCTTCGACGGTGAAACAGAAATGGCCCTGAGAGCTGATTGACAGCAGGCGAATGCGCAACACGAGGCGTCGATGACGGCAAAACTCAAGATCACTGCAATCAAGCCCTATCCAGTATGGGTGGGCATTCGCAATCAGATGCTGGTCAAGGTCGAAACCGATCAAGGGATCTTTGGCTGGGGCGAAAGCGGCTTGAGTGGGCGCGAGCAAGCCGTCACGGGAGCGATCGAGCATTATCGCGAATTTCTGATCGGCCGCGACGCGATGCAGATCGGCCGGATCTGGCAGGAGATCTATCGCAGCCAGTATTTTGAAGGTGGCCGGGTTCTCCAGGCGGCGATGTCGGCGATCGATATCGCTCTTCACGATATCAAGGGCAAGGCCCTTGGCGTGCCGGTCTATGAACTGCTCGGCGGCAGGCAGCGCGAGCGCATTCCAACCTTTGCATCGACCGGTGACGAGGCCGAGGGGGCTGCCGCCATCGAGCGCGCGCGTGAATTGCGGGCACAAGGCTGGCAGGCAATCCGTTTCTTCCCGGCCGGGCAGGACAGCAAGGATATTTTCGAGCCGAGAGAATCAATTGGCCCAACGGCATCGATGCTGAACGAGGCACGCGAGGTATTGGGTGATGACGTCGTCCTCGGTATCGATTATCACCACCGCTTATCGGTGGCGGAGGCGGCGAGCTTCTGCAACAAGCTCGGCCGCGGTGTTCTTGATTTTCTTGAAGAGCCGATACGCGATGAAACACCGTCAGCCTATGAATCCTTGCGCAGAATGACGGATATCCCCTTTGCCATTGGTGAAGAATTTGCCAGCAAGTGGCAGTTCTTGCCGTATATCGAGCGCGACATTCACCAGTTCAACCGGATTGACGTCTGCAACGTCGGGGGGCTCACAGAAGCGATGAAAATCGCCGGCTGGAGCGAGGCGCACTACGTCGATTTGATGCCGCACAATCCACTTGGCCCGGTCTGTACCGCTGCGACAATCCATTTTGCAGCCGCTGTCGCCAATTTCGCTTGGCTAGAGACCCGGGCGCCTGAAGCCAGGCTCGGCTTTGACAATTCGGACTTCTTTCCAGTTCAGCCAAGACTGGACGGAGCAGACTACCCAGTCAGCGAACGGCCCGGGCTCGGCATCGAGGTAAATGAGGATGCCATTGCCGCCGAGAGCTTCCGCTTCTGGGAAGCGCCGCATCTGAGGCGCCGCGACGGTTCAGTCACCAACTGGTAATTACCAAACACTGGAGCCCCCATGACCAAGACAACGGATATTACGCGGCCCCCAAGGAATTGATCGAGGCTCTGGAAGAAATCGGCGCGGCAACGATAGCGGGAACGCTTGGGCACATGGGATTTCGCAATCCGCACATGGTTGGCCCCGTTTCGCAGCGGCGAGGCAGATCGATCGTCGGACCGGCATTGACACTCCAGTTCATGCCCCAGCGGCCTGATCTCTTCAGCGAGGGCGAATACGCTGATCCGGAAACGCAGCTGCACCGCCATGTCCTCTATCACGTGCAGGAAGGCGACGTGGTCGTCGTCGATGCGCGCGGCGATATGAGCTCGGGTGTCTTCGGCGATATGATGTCGACCTATTTTAAGGGCCGCGGCGGCGCCGGCATCGTTATCGATGGATGCATGCGCGACAGACCCAACGTCGAAAAGCTGGACCTGTCGCTGTGGCTTCGCGGCTGGACGCCGAACTACCATGTTCAGACGAGCATCTATCCCAACGCAGTGAACGTACCGATTGCCTGTGGTGGCGTCACGGTGATCCCCGGAGACATCATCGTGGCGGATGATGACGGGGTGGTCGTGCTCCCCGTTGCCATGGCCTCAAAGGTGATCCAGGAATCAAAAACCCACCATGACTGGGAAGAATTCTCCCGTATGAAGCTGATGGCTGGCGGATCCCTGCAGCGATACTATCCGTTGCACGATGATGCTCGGGGCGAATACGAGGAATGGACCAGAACGAACACCCGGCGCTAGCGCGATCTGCGGAGGGTGCAGCAGCGAGAAACGGATCCTTCACCCAGTCCTGAGTCAAGGGGTGAGTTGCGGTCGGCTCTTCGTTTCCTGTTTTGCTGCTCGGAGGCCGCACGACAGCTAGTCTTTTCGCTCGTTTCCCGTCTCTGTCGATGGGTCACAGTTGCGTGGTACCGGCCGCTTTGTGGCTGGGAGATAGGAGCGCTGCCGTCCGATCGCGCATAGTAGGACTAAGGTCGATCGAGGCACAGCAAACGGACGGCTGCGTTTTCAGGTCTGCGTTTCGAACGGAGTATTGAAAAATGAAAACGCTACTGATGGCTGGTAGATCGGATTGGCATCGATAATCGCGACCGCGACACCGGGAATGGCCGACAGTCTGACGCTTACCGTCGGCGATCTTCACATAGGCTACAGGGATGGCGGCCGAGACCGGCGCGACTGGCGCCGCCACCATGCGCGCCACTACTACCGCCCTGGTCGTCGCTGCCGCGTGACCACTGTCCGGCATCGTTATCATCACCGCTGGGTCTATAGTGATAAGCGTATCTGCCGCTGGTAGACGACGGTTTGAGAAGCACCACATTGCTTTTTGCAAGGATGTTGCCGGCCTGGCAACCAACCTTACGTAGCGTCCAAGCCGCTTTGATTAATCCTAAGGGTCAGGCTGACAGCTCGCTTTTAAGCGTTCATCATGGCTATGGTTTGAAGGGCAATCCAAACCAGCTGCCTCGTCCTGTGCATCCACCTGTGCAGGGCGAGGCTTATTCCTCCCGCGTGCCGGCCACCCCAACCCCTGCGCTTCCACCGACAATGACCGACCCGGCAGGCGACCAGCGGTGTTGAAACGATCCCCGTTTTGCCGCCCGGACGAAAGGCTGATCGCCACCGTGGCCTGGGGCCCCTTGACACCTCGCGAGCCTTACGCTGGAAATGCGATGCCAGTGCGCGGCCGGAATGTCTGCGCCGATTTATCCTGCCGTTTGACGCCACTCGATTTTTTGCGATTACGATTGCCCATGAAGACATTGACCGGCCAGCGCATGCGCACATTACTGATGCATCTCGATCACTTAAGCTTTCGGCCGCCGCCATCGACTGTGGGACGGCGAACAACTCGCCTAGCTCTGCAAAATGATTTGATCGAAGTCATAGGAGACCTTTCCTTGGCCTACAGATGCCGGTTGACCGAGAAAGGCCTCGCAGCGCGCTCTGGGCTCGCACGCGATAGTCGCGCATCTTAGCTCCAACCGGAGCGCCTGCTTCGACCATTATGCGGATTGGGTCTACATTATCGGCGATCAATACCATCTTTGGCGCGGCTGGAAATGGGCAACGACCGGCTGGTGCGATAGCAATGACAGGAACGAGGACGCAATACGATCGTGCGGTTGCGTCTCTATATCCACTTGCATCTGCCTGTCGTGGATACTGATGGCAGAGCAAACTGAACGCCGCATTGGGCATGAGCAGGAGGCTCGCCCTTGTCCGCAAGCCTCCTGCGGTGCTTGATTGAGCTTACCGCGTGGCGCCCCACAGATAGGCGAGGCCGGCGACAATGCCGACTGCGGTCAGCGGGTTTTCGCGTACGGTCGCTTCAACATCGGCCCAGAAGCTTCGAGCCTCGGCACGGGCGGCCCTCGCCCCGTCTTTTGCAACCTGAGACGCCGCCTGTCTCACTTGACCAGCGTCACGCCTCAAGGACCGATCAGCCGGATCAGAGCTGGACTCCTCATCGGCCTGCAGCACGCGCGCTGCCTCGCCTGGGTCAGCCCGGCCGGTTGGAATGGACGTTGTCGACGCGGATACGGGGTCTGACGCCGGAAAGGTGTCTTCAAGAGCTTTGTCGAGCTCGCCTTTTTGCGACCGTGAGCGTTGTGCCGCCTGTTCGCGAAGCAACGATTGGACGGCGGGTGAATCCTTGGGGTCTGCCATTGTGTTTTTCTCCCTGGTTGAAAAGAGCCAACTTAAAAAGCGGCTTTTCTGATTAGAAGCTGATCTTGGTCATGAACGCCGTGGGACAGAAGATGTTCATCCCTTCTCGTCATGGTTGTTGGGCAAATGAATTCCCTTTGCACAGAATTTCAATTCCGCCCGCAGCGACGCGGCGGTTCTTGCGTTGGTCTGCTTAGATCCATCGACTGACGGCTAACGACGGTCAGCGAAGTTCGTTCGACCCATCAAGAGAAATATCGCGGACTGCCGGCATGTCTATACGCATGCGGCGCCCTGCCGCCGAGACCGAGAGGCACTGGCTAGAGGGGCGCTAATCCTTTCATCGACCGGTTCGGCCGTCAGAAATCAGAGGGCCCAAAAATCACAATGACTGGTCCAAATCTCGTGGTAGCAACTCTAATCGGACGGGTCCGTGCTCTAGGGTCGTCAGGATTGGGAACGATGGCTTACGTGACCGAGCAGGCGTCCGGCTTGGCCCCCGGGCATTCTCACGTCACATCTTGCCTCATTTCTCGAACGACCGTGACGGCAATGGAACTGTGGTTGCCTGCAGATGTTTGGTAAGCGTCAAACAATAATGGAGCCCACGATGACAGATGATGCACGCCGGCCAACCCCGCCCTATCCGGAGCAGCAGCAAAGCCCGCCAGGCAAAACGAGGGCCATGGACCCGATTCCCGACCATGGCGAACAATCCTACAAAGGCGATGGCAAACTGAACGGCAAGGTGGCACTGATCACAGGTGCCGATTCAGGAATAGGCAAGGCTGTCGCGATCGCATTTGCCCGCGAGGGCGCCGACATTCTCGTCTCCTATCTGGACGTTGAAGAGGACGACGCGAAAGACACGGCAGAGTGGATTGCAAAGGCCGGCCGCAAGGCTGTGTTAGTCCCCGGCGACATCAAGTCCGAAGATCATTGCCGCTCCCTGGTTCAGCGCGCCGTCGACGAACTTGGAAGCATCGACATTCTCGTCAACAATGCCGCCTTCCAACGCACATATGCTGATATCGGGGACATCACCGCGGAGGAGTGGGACGAGACGTTTCGCACCAATATCTACGCCCCATTCTTCCTTTCCAAAGCTGCCGCTCAACACATGAAGGCCGGAAGTGCGATCATCAACACGACCTCGATCCAGTCGCGTCAACCCTCACCGCAGCTTTTGGCCTATGCGTCGACCAAGGGGGCAGTCCTGAACTTCACGGCTGGACTTGCCGAGATGCTTGCCGACAAGGGCATCCGTGTCAACGCGGTGGCGCCCGGTCCGATCTGGACCCCGCTCATTCCCTCGACAATGCCAGCCGAAAAGGCTGCCAAATTCGGCGAACAGACGCTGATCGGCCGCGCCGGGCAGCCAGCGGAATTGGCTGGCGCCTATGTCCTGCTGGCCTCCGACCTCGGCAGCTACATGACCGGCGCCGTCATCCCCGTGACGGGTGGCGAGGTAATGATCTAGATAGCAAGGCCAACTGACAGCGTCGGCTCAAGACGCTGTCAGCCGAAAGCCGCGCCGACCACGGGCCTCCTTCAGGAGTAGGCCCAACGCGAGCCAGATCGACAAAAGCCAGCTGATAACAATCGGTCCGCCTTCGCGGTCCACAAGCGATCTTTCTAAGCTTCAGGCGGAAAGCGGACGTTGATCGATGCAGGCGATGCGGCGATGCGGCGATGCGGCGATGCGCCACGGTGACCGAGCCGCCGCCTAATGCAACGAGAGAAGCTTTTCGAAGAAAAACACACGTTCGGCGCCCGTCTGCGTTGCTCGCTCGAACACCACACGGTCGTCATGTCGAGACGATCCAGCATTTTTAAGCAAGGTGGTCAGCACCTTCGCCGGCGTTTTCGGGGTCACCGTGACTGCCAATGCCTTGGGGCCAGCCTCCAGTCTCGCCAAACCAAAGCGCGCCGCCGCAATTTGCAACCTGGTCAGCCGGAGCAAAATCAACAGGTCCTGAGGCGGATCACCGAACCGATCTTCGAATTCCTCTTCGAGATCGTCCACCTGCTCGATGGAGACCGCGTGCAGTAGGCGCACATGGAAATTGAACCGCACTGCCGGGTCCGACACGTAGTCGCGCGGGATGGAGCCGGAAACCCCGAGGTTGACGATCGAGCGCCGGTGATCCAACGCTTTTTGGCCACGCAGCTCCAACACGGCTTGCTCGAGGAGCCGTTGGTAAAGCCCGATGCCGATCGCCTTGATGTGCCCGCTCTGCTCCTCGCCGGCAACGTCACCTGCGCCGCGAAGGTCGAGATCTCGCATGCTGATGGAAAGTCCGGATCCGAGGCGATCGTTCTCGACAAGGGTAGATAGTCTCAACCGCGTTTCCTCCGAAACGTCGGCGCCCTCTTCGGTCACAAGGTAGGCAAAACCCTGCGCTCTCGCCCGTCCAACCCGACCGCGCAGCTGGTGGAGCTGCGCAAGCCCGAATTTATCGGCTCGCCAGATAAACATGGTATTGGCCAACGGAACGTCGAGGCCATTTTCGATGATATTGGTCGCCAGCAGGACGTCCCCGTCGCCGCTGGCAAAACCAACGATTGCTTCGTCAATGTCTCCGGCCGACATCTTCCCATGCGCGATCCCGATGGTAAGTTCCGGAACAATTGTCGCAAGGATTGCTTCGACTTCCCCGATGTCCTCGATCCTTGGGACGACAACGAAGCTCTGGCCACCTCGGCGAAATTCCCGCATCAGTGCCGTACGCATCGACGCCTTGTCAAATTGGCCAAGCGATGTTCTGACAGGCCGGCGTTTCGATGGCGCGGTGACCAGGAGATTGACCTCCTGGATGCCGATCATGGCAGACTGCAGAGTGCGTGGGATGGGGGTGGCGGACATCGCAAGTGTATGAAGCGCCGGCGCAAGTGCGCTCATCGCCCGCTTTTCTTTCAAGCCAAAACGGTGCTCCTCGTCAACGATTAGCAGACCAAGACGGGAGAAGGCCACGTCTTTCGCGAGAATGGCCTGTGTCGCGACAACAATGCTGATCTCGCCACTAACGAGCCCGGCCTTCACCGCCTTTGCGCCAGAAGGCTTGACCAGCCGCGACAGCATCGCGACCGAAACTCCTGTGTCACCAAAGCGGCGTTGGAACGTCGAGAAGTGCTGACGAGCCAGAACAGTCGTCGGCGCGATGACCACGACCTGGCCGCCGGCAAGAGCCACGGCCGCAGCTGCGCGTAACGCAATTTCGGTCTTGCCGAAGCCGACATCACCACAGATCAGCCGGTTCATCACCTGGCCTGAAGATAGGTCCGAAAGCACGGCCTTGATTGCGGCCAGCTGGTCCGGCGTCTCCGAATAGGGAAACCGGCGGGCAAACCGGCTATACTCCCCGCGTGGCGCAACGAACCTTTTGGCTTTTGCCGCGTGCCGCTCACGGGCAAGCTTCATAAGATGACGGGCGGTCGACCCGATGTCTTTAACGATCCTTGCCTGGGTCTTTCGCCAGGCATCTGTGTGTAGTCGCTCGAGGGTGACGGACCCGGCTTGCGAGCCATATCGCCAGATCTTGCCGAATTCTTCGGTCGGCACCAACAGGGAAGCGTCATCCCGGAACTGGAGCCGGGCAGCATCCCTTTCATGCCCTTCTATTGCGACGCGCTCCAGATCAGACAGGATCGAAATACCGTGATCTTCATGAACGACCACGTCGCCGATTTCAATCTCAGGCTCGATCAGCGCAGAGCCGGTTGACGGCAGGGAGGCCAAATCTTCGCTTGCGGGGATAAGGGCGAGGTCCCGGTCTTCATCCACGAAACCTTCCTCAACGTCGCTTTCCACCCTGATGAGGCTACCAGCGCGCGCCTTCAGGACCGCATCCCACGCCGTTGCCTTGTCGCAAACGCGCCCGGACGTCTTTTCAACCCGCTGACACAGCGCATCCAGCGAACGGCCGCGGCCCGCTATGACGACCTTTCGTCCCCTTTGCAGGTTAGCAAGAGCGACATCCTCGCGAAACCTTCGAGGGTTTCCGGCCTCTTTAGCGGGCGGCAAGGCATCGCCTCCCCTCACGTCAAGCTCGACAGTCGCAAGCGTCGCAATCTGTGCATTCCATTCGGCGCGATCAAGGTAGAGGGAGCAAGGATGTGAACCGTCGTGAGCCCGGAACCTGTCATCTGCCTGGAGGGCGTCATCGACGATGCCGAGATATTCACCAAGGCGTGCTTCTGCTCCGGGCGCGAATGCCACGCGACACTGTCCGAGAACATCGAAAACGGTCGGCATGGAATCGTAGAGTTGCAGGAGGGCGAGCTCCATGCTGCGAGACGGCCTCTCCTCATTTATCCCGTCATCGGCAGGGATTGCCTCCGATGCCGGACCAAAGACCATCTCGTCTTGAAGTTCGGTCGTCCTTTGGGTCGCGGGGTCGTAGGATTTGAGTTCGACGACCTCGTCGTCCTCGCTCAGAACGATCCGCATCGGCGCTGCCGTTCCCGCGGGAAATATGTCGATGACCTCTTCTCTGATTGCGAGCTCCCCAGGCTCATCGGCCACGGTTTCGATCGCATACCCCGTGGAGCGGACAAACGCTTCGAACATCTGCCTGTCGAGGGGCCTCCCCGTCCTGACTGCAAAACGACTGTTCCTTATGATGTCCAGGGGTGGGATCCGCTGAAGGACAGCATTGAGCGAGGTGATCAGCAACCTTGGTGTCCGGCTGGGTTCGCTCCAGACACTCAAGGCGTCCATCCGCCTTCCCATGCAATTGCGAGATGGGGGAACACGGTTATAGGGCAAGCAGTCCCATGGTGGCAGCTCGACGACGTCCAGGTCCGGAAACAGGCACCGGATCGAACGTGAGACGCGCTCCGCGGAGAGTTCACTCAAGGCAACGTAGCAGATCGACATGCGCGAGCTTTCAAGCAGGGCGGCAAGACGCGTCGCAACGAAGGCCGCCGGCGCCTTGCCCGGCGGACTTCTCTCGTCCGCGGACGGGAGTGGTGGCGGATCTGTGGCTTCGTATTCGGTAATGCGCAATGAAAATCTCGCTGTAAGGGGTCCGTTGCAAGAACAACGGATGCGGGTTGTTGTTCCGTGATCTGCTTCGTCAAAATCGCGTCGTTTCCAGGCTTGCCCGTCGCGCCTGCGGATTTCGTATCCCGTGTAAGCTTTCGTTCACGGCCCGATTAGTCGAACGTGTCAGGTATTGCACCAGCCCGGCGTTTCCCTGACCGTTTTCGAACGCGGAACTTTCCGTACGCGCCGTTGTTAGGCACCAGACGATAAAGTCGGACAATTGATGGGCATTGACGAGACTTCCACCACCGTGGCGTTTATCCTGGGCAACCTCCAGACGGACTATCGCCTGGCTTCGAGCGATAGCGGAACGATGCTGTATTCGGCTTCGCCATGCTCATAGCACCGTCAATCGTCAATTTTCCGCCCGCAGCGCGCTGGATCGTCCACGCGGTCGGCGTCCTTTCCATCGTGATCTCTCTGACCACGAGAACCCGCGCGGTCGGCACCGCATCTTGAGACAACAAGGAGACAGTGATGAAAGCACTCTGCTGGCATGGGAAAGGCGACATTCGCTGCGACAGCGTCCCAGATCCCAAAATAGAAAATGACCGAGACGCGATCATCAAGATGTCGGCCTGCGCGATTTGTGGGTCCGACCTCCATTTGATGGACGGCTACATCCCCTTCATGGAGAAGGGCGATATTCTCGGCCACGAATTTATGGGCGAGGTGGTTGAAGTCGGTCGCGGCAACAAGAAGCTCAAGGTCGGCGACAGAGTGGTCGTACCCTTTACAATTTGCTGTGGCGAGTGCTCGCAATGCCTAAAGGGCAACTGGTCAGTCTGTGAGCGAACGAACCGCAATGCCGAGAACGCCACGAAGGCATTCGGCTATCCGACAGCGGGGCTGTTTGGATATTCGCATCTAACGGGCGCCTACGCCGGCGGACAAGCCGAATATGTGCGCGTGCCCTACGCAGATGTCTCCCCTATAATCATACCGAACGGCATCTCTGACGAGCAGGCACTCTTCCTCGGCGACATTTTTCCGACCGGGTGGATGGCAGCGGCCAATTGCGAGATCGAGCCAACAGACATCGTTGCGATCTGGGGCTGTGGCCCGGTCGGCCAGTTCTGTATCAAGAGCGCACTTATGCAAGGCGCCGCCCGCGTCATTGCGATCGACAACGTACCAGAGCGTCTGGCTCTCGCCGCCGCAGCTGGCGCCAAAACGATCAATTTTGATGAAATCGAGGGTACCATCCCCGATCGCATCAAGGACATGACTGCTGGCCATGGCGCCGACAAATGCATCGATGCTGTTGGTGCTGAATCGCATGCAACGGCATCCTTTGATGCCATCGTCGATAAGGTAAAAGCCGCCACATTGCTTGGAACCGACCGCCCGCATGTTCTCCGGACCGCAATAATGGCATGCCGTCCTGGCGGTATCGTCTCAGTTCCCGGCGTTTATGGCGGGTTCCTCGACAAGATCCCGTTCGGAGCGGCAATGAACAAGGGCCTGACGATCAGAACCGGCCAGACGCATGTCAACCGTTACTCGCTCGATCTCCTGCGCCGGATCGAGGAAGGCGAAATTGATCCGAGTTTTGTAATAACCCACCGCGCGGACCTCGAACGCGGGCCCGAACTCTACGAGACGTTCCGTGACAAGAAGGACAATTGCATAAAGGTCGTTCTGACTGCGTGAGAACCGATAATGGAAGCCAACGACCTCAAGGCGGCTTGCCGCAAGTTCGAACATGAGCACGGCGTGGAGGCGTTCCTCGACGCCATCGCCGGGATCATGCCGACCGGATGGCCGCTCATAGGCTGGAGGCGAATTTTTTCGATGATGCCGATCAGAGGGCCGACGCGCCCTCCAGCCGAGTGTTGATCTCGCCCGCGGCCTGGATCGCTGGCCTTCAGCCGGTCTGTTTGCTCTGAGCGCCGCTGTCGGGCCCGGCCAGCCCGAGGACGGGTTGCTCGCCGAGCGTTTCATTCTGAAAGATCGAAACTGCCCCTTCCCGTCCATCGAAGGAGCATTCGTTCCAGCGTGCAGGCGGAGGAACCGAGCCATGCGAGGCGGTCGCGAAGTGTCCGATAGGTGACATTTGCTGGCTGGAGCGTTGCGCAAGGTGGAGGGATTCTGTGAAATCCTACCGCACATTGCGCGAAGACCTGTCGTCTCCCATCGTGCTCGCCAACTAATGTTTTGGTCGCTCGTCCCGCATGGCGTCAGCGATTTCCTGAAGCAGCGGTAATCCGGAAAGCCGCTCAAGTGCCACAGATAGCTTTGGCTTCCAGTTCGGATAGGTGCCGCTCGTGCCCGGAATGTTGGTCGGTCGCTTTTCGGCCGTCATGTCGGCCAACCGAACCGCAGCAAGTACTGAGGCGGTCTTTGCTATGAAGCGATGTGCGCTGACGACCAGGTCTTTCAGCTTGTCGTCGTCGGCTCTCGGCGAAGGCAGGTGTTTGGGCGGGTTGGTACCCTCCTCTTTCAGCGCGACCTTCAGATCTTCTCGCTCATGCTGGCGTTGTTCTGAATGCGCTTTCGTCATCTCGGGTGGGACGATCCCATGTTCGGATCTGGCATTGATGTCCGCGCCACGCCACCAGCCTGCCAATGTCTGATGGTCGTGTGTGGAAATACAGGCGAGCGACAGACGCGGATATGCACCTGCCGGCGTGAAACCCTTCTGTCCCCGTTCATAAGACAGGATGCGATAAGAGAGGATATTGGCTTCAGCAAGATCCTCCTGCAGGCCTTCCGGCAGCATGCCGAGGTCCTCTCCGATCACCAGGCAACGGTAATTTGATGAGGCTTCGGCCAGAATCTGTAGCAGCTCGTTTTGCGGGTAATCCACATAAGCACCTTCGTCGGGCGTACTGTCGAGCGGGACGAGAAATAGCCGGCGCAGGGCTGCCGCATGATCGATCCTGATAGCGCCTGCGTACCGCATCGCAGCCGTTACCATTCGCCGAAATGGCGCGTTGTTGCCCGAAGCGATTTCTGCAGGATGATAGGCTGCCAAGTGCCAGTCCTGGCCCTGGGGAGCAAACGGATCGGGCGGACTTCCGACCGTTGCATCGGAGATGTAGTTGCCTTGTTCGCTCCAGGTTGCCGAGCCGTCAGTTGCTTCTCCGACAGCCAGGTCGAGGTAGAGACCGATACGCAGACCGGCGTTTTGCGCAGCGTCGGTGGCTTGTCTCAATTGGCGATGGCAAACCCATTGCAGCCAGATATTGAAGTCGATCTGGTCTGCATGCTCGTCGGCAAACGTTGCGACCTCTGCGTTCTCCGGCCGCTGATATTCCGCTGGCCAAGATGACCAACCCGCGCCGAGACCTTGATCAGCCATCACCGAGGACAAAGCGTCAAACAGCGCGTGACGGCGCAGGACCTCCCCACCCTCATCGACAAAGCGATCGAACGCTTGGCGATCTTCCGCTTGACGATCTGAAGAGGATCGCCAAGCCTGCCAGATGCGGCGCAAAACAGCCATCTTGGCCTCGGCCACCCCGCCGTAATCAACGAGATCGCTCGACCGCAACTGCCCTATCCGCAGATCGAGCTGCGGATCGCTTTTGAAGCCGGGGACATGGTCGACCGCGATGTACAACGGATTGAGCATCTGCCGGCTTGATGGCTCGTAGGGGCTGCACCGGTCAGGATCGGCAAGGAAAGGCGCATGCAGAGGGTTAAGCCCGATGAAGTCGGCGCCAAGCGTCCCGGCAAAGCGGATGATGTCGATCAGGTCCTGGAAGTCGCCAATGCCCCAATTGCGTTCAGATCGCAGCTCGTAAAGCTGCAAGCTGATGCCCCATACTCGATCGGTCAGAAGAAAATCCGGCAGAAAAGCGCGCGGGATGGCTTTGCTGGAAGCTTTATGGGTGGCATGCCGCCCAAGGCACTCGGCATCGCTGTCGACGCAGACGCCGAGCGCCGCAAGGATTTTTCGCTTCGTGTCGTCGCTAATCGCAACGTCCCCATTGTCTGGGCCTGGCCTTTTGAGGCTGATCCCGTGTTCTGTTGCCAGCTGGTTGAGACGCGCATTCGAAGGAGCGTCACTTTCTTTACGGGAGACCATGCAGATTTAACCTCCAGCTTGGGCAATGCCGACGGTAACAGCCCAGGGTGCCAGTGTGTCTTCGGTCGACGATCCGATCGAAAAGATCTGTTTCGCCGCCGACGATGTCGAAAACCGCGCCGGGTGGTCCGAGAGGTTGGCAACTGCACACAGCGTCAAGCCATCGTTAAAGACCCATTCGACAACAGTCACGCGGCCCTCCTGCCGAAACGAAGAGCCAATTGGGCCAACGGTTTCCAGCAGCGGAACGATCCGGTCATGCCGCAGAGCAAGAAGTGATCGATAGAACGCCAGCATTTCGGCGCCGGCCGCACCGGTGAGCTCAGACCAGTCAAGTTTTGACGCGTCAAACGTCGACTTGGCTGTCGGATCGAGTAAATCATCGGCATCGAAGCCAGGAAGACGGGATAATTCCTCTCGGCGGCCCTGTCTCACCTTTTCGTTCAAGTCTTCGTCGAAGTCGCAGAAGTAAGGGAACGGCTGGCGCGCGCCCCACTCTTCACCCATAAACAGCATAGGGATCTGCGCTGACAGCAAATAGAGAGCTGTGACTGCTTTGAGCGGCTCCAGCGGCCGATAGGTGATCATACGGTCGCCAAGCGCCCGATTTCCAATTTGGTCATGATTTTGGATGAATGATATAAACGCGGTCGGAGGCAGGTTCGAAGTCGGCTTGCCCCGGCTCTCGCCACGATAGGGCATATGTTCGCCCTGGAATACGAAGCCTTCAGCAAGAGCGAGCCCGATCTTTAAGGGGTCATTGGCATAATCCTGGTAATAGCCGAAAGTTTCACCGGTCGCGGCAATATGAAGGACGTGATGTACATCATCATTCCACTGGGCGGTGAATTGGACGGCCCGGCCATTCTGATCCCGCTCTAGAAGATCGCTGTCGTTATCTTCGTTCTCGACGATCAGATGAACATGCCGACCGGCAGCGATGGCTCGGACACGACGGGCAAGCTCATGGAGAAGATGCTCCTCGCTGTCGTCCTTGATAGCGTGTACGGCATCCAGCCGCAGCCCGTCGAGCCTGAATTCCTTGATCCAGTAAACCGCGTTCTGGATGAGGAATTCGCGAACTGCTCTTGATCCGTCACCGTCATAATTGACCCCGTTGCCCCACGGGGTCTTGTGGCTCTCGGTAAACAGCGGTGCGTAGTTCGGAAGATAGTTCCCATCCGGCCCGAAGTGGTTGTAGACAACGTCGAGGAAGACGCCAATGCCGCGTTCGTGTGCAGCATCGACCAGTGCCATCAGGTCTTCGGGGCGGCCATAGGTGCTGTCCGGCGCGTAAGGGAGAACACCATCATAGCCCCAGTTGTACCGGCCGGGAAAATCGCTGATCGGCATGATCTGGATGGCGGTTACACCAAAAGCTGCCAAGTGATCGAGCTTGGTGATCGCGGCCGCGAAAGTTCCCTCCGATGTGAAAGAGCCGACATGCAGCTCGTAGATCACCATCTCTCCCCAAGGACGGCCTGTCCAGGCATCGGTCTTCCAGCGATGTCGTGACAGATCGATGATCTCACTCGGCCCATGCACGTCCTGAGGCTGGTATCGCGAGCCCGGATTCGGCACCTCCAATCCATCCGGCAAGACGAAGGTGTAGAGGGCACCGGGCCTGACACCATTCACGCGACAGCGATGCCACCCGTCTGCCTGCCGCTCCATCAGCTGCGGCTGAAGACCTTCCAGGTCGACCAGAACTCTGTCTTTCAAAGGCGCCCATAGCCGAAACTCGACACCATCCTCATAGATCAGCGGGCCGAACGCGTATTCGATCACGACATCATCCTATCTTGTGAATTCATAGCTCCGGCAGGGTGACCTGATCTCATCCGACAACATGCGGGTGGCGAACCTGACATCGCCCAAGACGGCACCAAGCTCCGTATGCCAGCGGCCTTGGCGGATAAGTTTATCGATGGAAGCATTCAGGTCTCCAGGACTGCGAGCGGACTTACAACTAGAAGCACGGATCGAAGTTCCACGACGGGACTGTCCGTACGGTCAAGAACGTTAAGAAGCTGAATGCGCGGCTCTGGTTGCAACGGCGGCGGATGGGGGAAAGACATACCGTTTTTCATCGTCATGGCGGGGCGCGACGGGCGACATCTTGAGCTCAAGCGCTGAAAAGATGCGTGGGATGCGGCCGTCAAAGTTACGGAACAAATGCTTCGAACACGCATTGTTTTTTCGATCTCTGCAACCGGCGGCGCCGCCACGGGCGGAGCAGCACGCGCCAGAAAGCTGGCCGACAAGGAGGATATTATGGCAACGAATTCGACCAAGACACTCGACGATCTCTTTCTCGACACCCTCAAGGATATCTATTTCGCGGAAAAACAGATCCTGAAAGCTCTGCCGAAGATGGCGCGCGCTGCGCAATCCGAGGAAGGCAAGGCTGGCTTCCTTCAGCATCGTGATGAAACACAGGGCCAGATCGACCGCCTGGAGCAGGTGTTCGAGATCCTTGGCAAGCCCGCGCGCGGCAAGACCTGCGAAGCCATCCAGGGCATTATTTCCGAGGGCGAAGAGATCATGGAAGAATTCAAGGGATCGCCTGCTCTCGACGCTGGTCTCATTTCGTCGGCTCAGGCTGTTGAACACTATGAGATCGCACGCTATGGCACCTTGATCGCATGGGCCAAGCAGCTTGGCCTAAAGGACGCCGTTGCCCTGCTGGAGGCTAATCTTCAGGAGGAGGAAGCAACTGATCAGAAGTTGACGCACCTCGCCGAGGCGCAGGCCAATCCTAAGGGCAAAGGTTCCAAAGCTGCTTAATTTGGGCAGTTTCGCCGAGAAGGCCGCCTCGTGAGGCGGCCTTTTCCTTTTTACGCAACCTTGACAGCAGCGTTAGTAACGGACCGTCCCAATTCAAAGGAACTGAGAGATGGAATGGCAAGGCAGACGTCAGTCTCAAAACGTCGAGGATCGCCAAGGCGAAAGCGGCGGGCTCAACGATAGTGCATTCGGTCGGGGCGGCGGGTTCACCTTGCCGATCGGACGCCGCGGTGGCGGGCTGAGCATCGGCACGATCATTTTTCTCGTCGTGATCTACTTGGTTTTCAAAGCAATGGGCGTCGACCTTCTTCAGGTGCTGGGGGAAGCCAACTCTGACGGATCGGGATACGAGCAAAGCGAGCGTCAGAACGCGGGGGCGGGGCAGACCCCTGCCAGCGACCAGATGACAGCATTTATGAAGACAGTCCTTGCAGAGACTGAAGATACCTGGCAGGGCATTTTTCAGTCACAAGGCCTTTCGTATGAGGATCCGAAGCTTGTACTCTTCCGAGATCAGACGGAATCCGCCTGCGGCGCGGCGTCGGCTGCGACCGGGCCGTTTTACTGCCCTGAAGACCGGAAAGTCTATCTTGATACCGCCTTCTTCGAGGAACTCAGCAATCGCTTCGGCGCCATCGGTGATTTCGCTGAAGCATACGTGGTGGCTCACGAGATTGGGCACCATGTACAGAACCAGCTCGGCATTCTCCCGAAGTTCAACCAAGCCCGAGAACAGATGAGCGAAAGCGATGCGAACAAGATGTCGATCCGCGTCGAGCTTCAGGCGGACTGCTTTGCGGGTATCTGGGGGAAATACACACAGCAGAAAGGCATCCTCGATGCAGGCGACACAGAAGAGGCTTTGAACGCCGCACAGCAGATCGGTGACGACACACTGCAAAAGCGCACGCAGGGCTATGTCGTGCCGGACAGCTTCAACCACGGCACCTCCGCTCAACGTGTAAAATGGTTCAAGCGAGGGTTCGACAGCGGTCAACTTTCATCTTGCGACACCTTTTCTGGACCAGTCTGATGCAAAATTGCCTGAGATCGTCGTCAAGTGATCGTCCGCAAAAGCCGGTTCCTGCCATCGCAAGCTAAGGGGGGTCAGTGCTCCTGCTTGTCGGCCGTGACTTAAAGGTCTGAGGATGAACCTTCTGTGATCTTTTCCATTGTGTCGAAAACCTCATCGGGCGTGACGTCTTGCTGGAGCTCTTCGATCTCGTGCTTCCTCTAGGTCGAGGCCAAGCTTGTCGGCGATCGCGGCGACCATTGTCAGAAGCTGTGTCGTCTCATGTTCGGCAAGCAGCGAAATTTGCAAATTGAGGTCCGCCCTTTTGTCGTCTGCCTCTGCCATGCGATTCTGGCTGATCATGACAAAGGTCGAGATGAAGATCGCCTCCACCGACGCCACCATTGCCAGAATGACCAGAGAAGGGTCAAAAGCGGGAAGAAGCGGAAACACCTGTACATTGATCAGGGTCCACCCGCCGAACAGGACCGCGTGGGGGTAGACGAAGATCATGGACCCGGCGAAGCGAGTAATCGCTGCTGCCGCGCGGTCCTGGAAGGACGCCGCGCGGGCCTCCTGGCGCCGTCTCAGCAAAAAAGGGCTTTAACGAGCACCGGTCGCGCATGCAACCCGGTCTTCGATGCGCCGCGATCAGCCTCGGATGAGGTTGCCATGGAAGCTCTTTGCTCGCACTCGAGCTCGCGCAAGAGGGCGCTTGACCAACAATGGGAAGCGCCCTCGTTCGGTTCGATGATCGTAGTCAGGTACAGTCTGGAACCTCAGTGAAAATCTGCGTGAGGCCGATCAAGCGGTCCGCCTGACCATTCGCGCCAGAGCGATCAAAATACAGGCACCGATAAAGCCAGCGATCAGGTAGCCCAGCCAGCCGCCGAGGACGACGCCGAAAAGCGAGAGAATGAAGTTGGCGACAATAGCTCCGACGATACCCAGAATGATGTTCATGATGACGCCCATGTTGCTCTTCATGAACATCTCTGCGAGCCATCCGGCAATGCCGCCGATGATGATTGCCGCGATCCAGCCAATGCCTGCGTCTTCCATGGAGACTTCCCCTTCGATGAGATTGATATGAGCTTCCAAACGCCGGAAGCAGGCACTTAACATCAGCGGAGACATTTTGTTCCGCGACATGGATTGACGCTCACAACCGCGCCTCCGCGACCGCGGCTGCCACCAACACCTGGCGACGCGGAAGCGCCTTCTGAAGGCAAGGAACTTTCCCGTCTCTGGCATTAGAACTTCTCGACGGCAGGCAGGTTTCAGACCGCCCGATCGCCATCTGCGGATTGACGGCCGGTGCCGAGGGAAGATCTCTTCCCAAGTCGAGACCCTTGAAAGTCTCCAGACCCAACGATCTCCTGAAGGCATTGAGAGAGAGCCTTGGAATGCAAAAAGATAGTGGCGGCAAGCCCAAGGCTGCAAATGCCAATTCTGGCAAAAGGAAGCCCGCAGCAAGCTCGGCTAAATCCGAAGGCAAATCCACTCGGAAGAAGGAGAGCTGATCATGGCACCACGTCGTCCATACTGGAGGGGCTATCTAAAACTGTCGCTCGTGACTTGCCCCGTAGCGATGGTGCCAGCGACCTCCGAGAGCGGGAAGGTGCGATCCACACAATCAATCAAGGAACCGGGAACCGCGTCGTGTCCCAATTTGTCGACAGCGTTACCGGCAAGCGGGTCAAGGACGCAGATGAGGCGAGAGCATACGAGCGTGGCGAGGAAGACTACATCATTCTGACCGACGACGATTTGCAAGCTGTCGAGCTGGAGACCGTTCGAACAATTGATATCGAGACATTCGTGTCTAGGGACAAGATCGAATGAATCTATCTCGACACGCCCTACTATTTAACCGCAAACGAGAAAATTGGTGATGAGGCATTTGCCGTCATTCGCGAGGCTATGAAGGCACGAGACGTTGTGGGCGTTTCGCGCGTGGTGCTCGGTCGTCGAGAGCGAGCCGTAATCCTTGAAGCCCGTGGAGATGGCATTATCGTCTGGACACTGCGGTTCGGTGACGAAGTCCGGGCCGAAGGTGACTATTTTGACGGTACCTACAAGCCTGCGCAGGCCGAAGCTGAAGCTCATTGCCGACAAAAGAAGGCTACGAAACCCCCACACGGATCCGGGACCGAGAGCAAAAAAGACAACGATCAGAAGTCCAGCAACGTCGTTGACATCATGGATGCGCTGAGGAAGTCCGTGCAGAAAGAACTAAGGGTGAAAGCGGACCGATAAAGGCTAGCCGGTCATGGACTCTGTGCCGCTTCGCTACCCATTGCAGCCCGTTGTTAGTCAACACGCAGGCTCTGGAAATGATGGCTTCGAGTACTTATCTGGGATCAGGCATCTTCGTCTTCGAACGAAGTCGCAGCGGCACTGCAACACCCCACAGACTGGAGAACGTCCATGGCTAACGCCAATGTCAAATCTGCGTCGGAGAAACCTTACGATGCAGTCACGCTCGCCAAGAAGCATCGGATATCTTTGGAGGACGCCAAAATAATCCTCGATGAACATGGCGACAACCGGAAGCTTGCCGACAAGGCGGCAAGGCGTATCGCGGCCTGAAAGGCGAGGACTTAGATGAACCGTTCGCATGACCAGACCCGCCGTGTTCCACTGACGAGCGCTTAGCGTAGCGCTATGTCATCGATCAGGCAGTTTCGGATGCAGCGAAAGCTCGGAAGCGCATGGCTGGGAGGCGACCATCGTCTTCATCTCGCGTCGTGTCGGATCTGGAGCGTCTAAAGCTCATTCCCGAAGAAACTATTGCCGGGCGACCTGTGCTGAGGTTCGTCGGGGCCGACACGTAATTGCTGGCCGTCTGAGCTTCCACCTCCACGGGCGCAGCCACCGAGCGAAATTGCCAGAGTTCGAACATGGCGATTTATTCTTGCCACCGCTCTTCTGAAAGCCAGTGTGCTGATGGCTCGCGCCACGTGGGTTTGACCAGTTGCCGCCCTAACAGCCGTGTGCGCAATCGAACGCTTCAAGGCAATGCCCTAATATTCGGGCCACCAGGCTGCTACAGCGTCCATTTCATTTGTCGCCTGTAGAGCGTCTGACGGCCAGTGGTGCCCCGGTGCGTCTTGCGCACAGCTGAGAGACGACGCACCTTCCTTTCCCTTGAAGCCCTTTGCCCCGTTTCTCTTGAGTCCTACTGCCTAACTGCGGCTTGCAGCCCAATCTTGAGCTTGCTCAATTCCAGCCGCTAGGCAGCGTTATGTCAATCGTCACTCTCCTTTCCCTGGATGATGCCAAGATCGACGTGGTCATGAATACTGTTTGCGCGTGGTGCCGACTTCAAGGCTACGACATCCATAGCGACACAGGAAAAGGCGCTTTGGAAATTGCGGTTTCGATGGCGCTAGGTGATACTTGGGACGCTGCATCATTCAGTGAGCGCTTTTTTGACCGGCTTGGTGCCCGTTCTTAACAAGCTCGTGCAGGCGCCACGATCTCTAAGGCCATCCAAAGGGCACTACTGTAAACCTCGCCATGCTTTGAGCGCCCTTTGGCAACTGCGCATTAGAAGCCGGTAATGTTCGCCGTTGCGGAAACGACCGCGATTTCCTGCGCTGTCATTCCTGCCGCGGCGCTGCTTCCCCACTTTGATATCTACGGTCACAGCGTGCCTCCTAGTCCTTTTGACTGAAGGTGTTTCCGAATATGTTCGCAGCTCGGATCGTGTTAGCGACGGTGAGCGCGCGTTGCTGGTGCAGTAGCCACAGAGTGAAATGTCGGGGATCTCAGTCCGTAACCTGCCCAAGTCCCGTAAAGCTCAATTAAGATCGGAGCGTAAGGCACTCAACAACACATGCGATATTGACATCCGATCATCTACACATGACAACGAAATTGCCAAACAGGGGAGAACGCCAATGGCCGACGAAAGCAATCCCAGCTCCGCACCAGCAGACGCGGTAGTGTCACCGGAAGCCCCGGTAAAAAAGAAGCGCGCACCGCGCGTTAAAAAGGTGGAGGCGAAAGCCGCCCCAACGATCGCGGAGCCGGCGAAGAAAAATCGCGGCGGTCGCCCGAAGCGTGCCGAGGCTCCTGCAGTACCTGAAGTCGTCAGCACCCCTACGACCCGAGCTAAGCGCACATCGTCGCCATCCGCAGCAGGCAAGCGCGGTCCAAATCGCGCTTCCACGTCCGCGACTGCATCTCCGCTGGCGGACGATTTGGTAGATCTTCTTAAGCTTGAAGAGGAAAACCAGCGCCTACGCAAGTCGCTCGCCGAGAAGCTTCGCACTGAGAACTCCGATCTGCGTAAGCGTCTTGGCCTAAAGTAATCATCGCGCGATGGCGGACGGTTTGCTCCTTGTCCGCCATCGGGTAAACTGGATTCTAGAGAATCGTTCGCCGGATCGGTACCTGATCCGGTTTCTGCGCCGCGTACATTAGGCGTGTCAAGCGAGAGGGAACCTCGATGTCGCCGTGGAACATCATCTCAAGATTCAGGTCCAAAAAGGACGTATCAAAGGCGAACGTCGTTTCGACAGTTTTGACCATCGGCTCCAAGGCCAGCTCTATGGAAGAGGATTTCGATGTTATAGCGGTTGCTCAGGTAAACGGTACGACAGCCCCGCCAAATCCTGACGCCAATCCTGTCCCCGTCATGACCAGTCCCGACGATCATGCAGTAAAACCCGTCGGCAGCCCGGCTGCGGAAGAGGTGGCTGTAGCGGAGGCCGAAGCGAAAGAATTTCCGGCAACTGCTCCGGCTAGCGAAATCTCCAACCCGCACGAGTCTAAGCGGCCGACCTACGATATCCGTGCGACCAAAAAGGCTCGAAAGGGACCCCGCATCACTTTAAAGGACAAAGAATCAGGGGCAAAAGTGCTACCGGCGACCCATATGCAGATCTCGGAGCAGGATGGCTATTTGGACGCGGTCTACGGCTTGGACGATGACATCAAGCAACTGAGGGCAGCGCTCGCTCAAAAGCTCGAGACCCAGAACGGCCAATTAAGGAATATGCTTTCGCGTTTTGAGGGCAGCTGAAAGTGCGATACCTCGAGTGGGAGAAGAAGCGTCGCTGCGAGTAAATCAGATAAACTGATTGACTGCCGCGTGGTGCAGATGAATGCCGATGCATAGCCCGCCAGCTCTCGGGACGGACGGTATGAGGCAACCGGCGGATCTTTTGATACCCGGCGGCGCGATGGATGTATCTTTGGCTCGGTCTTCCCGAGGCATCCCGGCCCGAGCTATCTTGACATGACCAAGCTCCCGCACCCTTTGTTGATCACACACCCTTCGCGTCGTCCTCGCGCACGGCGCAGCTCAATGAGGTTGTTGTGAAGAACTTGGAAGTCTGTTCTCCTCAGGACTGGGCAGCAGGATGGCTCAACCTTCGGCACATACACTTCGGTTCGCTCCGCACGCCAGACTTGCGGTCGACAACGGTACACGGAATAGTCACATGTCGCTTTTCGCCGCCCCCGATCCTGCACAGCAGCTATTGGATTCCCTGAATGCGTTTTTTGAGTGGTGTCCCATTGAGGGCGACAGTGCCGCCAGCGCTTTACGTCGCAGCATTGATACAGCGAAATGGAGCACGGAGCACAATCCTATGATTGCTAGGCGCTATTGCCTCGAACTCGGCTGGACGCCGGACGATCTCGCTGCAATGATGGTCATGCAATGTAGTCTTGCCTCAATGACTAGCGGAGAGTTCACATTGTCGCCGGGCAAATTGAACCCTGAAGGAGAAGGATTTCGGAGTATCTTCGAGCTGTGCCTGCAAACGTTGGTCCTCACTGGTCGTATAAGCCTTGAAATCGCCGACATCGAGCGACGAGAACTCGCAGCGGAAATCGCCGAGCTCTAAGCTTTTGGCACCGCTCTTAGCCGCATCCCAGTGCTCTCACGAAAGTTCGAGAGCCAGTTGATGAGATATCTACTGTTTTTTCTGTCAGCGCCCCCACCGCGCGACTTGGGGGGCGTGTCGATCCAGGAGACACGCGGGCGGCGTTCAATAAAGATGCCAGAGTTACCCGCGCGCGTTTCCAAGGCAAAAATGCGACCCGGCCGAAGACTGGTCTGAGGCCCTCAGCGATTAAGCGTCGCGGCGAGCCGGTCTTGCCTCAGACTGTGGCGTTAGCGCAGCTCGAGACAATACCGTCCTCATTCCGGCTTAACACTATTTCACCGGCGATCGGTGCCATCTTCGAACGTTTGCTTGCGGAACCTCAACTTGAGTTCCGCATTAAGGTGACGTCTGTTTGGCCCTTGCCAGGCCAGTGAGAAGTCGACAATCAAACACGCGCTGTGTGCCATCATTAAGGCTCTGTTGTGATGCCAGTGGAGGAAGGATGCGGCAATATAGTTGGACCTTGATGAAGCCTGGTGCCGTGCCCACTGTTGGTCTTGGAACAATTAGTGAAGTCGAAAGCGCAATCCATCGATGCCAGCTGAAGGGAATTCCATCTGCCAGTTGGCTTGTTCAGGAACTCCGGAAACGACAAGATCTGGCTGGCGCGGCGCACTATACTCATTCAATGGGAAAACCAGACGAATGGCGTTTTGCTTGGATCGAAATCCAGATTTAGGCCAAGCCCGTTTTGTTTTGTACGGTCGACACAATCGACATTTCCGGGAAATTAATTACCCAGTTGAATGGCGCGGGACGGGGTCGTCCGCTTTCTCCAACTGCCTGGAGACGGCCGCGCGTTTGCCTCGGGCGGCCGTCACGCGGACACCTGCTTGGTGGGAGTCGGTGGTCACGATAGCACCTTTCCATCGTTGTCTACGTTCTGGTAGGCCTATCAACGATCTGGCAGCTCGGTGCGATTTTCCGTGTGATTTTAGCGGGCCCGACAGCTGCTGAAGCAAATTCCATTCCCCACTAACAAAACCGATGAAGCATGAGAGCATGAGTGACATTCAACCCGCGAAATTCTATAGTGTGCAGGGCGGTTAGCTTATGCTTATCGCTCTCGCCTTTTCGTAACGCCAAGAGGATTAATTAGAGGCGGTGCGCAACACTTTCCGGCGACACTGATACGTGCCAGCAGGTTCGCTGGATACGCAGTAGAATAAACCAGTTCGGGCTGGCCCAGGGGTTCTGAGAAGATAGCGGGCATGTTCTTTGATCCGGCTTGCAAGGCCTACACGTCCTCGATCTGCCACTTGTTGGTCGGCCGGGCGGGCGGTACGTCTCGCTCTCCCAACTGCGGTCTGTCGCGCAGCGCATCGGCTTCCTTCTCGATCACGTAGATGATCGAGAGCTTGTCCGCGCCCTTGGCCACAAGCTCGTCGACAAGGTCGGCAATCCGCGGCTTGATCTCTGCCAACGCCATCTGAGGGTTCTTTGCTTCTGCCATCACGCTTTCCTAGATCCGCGGGCCTGCCTCAATAAGTTCGACGTCCTCAGCCAGGACGAGAGACGCCGGAGGGTTGAGTTCAACGCATCCTTCAATCAGCCCGGAAATGTAGGCGAGCGCGTTCTTCATACCGTTGATCGTGTACGGCTTCTCAATCGCGCCGAGTGCTCCAGCGAAATCTCTCGGTATCTTCTTGATGTTGCCGCTGACAAACACATAGGGAATGTTCTTGGCGGCTAAGTCCCGCCCCACCTCGATGCCTGTGGGACCATCTTGTAGATGGATATCCACGAAGGCGAATTCCGGCCGCTGCGCCGCGATTGCTTCCCGTGCCTGGTCTCGGGTAGCGGCAGTACCGATCACTTGATGGCCGGCCATCTCCACCTCGTTCTCAAGCTCCATCGCCAACAGCATTTCGTCCTCAACAATAAGTACTTTCAATTTTCACTCTCCTGCGGCGATTCCACGAGCATCGTTACGTCAACAGTGGTTCGATGACCCGCGGTCCGTCTTTCGATCTTTGCCCCAACTTGCCTTGCAGAGGTCTCCAAAAGGATACGGCCGATTTCAGCGGTCTCGATATCTACTTCCACTGGAATTGAAGTGTCCTCTACGCGGATCAGAAAATGACCGTTCAGTCGCTTGACGACCACGTGGATCTGGCCGCCGCCATCACTCAGCCCCCGGCGTACGGCGTCCCCAACAAGTTCGTTAATGATAAGCGCCAGCGGGGTGGCTTTCACCGCTGGGACATAAACTGGATGAAGCTCATGCGTCAGGCGAATATCCGGCCGCTTGATAGCACCGACCAGATCCGAGACCATTTCGCGGGCAACGTCCGCGATATCGAAGCGGGAAACGTCGTCCAGCGTAAACAGTTTGCGCTGGACCGTACTGAGAGCTTCAACGCGGTTGAGCACTGACATGAGGATCTGTCGATGGTCTTGGTTCTTCGTTATGCGAGCCTGCAATTTTACGATTGATGCCATCGTAAGCAGGTTGTTCTTCACCCGATGATCGACCTCATGCACGAGTAAGGTTTTTGCGCCCAGCGCTGATTGAAGCCGTTCAGTGTTCTTCGCGACCTCCTCTTCGGCTTTGTGGCGTGCCGCAGCGAGGTCGGCCTCGCGGCTCTTGACGTTGGTGAAGTCCAGCTGAGATGCGAAGAAGTAGACAATTCGGTTGTCGTCATCCCTGACGGGAGACAAGAAAAGAGCGTTCCAGAACTCGCTGCCATCCTTCTTATAGTTCAGGATATCGACGGCGATATCAGAGCCGGCTTCCACAGAAGCACGGATCCTAGCGACGGCCTCACGACTGGTGTTGGGCCCCTGCAAGAACCGACAATTCCGGCCGACGACTTCTTCAGCAGAGTAGCCGGTCAACTTCTCGAACGCCGCATTGCAAAATATAATCGGATTGTCGTCCTGATTGGGATCGGTAACGATCATCGGCATCCTGGTCGCCTTGAAGGCCGCGGCGAAGGGGTCTTCACGAACGTGCCTGGCGACAAGGCGGTCGCCGGCGGTTTGTGCAGCATTCCTTCTTTGTTCGTTATCAGTCATAACATCTCAGATTGTGGTTGAGCAGGGTGCGGTAGACTGCGGCGAAACCGGCATCGTGCGCAACCGAATTTCGAATTCATCGGCCCGCAAAGGGGGCTTTTTTTGTAAGAACAAGCGGACTGGTCTTCTCACTCAAAGAAAGCCCGGGCACTCAGCATCCGTTCTAAAGAATTGTGCCACGCCGGTTTGTCAATAATCGCGTCTCCAACTGCGCGGACTTTGCCGGATGCAGGCAACCGGCGATCAAAATCAGCTTTATCTGTGGCACAATTCACCAAAGGTCACGCCGGCGTTCTCACCAGCAATACAAACGAGAAAGCCCCCTGCAGCAGTAAGGCCAGTCACGAAATGGAATAGAGTGAAAAAAGTTCCATCCCTCCAGCAGTTGGCGCGGTTACAAAATACGCAGCGCGCTCTTTTTGGGGGTTGGCGATAGAGGAGGCAGCGCTCCGGCCCACGCGCCGCGATTATCGCAGCACGATAATCAGCTCGCAACGGAGGGTGGTTGATAAGGCGACAGCATAATGCGCGAGTGCATGTTTGTCTGATCACCAGATGGTCAGCCCGTCTCTTCCGCCACGAATTGGAGAAGGTGAACTTTATCGAGTTCGAATCCTTTGCCGGCCGTTAATGCAGCTGCCTGAGCCTTGCTGTCGTGGAACCATGTTCATATCTCGATGTTAGACGAGCATCATAAACATGAGTTGATGCATGCGATCCATCCCCATGAGTTTGGTCGCTTATCAATCATTGAGCCGCAATATCTGCAGCAAAAATTGGAGGATGCCGTGAACTATATTTGGCTTTTTGTCGTCTCCGGCGGGGCGGCCCTCTTGGGGTTCGCTCTGGCGTTCGGAATGATATCGCAGGATCCTAAGAGATCGATTGGAGCGATTGCCGGCTCTTTTATAGTGGCTATCCTCGCGCTCGGAGCTGGGATCTACGTATCCCAAGCATCTACAGCGCCGATCCAGCCCCGGACAGAAGTCATACCGAGGAAAACCTTCCGGCTGGACCGGCGCACACAGAAGAGCTGCCGGGGGAACCGAAATCCCAATGACGACCTTGCTTGCCGGACGACCAGCTTTTCGCCTGCGGTCCTGCTCTGAGTTCTTGACTGTCTCTGCCGGGCGACGTTCTTCACCGCAAGCATCTAAGCGCGTTCATCTCGCTCACATGTTCTGACGTGACACCAATCCTGGCGATCTCCCTCGTCATCGGCAGGGTAAACACCACTCCCCCCGGTTCGCACCCGGAGTTCGAGATCCTGGGCTGCGGCAATGACGGGGGTCACCGTCGGGCTGCTCATGGCAGAGAGCCCCATGAGAATAAACTTCGTCATTCTGCGCATTTCGATTTCCTCCGTTCGCGAAACATCGGACAGATCCTATTGTTCCAATGCAGGCAAGCGCGGCTGAGGCAGAGGTCGGAGAAGAACTTGCTGAGGGAGGGGTGTGCGAGTATCCATCTTTCTCTAAAGGACGCGGCGTGCCGCTCGGATGGTTTGGCAGCGCGCCCGGGCCGCTGAACTGATGCAGACTAACCGCCGCCAAGCTGTCGCGGAAGGGGCGCCATACCCTGATTGATTGCGTGGCAAACGATCATGGAGCCCCGTGCGGGTAGCGCTCGCACCGTTCCGCGACAGTGGAAACTAGGCGATAAGGAAAAGCGGTGACCATCGTGGTGAACCGGCTTCGATGCGCAGGCTATCTTCAAAAAGTTTTTCACGCTATTGCTCAACCTCTCCAGCGCATCGATGTCTCGAGCTACGGGAGCGTCTTCGCTCCAGGTCTATTTCCTTCCGGTCAGCCTGGATGATACCGCTGGTGACATCAAAAAGCCTGATGATGCCGGGGTGACAGCAAGAATAAAGGGCAGTCTGTTTTTCGAACCGTCGAGACACGAAGCCATCTCGATGCAGTTGCGTGATCGCATAGGTAACATTGCGTCGGGTCGTACGGCATTTCCCTGTTAGTTCGCTGATGCTCATTTCGTGCCCGATGAGGTGAGACACAACACGGAAGCGAACCGGGTTCGCCAATGCATCCAGTAGAGAGACTTTCAATCGGATTTCGTCGTCCATGATGTCGGCTGCTCCTTCTTCCATATCTGGAGCACCAGCGTTGAAGCGCCACCTGTCTGTGCGTTGCCGTACCAAATTGATTAGACGGGATTTCAAGCGCCTGCTAATAAAAGAAGTACCAGTGCCATCGGATAGGTTGCATGCCAGTATACTGTCCGAGCACGTCTGCGCTGCGGATGGATGGGCACAGTCTGGATCGCAAGCCTTGGGGAAAGCCTGTGCACGTTGGCAATCGTTTTTGACGAGCGATGGAACGATGCTGCGAAGCGGTAAAGGCCCCGACCTCTCCACGTGGATGCCCCCATGCTTTTCAAAATTCGATGACTCCCGCGGTCTCGAGCTCTTTGTTCGCGGTCGCGATTTTAGCGAGCTTGGCATGAGGCTAGCTCTCGTGGAAGTGGCACGCGTCACGAGCCGCGGAGTATCAATCAACGGCTGGCAGGCCAGATTGCTAACCTGGGGGAGCTCTCCTCGTTAGTTAATCCAGGTCCTCCGAGTTCAAGCCAGCTGCAAAATCTCGTCTCGCGTTTGCGACAAGCTCACCGGTGTCGGTAATTCCAGTCTTCGACAGTTGGATGAGCAAGGTTGTGAGACGAAGCACACACTGTCGATCGCGCTCGACCTTGAACTCTCTGCAGAGGGTCTTCAACGCGGCATTGAGGACCAGAGTGTCGAGCATAAACAAATCACTCCTGATAATCAGGCAAGGCGGCGGCGAAGAAATGCGTTTTCAGCTCGCAGTTTTTCGACAAGAAGCGTTCGCAGCCTCCTGTTTTCATCTTCGAGCTGCTGCAGCTCGGCCCGCTCTTCCTCAATGGCGAGGAAGGGGGGCAGGAGAGAAACTTCAGACCGTGCCGCTGACTTCCGGGTTTATATTTAGTCGTTACTGGATCAGACGTGGGCGACTTCGGCTTTTGCGCACGAGGCCGCTTCTTTTCCGCGCTTTTTGACAGGTTGCTGGTCGCCGCCTCCGCAACTGCGGCAGCGGGGACTGTATGCGCGTCAGTTGATTTTGGGACACTTTCGTCCTTCGTCTCTGCGATGGCAGGAGAGATGTCGCTTCTCATCCCGAGTTCGGTTCTCGGCTCAGCGCCCTGTTCCACAGCTTTGACTTGCAGCGGCAAGTCGCTGTGCTGCCGCTCAACGGCCGGTGCCTGCTGCGTCTCGCTTCTCGCCCCAATCTCAGCTGCTGGTCGCCGCATATTGGAGTGTAGTTCATTCTCCACGTCTTCTGAAATCGACTTTAGGTCCAGGTTTCCCCAGATGGACGTCGGCTTATCAGCACTCCGACGGTTCCCCCCCTTGTACTCCACTATCAAATTTTTGTGCGCTCTTTTCATCGGTTTCGCCCTCGCTGTCGAAGAGGCCAATTCTGCCATCCGCATCAACTATTCAAATCGCTATCTGATGTAAATGGAGCTGCGCAAGTTTCGACAGCCTGCCCATCAACGCGACCTGCTCCAGCATCATCTAATGACACTTGTCCAGGACGGAACAATCAAAGCCGTCTCTGCCGTAGCATGCCGACGCCGGTCACACCGCCTCCCAAATTACTCGAATAGCCACTGCCCTGCAGAAGGTTGGCGCCGAGCTCGAAAAAGGTGAACAGCCAAGGTGGGCCGCTACGCCAGGCAGATCGGCGACAGCGTCCAAGCTATCGCCGAAGACATGGAAGACAAGGAACTCGGCGCCTTGCTGGGAGGGCCGAGGACTTCGGTCGTAAGCAGCCACTGGCAGGAGCGGTGGGCCGGCCACCTAGGGCCTTAAGGAAACGGCGGAGCCGGGGTTCTGGTTTTCAGCGCCACCTTTCAAGCTTGCGCCTCAATTTGGGGCACTGCCGGTCCCGGAGCGTTAATCCGCAGTAGCGTTGCAGGCCAGCGTCACCAGCACATGAAGGGGGAAACGCCGACCACGCTCATGCTCATCGGCTCGGGCCAAGGTAGAACGTGTCCCTTACAATAGACGAGCATCGAACCGATCGGATTTTTTCGAGCCGGTCGCCGAGTAGTCAAGTGTCATCGGCACGATACCCTTCGTCAATTAAACCGAATATGCTGACGGGCGTTTCAAGACCGCGCAACCGATGGGATCCCAGTGCTACAACCTCTGAAGAGCAATTTGCTAGTGATATGAACTCCGCAGAAAGCAACACTGATTGTTTGGTCTTCTTGGTGAATTCCTCCAGCCTCGATGCGATGTTGACCGCAGGTCCGATCGCAGTGAAATCCAGACGTTTCCGCGACCCTATGTTGCCATACATGACATCGCCGACATGTACCCCAATGCCGTAGCGCAGAGCGTCCTTACCGGTTTCCAGAAGTTGACCGTTCAGGGTTTCCATTCGCGATTGCCCCTCTTTGATCGCGTAGAGGAGATCGTCGCAGGCGTCCGGGTTGCTGAGCGGGAAAATAGCCAGAAGGCCATCTCCCATAAACTTCAATATCTCGCCACCGCGGGTCTCGATTGGGTCACAAATCGCGTCGAAGTAGCCGTTTAGAATTTCGATTATATCGTCACGGGGCCACAGATCTGACAAGGCCGTGAAGTCTCGCAGGTCGCAGATCATGATTGCGGCTTTGAAGGTCTTTCCACTGCCTCGTGTCGTAGCACCGGCTAGAATTTCAGCGCCTGCGTGAGCGCCTACGTATGTTTCGAGAAGCGTGCGGGCCATGGCATTCTTCATCCGGATCTCGCTTGCCAGTGCCAGCGCAGGCAACAAGTCCTTCAGGTAATCCATGTCGTGCTGGAGGAACCCATGCGGTTTCTTGGTGGCAAAGGTGACGACGTGGCACTTTCCGAGTGTATGTTTGATCGGCCACGCAACATAGTCGGTATATCCCTCGCGGTGGAGCTCTTCAAAAAGTGGGTATTTGGATATCTCGCCGGTACGCGCAAAGAGATGTTGCCGTACTTCCGAAGCTCCGTTGTAAATTTCAGTGGCTGGTTTGCGGAGGAAAATCTCAGTGGTGTCGACGTTGTAGTCGAATGTATCGATCTCGGCTTCAACTGCACCGGTTTGCCACAGTATCCGGGCACCCTGCCATTGCGGATGCTGAATTCTTAGGTGAAGAGACGATCTGGCGACTGATATACCGTCAGCCACGAGCCTCTCGCACATGTCCACCAGCAAGTTGTCAAGGAACCGCTGCGCGCTCGTGTCATTCATCAACCAGTCGAGGACCGCTCGACGCTTGTGGGGCCACGATCCACTGCGCGTGCGTGGAAGGTGTGAAACGGTATTGCTCATAGAGGTCCTCCTGCCCGCGCATCCTAAGGGTGCCAAGCGCAATGGGGAAGGAGGTTTTGTCCATCAAGCTGTAGTTCCTCAGATTGTCGGCGCTTATCGCCCGAGGCTCAACCTGGCAATCTAGTTGCAGACCTGAACCCGTTCAGTATGATAACCGTAATCGTATCGGTCCTGCACCGTCCTGCGTTCGTACCAGCACTCCCGAGCCGGAGCCGCATAATATCGCGGTGCGCTGTTTTCTATCGAGCCAGCCCCGATCAGACCACCTGCAAGCCCGCCTGCAATTGCGCCGCCATAGTCATTGTGATGTCTATGCCTGCGCCAATCCCGCCGCGGTCCGTCCCAGCCATCCCAACCGCGGTGATCCCGCCACCCGCGATTGTAGTAGTCCTGCGCGTCCGCGGCCGCGGGAGCCAGGGCGACCGGAGCGGCAAATGCAGCGACCACCGCAGCTAAAACAATCTTTTTGAACATTAGGTTACTCCGATTTTGGTGCCCCGCTCCTACCGCGGGCGTCGCCGGTTTGGATAAGAATTACGACGCGCGGCATGAATTCAAGCTGAATGACCCGTTTATCCATGTGTCAGCTTAGCACGTCCCGGACGCCAAACGGTGGCTGGCGGCCCACCGGATAGGCACCTTGCCCGTGCTTGGTCGAGGCGCTAGTCGTCTCGCGCAACGCTCAAGAACACCTTCCTCAGTTGCTGTTCGCGCATTCGGTTCGGTCATCAAGCGGGTCCGCCGACATGCTCACGGCTCATCGCGCTGCCACCCCATAGACCGACACTGCTTCTCAGCCACGTATTGGGCGTCTGAGAGGCTTCTGTACTGACCTGGAAGATCATAACGGCGCCGCTGAAAAACGAAGAAGGCCTTCCCATCAATTCTGTTGTACGTGACCAACGGTGCGTCTTCTTCATTGCTCATGCAGGGCATCCCTCGTTTTTCGCGGGAGTAACCCGCGAACAGGGCGTCGGTTCCGTTCATCGCGGATGGTCGACGAAGCCGAGCGTGTCACGCCGATGCGGATCGCGACGCGCCGCGGCCCCGCATGGCGGATGACGAGCTCCTTATCGATGAACCGGGAAGAAAAACGGCGCGTGCCGCTTGAACGGACACGCGCCTAAAAATGAGGTGCACGCATGGGGAATGCAGCCCGAAGATGGCAGCGGATGGTTAAGATCCGGTTAACGCGCCACACCGTGATGAGGGGTCCTGGCTTAGGCCCTGAACGGATGGATACATCCTTCCAGCGTTATCCATTTCGCAACCGGTTTCCGGCTCAGCCATGACAATGGTTCTGGCCTTGGCTGTGATGAAACGGCGACCCACGTGATTTAGATGACCCCCGCGCCCCAAGCGCGACCGACGAGGGTCATCAACTTTGCCTAAATTTCCTGACGCGATTGTGGACGCCGCAGCTTGCTTCCGAGCACCAGATCCGCCGTCCGCCTTTTGATGTATCGAGAAACAACCAACCGCAATTGTCGCCTTTGCACTCCTTCACCGATCGTCGGTTCGGTCGCGACACTAGCAGGTCGGCAGCGGAGCTCGAAAGCACATGCACGAGGTCGGCGGGCGTCTCGACCTTCGTTGTCCAAGCCCACCCGCCGGCAAGTTGCTCGAAGACTTGATGGCTTCGAGCAACGATCGCAGCCGCTTTGACGACATTTGCATCACCTTCCGGGGCAATTGCGCCCCCGTCTTCTTCGAGAAAGACACGATAAAGGCTCTCACGGAGATCAATTCCCGTCGCCAGCGCCTTGGCAGCCGCCCCAGGGCTAGCCTCTGCCGCCTGCCTTAGAGTTGCAGCCGCAGCCCCAGAAATGAGATCCACCCTTTGACTGAAAGTGACAAGGTCGACGAACTTTGTCAGGAGATCCGGGCCCAACCGACCTCGGCGGCTGTCAACTGTATTGACAAAATCCAGGGCGGGGTGCCCGCCGCTCAAGCGCATGGTGCTTACTGATTTCGCCATAGGGAACCCGATGATGCTGCCGAAGTTGTAACGGTATAAATTGATTTTACGCGTTACACAATCGGGGTCCAAGCCATGTCAGGTTCAAACTACGGGAAATTTGCAGTCCTCTGCGCTGTCTGGGGTTTAACCTGGATCGCCGTCAAGTTCGGCGTCACGAGCTTGCCACCAATGCTTTTTGCAGCTTTGCGTTTCGTCGCTGCAGGAACTGTCTTCTTGGGGATTGCGATGTGGCAGGGTCAGTCGATACGAGCGCTGGCTGTTGATTGGTGCGGGCTAATTATAGCCAGTCTGCTGATGATCACGCTGTGCTATGGCCCACTCTTCTGGGGAATGACAAAGATACCTTCAGGCACTGCCGCGGTGCTGGAAATGTCTTTGACACCGGTTTGCCTGTTCGTTTTCGGGGTGGCTTTGCGTCAGGAAACCTGGAGCTGGGCACCAGCGATCGGTCTCGCCGTCGGATCCCTCGGACTATATCTGCTCTTCGTCGGTGAAGCACAGGTGAGCTACGATAGGGGCGCCTGGCTTGGCATCCTTGCCGTTTGCTGGGCTGCGGCTTCGTCCGCATTGGGCTCGGTGCTCGCAAAACCGCTCATTGCAAGACACGGAAGCGCAGTTGTTGCGGGCTCGACAACATTCCTCGGCGGGCTGCTGCTTTCCGCCGGGGCCGTGATCTGCGGCGAAAACCCAAGCGCATTAGCATTAAGCAACTGGACTATGGGAGCGTTCGCAGGATGGCTTTTCCTGGTGATTTTTGGTTCGCTGGTCGGTTACAGACTGTACATGCAGCTCCTGAGGGACGCCGGACCGAGCCGAGCCGGTATGTTCGCCTTTGTTTCTCCCGTCATCGCCGTCGTTGTTGGCGCCCTCTTTGCGCAGGAAACGATTACAGTCGCGAACGTCATTGGCATAATGCTCATGCTGTTGTCGGCGGCAACGTGCCTGTGCGGTCCACGATCTTCGGAGAAGGCAACTCCGCGTCGATGAAGGGCGCCATTACGTCTACCGCGTATAGCTCAACGCCGTTTTCTGGCCGGCTTTGAAATCGGCGGCGGGACCGGCGAAGGCTTATCCTTGCCCAACTCAGGGGCTGAAGCAGCTGGATTTTCACCGGTCACCTCCGCCGCTACTTCCGCCTCTGTCGCTTCATGTTGATCTTCGGCTCGTTGCCAATGATCAAGATCAGCACCTTCCGGTCTTCCTTCGTCTTCCCAAATCTTGTAAGCCCGCTCGCGTCGCTTTTGGTCTTTGTCGTTCATGGAACCGTCCTCCCGTTCTTCCTTTGCGCATAACCAACATGTGGCGTACTAGTTCCGCAGCTAGGATCCGGATTGACGGGACCTGCGGTTGCACCGCGCCCATTGCGGTTCTATTGAGCTCATCCAGGAGTGCGGGTTCGAGACGCAAGGATCGCCCGGAAAATGGGCTTTCCTTCTTGTGTGACAAGGCCATCACACTTTGGTGCCGACCCCTAGCGTCGTGTGACAACGGACAGGCCGTGCAAAAGCGCCGGAAGGCGACAATCGCGCCTCTCGGCTGGAAAGGGTATCGACACCAATCGGCTAATAGCCGCATCTGAGAGTGGAAAGCCATGCAACCGGTGGAACCGCGGTAACTCTTTCGGCCGCCGCCAAGAACGTGGGAGATCGTCCGCTATATCTCTCAGAGCCTACTTGCGACTCTCTCCAGCTCAACCGCCCCAGGTCGACGTCACACCTGGGGCGCTGCATCATCGATGGAGCGTTCAGCTGGCAAAGTTGATATATGAAGGCCGTTCATACCCGCGGTACAGTGCCAAATACATCCTCTTGCCGGCCAGTCGCGCACCCGCTTTCGGCTGCGAGGGTTTCATCGATTTCGATCTCTAATGTACATGACAGTCGACAAAGGTGGCAGATCAGCCTCGATCGACATTGGCCGGCCGTGAGCGGCAACGAACTGTACAGCAACGTCGCCTATATCGGTTCCCGCGCCTCCATATACGGTGTCGTCCGTATTGAGTATCTTGCGCCAAAGGCCATCGAGAGGCACGCCAATTCGATAGCCTTGGCGCGGGACGGGCGTGAAATTGGATACAATCACGCAGGCGGTGTCGCGGGTCTGATCGTAGCGGATCATCGCCAGGACGGAATTCTCAGCGTCGTCGGCGACGGCCCACTCGAACCCGTCCGGGTGCAGATCGCCATATTGCAGGCATGGAAAGTGAGCATAAACGCGATTAAGGTCTCTCACCAACCTCTGAAGACCGCGATGACGAGGGTCGTCGAGAAGATCCCAGTCGAGCGAGGCGTCGTGATTCCATTCGTTCTTCTGGCCGATCTCACAACCCATAAATATCAGCTTCTTCCCTGGATGGCCCCACATGAAGCCGTACAGGGCTCTGAGATTGGCATGTTTTTGCCAGTCGTCACCTGGCATCTTACCCAGCATCGATCCCTTGCCGTGAACCACCTCATCGTGGGAAAACGGCAGGACAAACCGCTCAGTGTAAGCGTAGACCATCCCGAAGGTCATCGAGCCATGGTGATACTTGCGATAGACCGGATTGTCCGAAATGTAGTGAAGGGTGTCATGCATCCACCCCATGTTCCATTTCATGTCGAACCCCAGGCCGCCGTCAGCCGGCGAGGCTGTGACCTTCGGAAAGGCCGTCGATTCTTCGGCGATCATTAAGATATTCGGGTGGCGGTCGCGAACGACGCTGTTGAGGTGCTTGAAAAACTCTATGGCTTCTAGGTTCTCTCGCCCTCCGTACCGGTTCGGGATCCATTCACCCTCGGCACGGCTGTAATCGCGGTAAAGCATCGAGGCAACGGCGTCGACCCGCAGACCATCGACATGGTACCTGTCAAGCCATTCAAGGGCGCTTGCAATCAGGAACCCTTTCACTTCGGATCGCCCGAGGTTGTAGATCAGCGTGTTCCAGTCCTTGTGATAGCCCTCTCTTGGATCCTCATGCTCGTAGAGCGCAGTTCCGTCGAAGCGCGCCAGACCCCAGACATCACTTGGGAAATGGGCCGGCACCCAGTCAAGGATGACGCCGATCCCGCTTTCGTGGCAGCGGTCGACGAAATATCCGAAGTCTTCCGGCGTTCCATACCGTCCCGTCGGGGCAAAAAGGCCTAGTGGCTGATATCCCCATGAACCCCCGAAAGGATATTCCATGATCGGCATAAGCTCCACATGCGTAAACCCCATTTCCTTGACATAGGGGATCAGCCGCTGGGACAGTTCGAACCAATCGAGCGAACGCCCGCCATCCTTCATGTCCCGAAGCCAGGATCCGGCATGAACTTCATAGATCGATATCGGACCGTCCAGAATGTCCCTCCCAGCCCGCCGTTCGAGCCATTCAGCATCCCGCCATTTCACCGGTTCGGTTGAGGCAACGATGGATGCAGTGGAAGGCGCGGCTTCCGAAGCCCGGGCCACTGGATCAGCCTTCTGAGCAAGCAGATTGCCCTGCCCGTCCAAAATTTCGAATTTGTAGCGGTCGCCAACCGTCAGATCTGGGATGAAGATTTCCCAGACACCTGCCTCACGCCGCAAGCGCATTGGGTGGCGCCGACCATCCCAGCTATTGAAATCTCCAACCACCGAGACCCGGCGCGCATTTGGCGCCCAGACCGCAAAACGCACACCCTGGATGCCGTCGACGGTGACCGGATTTGCACCGAGAGCCGACGAAAGTTGGTAGTGCGTTCCTTGCGAAATCAAATGCAGGTCGAGATCACCAAGCAGGGGGCCGAACCGATAGGGATCTTCCGTCTCCTGGGCGCCGTTTGGCCAGAGGATTCTCAGCTTATATCCTGCGTCACTTTGGACCGGGCCGAGGAACACGCCGCCTGCATGCACCAGCGACGACACTGCAAGCACAGCACCCGTTGCGCGGTCGACCAATTCGACGCCTAGAGCGCCAGGAACGAACGTGCGAACTGTAATTCGCCCATCTTGCGACCGGTGGGGTCCCAGAAACGCGAAGGGATCGCCATGACGGCCCTCGACGATTGCGAGAAGTTCGCCGGGAGCCAAACTAGATGTGTCGACCGTCGATGGCTCCATCATGCCCGTTCTCCGTCAAGGCGTGACACGATTGCGCTGAAGCCGGCCAGGGGAATTGGCAGCCACTTCGGGCGATTGCGTGCCTCGTAGGCGATCTCGTACGCTGCCTTCTCCAAAAGGAAGATGTCGAGAAGCGCACGTATGGTCTTCGGATCGCTCGGCAGATCTGGTGATGCAGACAACGCGTGGATATATTTCTGAAGAAAAAGTTCCTCGGCTGCTTTGCCAAAGCGGTTGACAAACAAGCGCCTGCGCTCGTCGTGATGGTCGGACACGGCATCATTTTCAAGAGTCGCCGTGGCAACGAGATAGTCAAGAGATCGCAAAAGACCGGCGGCGTCCCGCAAGGGGCTGGTCTTTGCACGCCGCTCCGCGAGATTGCGCGCCGGTTCGCCTTCGAAGTCGATGATGACGGCGTCACCTTCCGTCACGAGTATTTGACCTAGATGAAAATCCCCATGAGTGCGTGTCAGCACGGCGTCTGCCGCCCGTCCACACAATCTTGCAGCCAATTTAGATATCTGCTCCCTTTGCGCCAAGAGACTGCGAATATCCTTCTCGACCGCGCTGTCGGGCGTGTCCGCGAGCTCCTCCAACTTGGAGAAGGCGTAGGCGATCTCGCCGGTCACTGATCTTTCGATGCCAGCAACGTCAGCCTCATCCGCTCTCCGCGGCGCGAAAGATGGATCTTCACTCGGTCGCGCAAGCAGGACGTGAAGTTCACCCAGGCGCTGGCCGATCATAGCAACGAAGTTCAAAAGCGGCTGTAGCTCGTCGTCAGCGGCGTCAGGCTCCGCTTCGGTGGTTGCAACCTCATCTGCAACCCGACGCAGATTGGCGAGCATCCAGTTCCACGCATCGCCCTGGTTACGGATTGCGCCTTGTACGACGGCAAGTGTCCACCGCCGCCCGTCCGCGTCATTACGCGCGACTTCGCCGAGAAGTGGAGCGGTGTGTTCATATCCCTGCTCGGTAAGATAGCGCGTCATTTCAACTTCGGGATGAACGCCCTCGAAGACGTGCCTTATAAGCTTGATCATGGCGATCTCGCCGACGATCAGAGAACTGTTTGACTGCTCCGCAGATAGCCATCGGATCTCCATTTCGGCGGTGATATCCAGCTGGTCCAAGTAATCGGTCCCGATGAAGTCTATCGTGCCGGAACGACCGGTCACGGTCGAGCGGTTCTTCAGGCTCTCGATCAAACCCCGCGCCATTGGCTCCACCGTAAAGCCGTCGGTGAGAAATCCAACACGTCGTCCTTGACGAATGCGAGCCAAGGCAAGTTGCTGGCCTAGGATGTTCGTCGTGGTGTCATCCCATTCGATGGCGAGCGGGAGCTGATAAGTCTCAACGTGATCAGGCAGGATGGCCTCGAGCTCGCCCAGCACTATCCCATCAGCGAATGGGATCGGCGTCGCCGAAACAAGCCTTGCCGATTGAAGAGACTGATCCTTGGCACCAAACCACCGCCGTCTTGAAAGATATGCTGGAAGGATGTCGTTGCCGAGCGCCCTCTGATGCTGAGGTTCATCAACCAGCTCCGTGAGGCTTCGGCGAATGACGACCGTGTGAAAATCGGGCAACTGTTCCGGCGGAGCCGTGCGCCACGCCGGACCATCCGATTCAGCATTGAGCTGGAACCAGAAAAACCCATAGGGCGGCAACGTCAGAAGATAGGTAAGCTGGCCGATTGGCGGGAACGGTGACATGCCGGTCAGCTCGACAGGCACGCGGCCTTCGTAGGCGGAGAGGTCCAATTCAACGGCTTGAGGTACCCGCGATAGGTTTGCCACGCACAGGATAACCTCGTCTCCGTGCTCTCGGAGATAGGCCAGAATACGCCGGTTGTCAGGAGAAAGAAACCGAAGCGACCCTCTGCCAAATGCGGGGTGCCGGCCGCGCAGCGAAAGCATGCGCCGGGTCCAGTTTAACAGCGAGTGCGCGTCTGATGTTTGGGACTCGACGTTGAGCGCTTCATAGCCATACTGCGCGTCCGAAACGGGCGGAAGGACCAGGCGGGCGGGATTGGCCCTTGAGAAGCCGCCATTGCGGTCGGGCGACCACTGCATCGGGGTTCGAACGCCGTCGCGATCGCCAAGGTAGATGTTGTCGCCCATCCCGATCTCATCACCGTAGTAAAGAACCGGCGTGCCCTGCATCGACAGCAGAAGCGCGTTCATCAGCTCAATACGCCGGCGATCGCGCTCCATCAACGGAGCCAGGCGACGGCGGATACCGAGATTTATGCGTGCTCGCCTGTCGGACGCATATGTTTCCCAAAGATAATCGCGCTCGGCATCCGTCACCATTTCAAGCGTCAGCTCATCGTGGTTTCTCAGGAAAATCGCCCACTGACAGCTGTCGGGAATATCCGGCGTCTGACGCATGATGTCGGTAATCGGAAACCTGTCCTCCTTGGCGATCGCCATGTACATCCGGGGCATCAGCGGAAAATGAAATGCCATGTGGCACTCGTCCCCGTCTCCAAAATATTCCCGGGTATCTTCCGGCCACTGGTTGGCTTCCGCAAGCAGCATCACGCCGGGATGTGTCTCATCGAGCGCGGCGCGAATGCGCTTCAGGATCGCATGCGTTTCCGGCAAGTTCTCGTTGTTTGTTCCCTCGCGTTCTACCAAATAGGGGATCGCGTCCAGTCGGAAGCCGTCAATGCCAGTTTCCAGCCAGAAGCGCATCACCGACAGAAGTTCCTTCATCACCAAGGGGTTGTCGAAATTCAGATCAGGCTGATGCGAATAAAAGCGATGCCAATAGTACGCTCCAGCCGTCGGATCCCACGTCCAGTTGGACTTCTCGGTGTCGATGAAGATGATACGGGTCTCAAGAAATTTCTGGTCTGTATCGGACCAGACGTAGAAGTCGCGCTCCGGGCTTCCCGCGGGTGACTGGCGCGCACGTTGAAACCACGGGTGCTGATCGGACGTGTGGTTGATGACCAGCTCGATGATAACCCGAATATTGCGTTCGTGGGCGGCGGCTACGAATTTGCGAAAGTCTTCGATCGTGCCGTAGTCGGGACTGACGCTCCCATAGTCGGCGATGTCATAACCATCGTCGCGCCGTGACGAAGGAAAGAAAGGCAGGAGCCAGATCGCGTTCACGCCAAGCGAAGCGATATGATCAAGCTTCTCGAATAGACCTTCAAAATCCCCAATTCCGTCACCGTTGGCGTCATAGAACGATTTGATGTGCAACTGGTAGATGATTGCATCTTTATACCACAACGTGGCGTCGGCTGTCTCTGCCCGGCCTTCGCTGCTCGACACGTCTTCCATGTCAAATCTCTCCTGTTCTGACGCGCCAAATGGCGAAGGGCAAATGAATGGGATCAAGCCTGAGCGTCTGCCGCTTGCCTGTTAGCGAGAACCGTCGGGGGTTGACCAGGTCTTCCAAATCGAGCGTGCCAGCGTCATCCTTTCCAAAGTTCCAGAGCGGGATTTCGACGGTGCTCTCTTCGATGCCATGCGGATTGAGGCATATGCCGATCAGCAGGACGTTGTGGCGCCCAGGCGCGGCCTTTTCGAAGAACATCACATTCGGGTTGGACGAATTCAAAAGCGTCAGGCCGAGATGGGAATGGAGCGCGGGGTTATCACGGCGAAGCCTGTTCAGCATCGTTATTTCCGGCTTGATGTTCCCAGGCCGGTCGTAGTCCCAGGCGCGAATTTCGTATTTCTCGCTGTCGGCATATTCCTTGCGCTTGACATCGGGACGGCCCTCGCAAAGTTCGAACCCGTTATAGACCCCCCACAGGCCAGACAGTGTGGCAGCCAGTGCGGCACGGATCACGAATGCCGGCCGCGGCGCATTCTGGAGAAAGTCTGGATTGATGTCGTGCGTGTTGACAAAGAAGTGGGGCCGAAAGAATTCCTTGGCTTGGCTCTGCGTTATCTCGAGCATGTACTGCTCAAGCTCCCACTTGCTGTTGCGCCAAGTGAAGTAGGTGTAGGACTGAGAAAATCCGACTTTGGCGAGACGGTACATCACCTTCGGCCGCGTGAACGCTTCGGACAGAAAGACGACCTCCGGGTGGCGGGCGCGTATATCGCCGATCAGCCATTCCCAGAACGGAAAAGGTTTGGTGTGGGGATTATCCACCCGGAAGAGCTTGACGCCCTCGTCCACCCAAAGCTGGACGATATCGCGCAATTCTTCCCAAAGCGCTGGCACGGCATCCTGAGAGTAAAAGTCGACATTGACAATGTCCTCGTATTTCTTAGGCGGATTTTCCGCGTAGCGGATCGTTCCGTCCGGTCTCCACTCGAACCAGCCAGGGTGCTCGGTCAGCCAAGGGTGATCAGGAGAAGCCTGGATTGCGAGATCGAGTGCCAGTTCCAGCCCTTCGTTACGCATTGCTTCAACAAGACGCCGAAACGCGTCAATCCCGCCCAGTTCCGGATGGATTGCATCGTGACCGCCATCCGGCGAACCGATCGCATAGGGACTGCCTGGATCACCAGGGCCCGCTACCAAGCTGTTGTTTCGGCCTTTACGATTGGTGGTGCCAATTGGATGGATCGGTGGGAAATACAAAACGTCGAAGCCCATCTCGCGGATCGCCGGCAGTCGGGCAACAACGTCGTCGAAGGTTCCGTGACGATGAGGATCTCCACTTTGTGACCGAGGAAAGACTTGATACCAGCTTGAGAACGCGGCCTCCGCGCGCTCTGAATCGACGCTATAGGTGCCCGACCGAGTTCGGAACGGTCGCTCGTCAGCCTGCGACATCAGTACCGAGAGATGAGGTGACAAGAGCAGCCGGGTCTTTTCGGCCGCGTCGCTGCGCTCTATCGCTTCCAGCAGTTCCACAAGTTTATCATGAAGGCCGGGGTCGGCATTCCCCGCGGTTCTCTCGGCCGCGCGTCGTACCAGCGCTGCCCCCTCGGTCAGTTCCAGGCTGAGGTCAAGCCGGGCTTCGGCTTTTTTCGACAGCTCGTAGCGGAATATAGCAAACGGGTTCTTCCAAGCCTCGATGCAGTAGTGATAGCGGCCGATCCTTTCGAGGGAAAAGGCACCGGCCCAACGATCATTGCTGTCGGAACTCAGCGGCACCTCATGCCACTCCGCTTCATCTATTGCCCGGTACAATATCGCCGCCTCCAAGCGGTCGTGCCCGTCGGCAAATATATCGGCCGTTACGGCAACCCTGTCCCCGACGACGCGTTTGACAGGGAAACGCCCAAGGTCGACCGACGGCTCGATATTTTCAATCGCGATACGTCCGGACGGGTCGGTTGCCGTCCCTGGTGACGTCAGGCTTTGTGTTGCGATCACGGCGCCCGCCGCGACAGCGACCGTTCTAACCTCTCCGGGAGCAAGTCGGTTCGACCGGAGATGCGACTCGGAAACAAGGAAGGGTGCGGCAGCACGCGAAATGATGTCGTCTGGAAAAGCACACGGCCGGCGCAGGTCCCGGTTAACCACAAGCAGACGCTTTCGCTCCGCAACACGTGGGTCTGGTGCGTCAGTTAGGGTCATGACGATCACCTGCGCCGCGGCCTCATATGCCGTCGGCGTCAGCGCATCTTTAGCAGCAATAGCCGCGTTGGCTTCACGGACCGCTGCCGAAAGATCGAAAGCACCATTCGACCGAATCATGCGCAGGTCTTGACCTGAACCGCGGGTGGCATCCAGTGGCAGGACCGCGCCAAACTCGAAGCCCATAGGAATGAGCATTCCATCGCCAAGCTCGGCCGAAAGTCGCAGCGCCCGGATCGACTTCCGCTCGCGGATCTCCCGGCTCTCGGTCCCATGGGCGAGCCGCCTTGCGAACGGAGCTTCGGGAAAGGCGACCTGCAGCCCAAGTGCTCGCTGCAGACGCAGCTCCTCGAAAAGCCACGCTTCCTGCAAGTCCCACCAGGCAAGCGATGAAAATGTGCCATCAAAGCCCAGGCCGGCGAGCCGTCGGCGAAATGAGAAGTCGGTCCCCGGGGTGTAGACCAGCCGTAAAGGATCCGCACCGCCCGTCTCAGCCACTGCCAATCGCCTCAGATCAGCCTCGCCCAGGGCGTCAAGCCCCAGATAACGGAATCCTGAGACTCCAAGGGTGGTTAATTTGCGCAACAGTTCACCGAAACGGTCGATGTCGCCGCCGGCTGCGCCGTTTCGCGCGGGCGCGGATGGTGAAGGACGGGGATCGAGCGCATCACTTTCACCAGTGGTTTCTGCCTGCCCTGCCGGAAGCACGACGTCGATCATGAAGTCCATCCCTTGCGATTTCGCTCTTTCGCACAGGAATGCGACACCCTCTTCCAATGGACGCTGGAGCCCGAAGGCGGGATCTATGGAACTGGCATCGAATGCTTTGAAAATGCTGGCGTCCTGGAAGTGGCGCCGAAAGATCGGCGCGGACATGACCGTGTCGAAATTCAAAGATGCGGCGTGATCGAAGATCTCCAGCCAACGTCTTTCCGTTGGCAAATCGAGAGGATTGACATAATAGATGCGGGGCCTTGAGATCTTCGAGCGACGCGCAGGCATCATCTGTATTTCTCCACGCACGGGCAGGTCGAGCCGCAGGTTCTTTACGCAGGAGCGATAGAAACTTTCGGACCTGGCCGTTGTTCCCGACAATCTGCGGTTTGTGATTGACGAGCAAACGCGGCAGCAGGCCCCGCGGCTAACCCCGGAAATCGATCGAGCAACTTGCTCGGCGGCCGGTTGCCGAGTCCTCGGGATTGCGATCGTTATCGGCCAAGTTTCAGCCCGCCCTTCGCCGAGGCGGTTCGGCGGACGGCGCATAGCGCGCCGGCGAGGTCACGCGCTCCCGCCGCTTCCTAGATCAGCGCGCTGCATACGACGTTAGTCAGGGTTTGCCGCCCCGGCACCCGGTCCCGCCAAGCATCAAGACGTGGCAAGCCGCGTCGCGCCTTGCAATGCCATGGGTCAGGACTTTAAAGCTTCGCGTGCTGCCTTCAGCCGCTCGGTCTTTCGCCGGCGCGCCTCCGCTTCGGCTTCGATCGTTGATATTGCTATGACATGGGTCTCTTCCGCACGAGACCGGCGCTCGGTCATAGTCATCGATTTACGGCGGCGTGATATCGGTCGTTCTTCGTTTTTGCTCATGCCTGCTAATTGCGTCGTGAAGCGCTCAAGGCAACACTACCGTCCGGAAACGTACACGATTGGCAACCACACCCGTTGTCACTCGCGTACGTTCATCGCCACCGTCCAAACAGGATCGGACCTGCAACAGACCCGGTCTAGCCTATTGCTTGGAGGGCTCGCGCTTTGCAAATATACCGCGGGCAGCACTCACCATCGCGTCAAGGTGTTGAGGATCGTGCACGCCTTGCCGATAAAGCTGCACCAGGATCGAAGCGATCCGCTCGCCTTCTTCCGATCGACGGTCAACGCCGGCCTTGGACGCGACGGCATCGAAGACACGTTGACAGGCCTCCAAGTCGCCGACGTAAAAGCCGTCGTGCTTATCAATTTGAAACGCTTCCATAGCCATTGCAGACGGCGCATGCTACGCCGCCCGCTCCCCTGTGTTGAAATCAAGCGACCTGCTTGTCGCCTTCGATCTGGAGCGGAGCCGAAGCCTCGCTGTCACCGCCGATCGAGATCTTGCGCGGCTTCATAGCTTCGGGGATTTCCCGTTTGAGATCGATGGAAAGCAGCCCGTTTTTCAGGCAAGCGTTCTCGACGCTAACATGATCTGCAAGTTCGAACCGACGCTCGAAGCTGCGCGCCGCAATGCCCCGATGCAGGTACTCAGCCTTGCTGTCATCGGCCTTTCCACCCTTGACGACGAGAAGGTTGCGCTCCTGCGTAATGTCGAGATCGCCATCCTCGAACCCGGCGACAGCCATCACGATCTTATACTCATTGTCGCCGTTCTTGATGATGTCGTAAGGCGGCCACGCGTCGACTGGCTGGAGACGCTGTGAATTATTGAGCAGCGAAAATACCCGATCGAAGCCGATGCTGGACCGATAGAGTGGCCCGAAGTCGAATTCTGTTCTCATGACCAAAACCTCTTTAAAGCGAGTTGGAAGCGGAACGCTGAGAAAGGGCGTTCCCTGTTCTCCGGCCCCCATCTGGGCTACCGGCGTGCGCAAATCTGGTTTTTTTGATTTTTGTTTTCAAGGCAGCCGAACAAAATTTTTTGCACACTCCTGGAGCGACGTTTGCATATGCGATCGCCGGGCTTCACGCGAAAAGAGGCGGAGGTTCAGAGGCGTTCAGCGGCGCGCATCGCTCCTTGGCGAACCGGGTGAACGAGCCGTGGAACCATTTCCATATTCTGATGTTAGACGGCGTCACCAACAGGATCAAACTTTCATGCGCGCAGTTTTATTGACTTTGGCCGCCCTCCTCGCCGGCTCGCCGTGCTACGCAATTTCGAGACTAAGCCCATTGTCCATGACCTGTGAGCAGGCCCGAGAGGCAGTCCACTCACAGGGAGCAGTCATCTTCCGATGGAAGTCGCCGCGGGGTCTGCCGCTCTATGACCGCTTTGTGCGCAATAGTCGGTTCTGCGAGGCCAACGAATACGCTGAGTGGAAGAGCATACCGACCAGAGACAACAGGAGCTGCCGGGTACTGAATTGCCAGAACATCGACAACCTGGATGGCACCTTTATTGTTCCCGATCACTCCCTTTAGACTGAGCGCCATTTTAGCCGAAGGGAGGCGCGGGATTGGAGGACGAAATGAGAGACCATTGCGTTGTAGGCCTCCAGGCCGTCTCAGCCGGAAAGCCGTCCTCTTGAGCCCTCGTGTGATCTGGCTTGGCAGGCTAGGCAAATGCGCTTCTCGGCGTCGAGGACGCAGGCGCGACAGCCTAAGTCACGTCGTTGCCGATTGTGTGTTTGTCAGGGAACTTGTCTCAGAAATCAGCGTTCGATCCAGTTGCTTGAGGAGTGGGACATGCAGCCGGCTGACTTTCGAATGGCTTTTCTTGAGACGCTTCAGGAGCTCTCTGACCTTGCGGGCGACGATCCCGTGGATGGCCGGGCCGCTTGGAGCGTTGATTACCTCACCAGGCGCAAGACGTGGTTCAGCTTTTCCGGCACCAGCCGTGCGGGTATGCTTTTTGCCAGAGGACGAGCGCTTGACACGATCAGCGGCGCAATGATCGATGACGAAGCTATTATGATGACGTTCCGGCTTCTGGATTTTACGCACAATCAGCTTATTTCGGCTTATATGGGGAAGAAGCGCCTTGCCACGCAGATTGCAGGGGATCTTTCCAGAGGTTTCATTCGCGCCCCCGAATTCGTGAGTGTCCAGATCGACCACGAAGTTAGCACGTGCCCAGACACGATCCACCGCTCTTCGACGCGTTTCATCTTTGTGGGCTTTGAGCGAATGGATGATGCAGACGATGTCGGCTCGGGGAAGGGCCTGGCCGGATCCCGAGACAGCATTTCCCCTCACTGGTATCGCAATCGGATACGTTTCCCTGAAAAGCGAGGCGTCCGCTTAACGCCAAAAAGGGCGGCCTGAGTGGCGCTTGCATTAATCGTCCGTCGGAAAGATGCTCCAGTTAAACGGGCTTTGAGGGCTTGGACAACTCAAGCTCAATCATGTTGCGCAAGCGTCCGCGGAAGCGAGGGACAAACCGCATGCTCTTTTCGTCAGGGCGGGTTGCCTCAAGCCATACCCGTGGACGGAAAACTCCACTTCAGACGCATAACGGCACCGCGACCCGTTCCAAGCCGTTCAACTCAAGAGATATTGGGACGTCGCGTACAAAATCTGCCGAAGCCAGGTCGGCCAGGGTGAGAACGGGGTCGGTGACTGGAACCGGCGGTGGTCTTCGGAGTTTAAAGGGCGCCTTTCAAACGACGGCGCTCTCGAGTCGTCATGCCAGGCGGGCGATCCAGAGCCTATACAACAGCCGGAAAGATCTATGAGCGTACCAACAGCAACCTATCGCATTCAGTTCCGCAACGGCATGACGTTCGATCGTGCTGCCGAACAGGTGCCCTATTTGAAGCGTCTTGGGATCAGCCATCTCTACGCCTCACCCATCTTCACCGCGACATCCGGCTCCAGCCATGGCTACGATGTCACGGATGCCACTGAAATCGATCCGGCGATCGGTGGTCGGATCGGGTTCGACCGAATGGTGAGAAGCTTAAAGGGAGCCGGCCTCGGTCTCATCCTCGATATCGTACCGAACCATATGGCGGCATCGCTTGAGAATGCGTGGTGGCGCGACGTCGTCGAACACGGCGCAGCCAGCCGCTACGCCGGGCACTTCGATATCGACTGGTCGCGCAAACTCACGCTTCCCTTTCTGGGAGGCTCATTCGATGAGGCGCTGCATGCAGGCGAGATCACGATTGAGCGAGATCCGAAAACTGGAAACCCTGCGTTCGCTTTTTACGAAGCGTTCTATCCCCTGGCGCCCGAGACCTATTCCGGTCGCAAGGACGAGATCCTGAGCCTCTCCGACAAGACCGAGATCAAGAGACTGCACGATCTTCAGCCTTACCGATTGATGTCGTGGCGTGATGCTCCACGAGATTTGTCCTATCGCCGGTTTTTCGAGATCACTGGCCTGGCCGGTGTTCGCGTTGAGGACGCTACAGTTTTTGCAGACACCCATCGTCTTATCCTTGACCTCGTCCATTCTGGCGCCGTGGATGGTCTGCGTATCGACCATGTCGACGGCCTTGCCGACCCAAAAAGCTATCTTGAGCGACTGCGTGAACAAACCGGGCCAGCGTGTTACATTACTGTCGAAAAAATCCTCGGTGAAGGCGAGATGCTTCCTCCAGACTGGCCGGTCTCCGGAACGACGGGCTACGAGTTCATCGCAGCTCTGAGCGATGTTTTCGTGGACAACGACAAGATGGAGGTTCTAAGGGGCGCCTACCAGAAGCTTGTCGGCCCCCTCGACATGAAAGAAGAACTGCGTTCGGCTAAAACGCTGATGGTAGACAACAACTTCGCGGGGGAGTTTGCTGTACTGATACAACTCGCTCGCCGGATCGGGGAGACGGATGATAGCCTCGCCTTGCCGGAAGAAGCGCTTGCGGAAGCCCTGCGCGAATTGCTGATCTGCTTCCCGGTGTACCGCACCTATGGCACGGGCGCAGGGTTGCCGGGGGAAGACAGACTCAGGCTAGCGTCAGTCATGGCGACGGTCCAAAACGCCACCAATCGCCCCGATGCCCGGGCGCTCGCTACCCTCGAGCGCATACTTCTCGGTGACGTCGATCACACTGTTGGTGAGCTCGCTTCGACATTTCGAACGCGCTTCCAGCAGCTGACTGGTCCGCTGATGGCAAAGTCTGTCGAGGACACGCTCTTCTTTCGCCAGGGCGCGCTACTCGCGCTGAACGAGGTTGGAGCAGACCCCCTTCCCCGCACCTATCGGCTGGATCGATTTCACGAGGAGATGAAGTCTCGCCTTTTGCGCCAGCCCGATGCACTTTCCGCATCGTCCACACATGATACCAAGCGCGGAGAAGACGCTCGCGCACGACTCTACGCGCTCACCGAGGCGCCGGAGGCCTGGAGCCGCGGCGTTGATCGTTGGCGGGAGATGAATAGAACGTTCGTTCAGAAGCTCGACGACGGTCTTGCCCCCGAGCCTTCCGTCGAGTGGATGCTTTACCAGGCACTTGCCGGCGTGTGGCCAGCAGATCTGGAGCACGAAGACGCCGCTTCTTTGGGTGCCATCGAAGATCGCTTCGTTGCCTACACGGAAAAAGCCTTGCGCGAAGCAAAACTTCGTACGACGTGGAGTGAGATTGACGAGGCCTATGAGAGCGCCGTCATCGCCTATGTGCGCCGCCTACTGTCACCAGACAACCGTGCTTTCCTTGACGACTTCACCAAGACCCTTCGTCCCTTCGTTCGTTCGGGCCTTGTGAATAGTATTACCCAGGCGATCATCAAGCTGACTGCTCCCGGCGTACCGGATATCTATCAGGGAAGCGAAGGCCTCGACTTCAGTCTCGTCGATCCCGACAACCGGAGGGAGCCGGACTTCGAGACCCTCCAGAGGCACCTACTGGGAGCTGGAGATGAGGTCTGGGCCGAGGACAATGGGCGACTGAAGCAGCATGTCATCACCACTCTTCTGCATGTGCGTCAGCAAGTTCCGACGCTCTTTCGCCGGGGAGATTACCTGCCACTCATAGCTTCCGGTCCTCGAGCAACTAATGTTCTCGCTTATGCTCGCGCTGATCAGACAGATGTCGTTGTAGTCGTTACGCCCCGCTTGTGGCTCGGCGTTGACGACCTGAGCGCTCCCATTCCATGGGCCGGAACGCGCATAGCCCTTCCGGCGGCCTTTCAAGATCGTTCATTCATCGATCTGTTGACGGGGCGACTTGTTCATGTGCACGATGCGCTTCAACTCGAAGCGTTCACGAAGCCTTTCGTGGTTCTCAAGTCCACCTGAAGCAGGCATCGCTCAGTCGCCAGTGACCGTCTGTGCGGAGCTTGTGAATAGTGTTGCGCCATTGCGGCAACCAGATGGTTACGGCTGGTCGCAATCGAGGGCGGCCAGCAGGGGCGATGCAGACGGAGGGTCAGGTTGGCAGTCCAAAGCACCGTAGCGCCAAAATATCGTCCAGCGTGACACTGGATCCAAACATCAGATAAGACCAGACCGGTCGAGTGGCGAAGACGAGCGCAGCGCCAAAAGCGACCCAGATCACTGCCGCTCGGAGCTCACGAAATACCTCAGCCATGCCGCCGGATCCAGATAAAGGCTCCCGCAGCGACCATCGTTCCGCCCGCTGCGAGAAAGCCGAGATCCCAGAGCAGCCAATAACCGCGAGCGACCGTTTCGTTGACGTGGTGGAGCCCCAGAATCTGATGGTCGACGATCCCCTCGACAAGATTGAAGCCCCCAAAGCCGATAAGCATTAGAGCCGCGAGCTCCGCCGTCGACCAGCGGAAGTGACTAAGCCTGCTCGACCTCCAGAGAATGAATAGCCCGGCAAGGACCAGGACATAGGTTGCCGAATGAAAAACCCCATCCCACAGCGTGTTGAGCTCGAGATTTGCGATAGTGTTGATCGGATACCAAGAGCTTATCATGTGATGCCACTGAAGCAATTGATGCAGCACGATTCCGTCGAAAAAGCCCCCGAGCCCAATTCCAAGCAGCAAGCCCGCAGATAGCGGGACGCCACTTCTGACGTTGCGTCTGATTATTGTCATGCGAGAACTTTCGCTGCGGCTGCAGCCTCTACAAACGCGCTTCGCGCGAGCGCGGGGCTACCGTGCCGAGACACTGCATTCATGCAGTGGCGCTTGGCAGCGAGATATTCAGAGTTATTCCCGGTAGGCCATCGGTGGAGCAGTGCAGAAAGCGCTGCATCAGGCCCACCGATCCGTTCGCGCATCCCGCTGCCTATTCTTATAAAGACCGGTGACGGCCAGATAACGTGAAAGTCGACATCGATAACATTTTCCATTGAGGGCCTCCTGCTTCCCATAACAATAAGCGTATCGCAGGGTTCCACTGGCCTTGGCTGTGTGCGCTAGCGAACCTTCGCTGGGCGTCTGGAACTTCTAGCCGAGGCTGTGGTTGTGACCCGCTCTGCCCTGGAAGGGCAACTTCAACATTTTCGGTGGGCTGCAACCACCCTCGCCCGGAGGCTTCACGATGAAAAGACTGGCTCTCAGCCTAGTTGTCTGCCTGATCACGCTTCCAGTACGCGCCGGCGACGGGGAGGGCGCGAAGCAGGATTTCGCGCAAAAAGCCGCGGTGTCGAACATATTCGAGATCGAGGCCGCGAAAATCGAAATCTCCCAAGGGCGAGCGGTCGCCGCTAAGCAATTCGCTCAGGATATGCTGCGGGACCATGGCCGCGCCGCAGGGTTGCTATCAGCGGCCGCCAGAAACGATGGCGTCACCGTTTCACAGTCGCTCGATGCCCAACATCAGCAAAAGATCGACGCTCTTAAAAACAGCGATCCCGCAAATCTCGACCAAGCTTACCTGTCGACACAGGTAACCGCGCATCAGCAGACATACGAGCTGTTTGTGGCCTAAGCGAAAGAGGGTCCTGATGGCCCATTGAAAAACGCGGGTGTGACGATGTTACCCGACCTCCACATGCACCTGACCCGTGTCCAGGGCATTTCTAACAAATAGCCGACAGCCTGCCGCCCACGCCGCTGCCAAAATCGCTCGCAATAGGATGGCTATGCCAATCTTCTGCGGAAACGATAATGTGAACGTCGCTTCTGTCGCCGGGGCAAACGCCTTCTATTTTAGCCGCCGTGGCCAGCCTGCAGCTTCGAGAGCTGGCGCAACCTCTGCACTCGTCGCACTCGGAGCCGCCTTGGCTATCTCCCGTCCTAAAGAAAAGATCGCTCTTCTTCTCGACATCGAAGACATCGCCTTGAAGAAAGCCCGCTGACGATTGGAGATTAGCTTCGTTCATCACTCGTACGCCAGTTCCCCCTTTCAGCATTGCCACATCGATAGGGCCGCCCACATTTCATCTCTAAATCCCCGGGACGCGGGAACTCTTGCACTCTGGGAATGTTCGGGCCCGGTCGCCCGGCACGTCCTTACTTGCAAAGCCTTCTGTCTCCTGGTCGTGTTGGGCGACACCTGTCCAATAGTCTGAGCAAGCGGCGAAAAAAGCGGAACAACATCGCCGCACGCAGGTTAAGTTTGCGAGGCATCTGGGCCTCTTCAAACAATGGAGACTATGTCATGGCAAATCAGGGCGGCTCGCACGAGCAGCACGTAAAGGCAGGCCAGCAGAGCCACAAGAATTCTGGCTCGAAGCAGGCTTCTTCGAGCAAGACTTCCGAGGCTTCTTCTTCTGCCAAAAGCGCCTCCTCTGGCAAGCAGGGCGGCTCGCACGAGCAGCACGTCAAGGCTGGCCAGCAGAGCCATAAGAACAGCCACTGATAACAGCTTGTTCTACGACGAGGAGGCCGCCACGGCGGCCTCTTTCTTTTTTATGCTCGCCTTTTGCGCCATTCCTTCCACCTGACGGTTGCGCAAGTCGCCAGCTATGAAGCCCGTTCTTACCCCCGAGTCTCGGCTGCTGAATTTGCGCTATCAACGACCAATCGTCTATTCGGCGTTCTCGATGTGGAAAGATGCGCCGCGACGAATTTCCTTGCAGGGTCACCCGATCACAGGTCCGATGGTCATGGTGTGAACACAGCAGTCGTTGAGTGACCGCCGCTATACTCCGCCCAGGCAGAAAAGTTCTCACTGATCAAACCATAGGTCAAAGCTTCCGACGGAATCTCGTGCGTCTAGTCGCTGGAACCGCATATCGGGCAAGCCGTGACGACAGACGCGGGAATGGCCCTTCCACTTTCTGTGCGACCGGCAGCATGAAGGCATATTATGCCGGCCCGATGAACCCAGCCGTGGACGTTGTTGGTCCTCCGGGCCTGGCGGCGCAGCTCGCATTTCCACGCCTGGGAAACAACGAGGGCTTCGGCCGTTTAGTCGGCAGACAATCGCTCACGTCCATAATGACCGGCGCTAGCTCCGCGTCGTGAACCAGCTCGACGGTCGGGTCCACATTCTAAGGAAAGGCCTCGCCAAGAAACGGCGAGGCTTTCTCGCTGGTTGCTTGAGTTGAAACAGGGGAACGCTAAGGGAGCAACGTTCCAGCCACCAACGAGAGCGGCAATCGACGCAGCCATCTTAGGTCGTGCTTTACATCCGGGCAAACAACGTTATGAACACGCCACGAACGAATGCGAAGGTTGGCCCTATGGGCGGCGTGGTTATTGCGGTCGCCTGCGACCACCAACATCGATTTTCAAAGATGCTTGTACCAAGGATAACTATGTTGCAAGGCTTGGGCGTTGAAGGCGACGCCCATCTTGGCGTCACTATCAAACATCGCTACCGCGTGAGGACCGATCCAAGCCAGCCGAACCTTCGTCAGGTGCATTTGATCCAAGCGGAACTTCTGGACGAACTGGCCAGTAGTGGCTTTGCCGTCGCTCCGGGCGACCTCGGCGAAAATGTCACCACCCGCGGGGTCGACCTCCTTGCACTTCCTCGCGGGACGATCCTCAAGCTCGGCGCAGACGCGGTATTGCATGTAACCGGCCTTCGCAATCCATGCTCCCAGATCGAAAAGTTTCGCTCCGGTCTTCTCAAGGCGGTTCTGCTAAAAGCGCCGAGCGGCGAAGTCGTCAGGAAGACTGGTGTGATGGCCGTTGTTTTGGCGGGTGGCGTTGTCGTTCCCGGTGATCCTGTCGTGGTCGAACTCCCCCAACCTCCACTTTTTGGGCTCGAGGCTGTGTAAGATTTCGTGCACTGCGGATACGCCGCCCCTAGAAATTCCGGCAAGAGCCTGCAGATAACGCTGATGATCCATTTTACCGCTGACACGCATTTCGGCGACCCGCGCGTTTTGCGCCTCGATCGGCGACCGTTTTCAAGTACAGCCGAGCATGACGCGGCGCTTGTTCGCAGCTGGAATGAAACCGTTGGCCCCAGCGACGAGGTCTGGCACCTGGGAGACGTCATGTCGGCAAACGCGGGTGATTGCACAGTGCTTCTGTCAAAGCTGCATGGGCGCAAGCACCTGATCATCGGCAACAATGACCCGCCGACGACGACCAGTTCTTCCGCATGGGAAAGTGTGCAACACTACGCTGAAATCAGGCATGATGGGCATCACCTGGTCCTATGCCACTACGCTTTCAGGACATGGAACCACATGGGCAGGAAGTCGATCAATCTACATGGCCATTCGCACGGCAGGCTGAAACCCTATCCCCGCCAATTCGACGTCGGCGTCGATGCGCGCGGCCTGCGTCCCGTGACACTCGCGAGCATCTTGGGGCAGTAAGCCCGTCACTTCCGGCGGCGTGGCATTCGCTGAAGATCAGCGCCTGCCAACTTTTATGGCTCTCAAGAATTTCCCTCGGGTTTTGATTGGCCTTGCCAACCTGCCCCGGGCCCGAACATTCCTACAAGAAGATACACACCAGATCCAGACGGACACAAAGGCGATACACCAGCGTGCGATCTGTCGCCGCGATCACCTTTGAGGAATTCAACATGCTTCAGCTCGCGCAATTGGCCGTTCTGGCCGCTTTCGTCGTTTTGTTTGCCGCCTTAAGCCTAGCGGCCTCACCGATGATTTTCATCGCTCACCATCGAATGCCTGTGATGATGGCCGGTATTGCGGCGATGGTCTGTCTAACTTTGCTCACCGCGATCCTGCTTGCGGCATCGTCGGTCCTGGACCGGGTCCGCAAAGCGAGAAATTCAGCTTAGAAGCCGCTGGGCGGAGCTTGATCTCCAATGCCATGGAACCACAACTGAGCTTCCACGTCAGCCTCCAATGGCGGTTCGGTTCCGGCCCTTCCGTTCACCGCAGATGTCCGGTCCAGGCGATTATCTGGTCCGCCGGCATCATGACAGTCTGTTTTCAGCTAGGAATGAGCAACGCAGTAGCAATGGTCAATGTTCTCGAGAGCGTGGAGGGAACAATCTTTGGATCAGGAGGTTCTAACTCGCAGGCAGCACTCGATTCTCCCATCGGGCAACCGCTCTCCGCGGAGGCTGCGACAGCATGCAAACCCCCGGTCTCCTCCCTCCCGGACCGGGGGTTTTCATGTGGGCGCTCTTCGATTTCATCTGTTGTGACCAGGCTAAGCGCTCGCGGCTCGACGCTGTCCTGCTGAGCAGAGTTCAGTCAAATCCTTGAGGCGCTGGCGCTGTCGGGAGAAGCCCCTTAGAACTGGAAGCGCAGCGCTCCTTCTTGTGAAGACTGGCGCCGCCCGTCAGGGACCAAATCTCCAAGTCTGCAATCTGATACAAGCTGGCGCGTCACCGTGGTGCGACATCCAAAGGTGCTGTCTGCAATTGCAATATCTTCCGACCGCTCGCCGGAACGACGAGCGTTGCGACGGCTATCAGTCGAGACACGTTTCGGCCGCCATGGCACGGAGCCTTGTAAACAGCGCTTATCGACGCTGTCTGAGCCCGGTCATCCTTTTATCCTCCCCGACATAGGCCATCGCCCAACCACCGGTCCACCTTGGACGAAGATCAGAACAGGCGCAGTTGGATCCTCGCTCCTCCGACCCAATCCGCTGATGGCCTGTTCGTGATGCAGCGTCGCGATAATTGCCGGACGGAACTGGAACCATTCACGTGCCTCCAAGTTTTCATCGCGCCATTGCTTTGGGGTTTGACATGACAGCTTCTCATAACAGTAAAGACGTGCTTGCCGGCGACTGGACGCGTCTTGGTGCAACCGTTGACAAGGACGGCGTGAATTTTTCGATTTTCAGCGCTCATGCAGAGCGCGTCGAGCTTTGCCTGTTTGACGAGAGCGGCAAGGTCGAGACCGACCGGATCACGCTTCCGGAGTTTACCAACGAAATCTGGCATGGCTATGTTCCTGGCCTCAAAGCCGGGTCGCTCTACGGGTACCGGGTTTACGGACCATATGATCCCGAAAACGGGCATCGCTTCAATCCAAACAAGTTGCTGGTCGATCCCTACGCTCGCGAACTCGTCGGGGACATCCGGTGGGGGCAGGAGCAATTTGCCTACCAGATGGACAGCGAGGACAAAGATCTGTCGTATGACGAGAGCGACAGCGCAGCAGCGATGCCGAAGTGCCGCGTCATCGACACTTCCGCCGCAGAGTGGAAGCATGCGAAACAGCCCCAGATCCCCTGGTCGAAAACGATATTTTATGAAACTCATGTGAAAGGCTTCACCAAGCTCCACCCCGCGGTTCCCGAAGAGCTGCGTGGGACTTACGAGGGCCTCGGACACAAGAAGATCGTCGAGTATATCCGCAGTCTGGGCGTCACGTCCGTCGAGCTTCTTCCGGTCCACTGGTTTCCAGACGATGCGCATCTTCTCGACAAGGGGCTAAGAAATTACTGGGGCTACAACTCACTCGGGTTTTTCGCCCTCGCCTCACGCTATTACGGCCCCCGCGGCATGGCCGGCTTTAGGGACATGATCCGTGCGTTTCATGATAACGGCATCGAGGTTATTCTGGATGTCGTCTACAACCACACCGCTGAAGGCAATGAACTTGGGCCAACGCTGTCGTTCAAAGGCATCGATAATTTCTCCTACTATCGGACGATGCCCGGAGAGCCTCGCTATTATATCAACGACACAGGCACGGGAAATACGGTCAATACGTCGCACCCTCGCGTCCTCCAGTTGATCACCGACAGCCTACGGTACTGGTCGGACGAAATGCACGTTGATGGCTTCCGCTTTGATTTAGGCACAATTCTCGGTCGCGAACCGGAAGGCTTCGACCAGCGCGGCGGCTTTTTCGACGCGGTAGGCCAGGACCCGGTACTGTCTAAGGCGAAGCTCATTGGTGAGCCATGGGATATCGGCCCAGGCGGATATCAGGTCGGCGGCTTCCCACCGGGCTGGGCCGAGTGGAACGACAAGTATCGTGACACAGTACGCGACTACTGGAAGGATACAGACGGCACGACGAGCGACTTCGCCGCACGCATGCTCGGCTCCGGGGACGTCTACGATCTTCGTGGTCGCAGGCCATGGGCTGGCGTCAACTTCCTGACAGCGCACGACGGCTTTACCTTGAACGACCTTGTATCGTACGCGCAGAAGCACAACGAGGACAACGGCGAAGACAATAATGACGGCCACAGCGACAATCGCAGCGACAACTACGGTGTCGAAGGTCCGACCGACGATGAAAACATCAATGTCATACGTGAGCGCCAAAAGCGCAACTTCCTCGCCACACTCTTCCTTTCCCACGGCACTCCAATGCTTCTTGCCGGAGACGAGTTTGGCCGCAGCCAGATGGGAAACAACAACGGCTACTGCCAGGACAGCGAGCTCAGCTGGATTCACTGGGATGATTTGCCCGATACCGCCAATCAGCTTCGCGAGTTCGTTACCAGGCTGATCAAACTCCGCAACGACAACCCGATCTTGCGGCGAGAAAGCTGGCGTGACGGCATGACAGTCGCCTGGCTGAATCCAGGCGGGGGTGAACAGACCGAAGAGCAATGGGCCGATGCCGGAAGCACGACAATCGGCTTGCGATTGGCGTGCGACAGCCAAGCGTGCGAGGGCTTGACGGACGTCATCATTCTGTTCAATCCCCATGATGGTGACATAGAGTTTTCTCTCCCAGATAGCCCTGGCGGCGGCTGGGCTGTCGAACTGGCGACTGACGAGCCCGATCGGAGCGACGAAGACATTGGGGATGCGCAAACCTACGTTCTCGCACCGCGCAGTCTGGTGGTGTTGTCGCCACGCGCCTAGTGCGCCGCGCGTTGCTCCGTAAGCCTGGATCGTGCATCCAGCAGTCCGCTGGGATGCGTATAATCGTTGGGTTTCGGAAAGGAACTTTGGCTTGGCATGGGACGTCCTCGACAAAAGGAGAAGGCGATGCAGGTAAAAGACGTGATGACACGGCAGGTGGTAACGGCCGCTCCCGCTTCGAGCATCAGGGAGGTCGCGAGGCTTATGTCGGAGATCGATTCCGGGGTTATTCCGGTCGTCGACGGAGAAGTGTTCGGTGTCGTGACGGACCGCGACATCGTCATTCGAGGCGTTGCCGAGGGGATCGGATATGATGAGGCGGTATCGTCGATCATGACCGAAGGCGTGGAAAGCTGCCTCGAAGGAGACAATCTGCGAGAGGCGGCGGATCGGATGTCCGAATTGCAAATGCGCCGGCTTCTGGTCTTCGATGATGACGGGAAAATCGTCGGCATTTTGTCTCTGGGCGACGTTGCGGGCATCAACGAAGAACTTGCCGGCGTTGCCCTGGAGGAGATCAGTGACGACGTTTCCGCTCGGTAGGTCAGGAGTGCGTGACGTCGGCTGGCGTCCTGCACCTTCCACACGGGCTGCCTGTTGATGCGTGGTCTGATAGGGGCAGCGCAGTTGCGCCCTGTCGTTGGCTCGACCGCCTCCAGAATGCCTGCTCGGACCTATGCAAAATTCAGTCCTCGGCCCATTCATCCAACCGGCTGACCGCTGTCCTTGGCCTTTGCGGCTCTGCAGCCACGGCTGCCGCAATCTTCCCAGCCTCTCGATCGACACTTCTGAAGTAGCTGACAAGGCCTGGCGTCATCCCCGAAAACCACAAACCCGGAACACTTGATGACACATTGTCGGAACCGAGGATTGGATTACCTTTGGCATCCAGTACGGAAAGATCGCCAAGAGTACATCCCAGTCGTGGGCCGTAGCCGGTCGCTGCGATGAGAATGTCTGGCTCGACAATGTCGCCGCCGGCCAGATAAACCGTGCCGCCAACTACGCGGTCGACCTCGCGGACGACCGCAATCCGGCCCGCCTTTATCGCGCCCATTGCTCCGTCGTCGACAGGGATGGCAATGTGATCGCATCTGAGCCGGGTCGCTGCTCCCCGACCGGGCTTCGGAAAGCCGAAACTTTGAATGTTTCCGAAAGCGAGCCGCTGAGTGAAACCGATCGCAAGGTCGGCAAACGCTGATGGCAACATGTCCATGAGCGGGGACAGTCGATGCACAGCGATACCCCTCAAGCGCTTGGGAAGAACCGCTGACCCCGATCTAACGGAGAGCCAAACTTCTTCAGTATCAACCCGGCAAAGATGGTTCAGGATGTCAAATCCTGAGTTTCCCCCTCCCACAACGAGGACGCGTTTTCCCGCATATTGCTTCACGTCGCCAAAGTCGCTCGCGTGGATGCGTTGGCCGGTGAAGGTTTCAACACCACGAATTTGTGGCCATCGTGGATCGTGGTCCCTCCCTGTTGCAATAACTACATGCTCGGCAAAGACAGGACCGGTGCTGGATGTGATCACGAAGCAAGAGCCGGCCTTGCTGATCCCAGTGACATCTACGTTAAAGCGTATTGGGAACGCATGGCGCTGCGCGAAACTCTCGAGATGGCGCACAACGTCATCTCGCCTCGGAAACGCTGGCGTTCCACTTTGATATTGCAGACCCGGCAAGTGTGACACGCTCCGGTGAGTATTGAGGGTCAACTGCTGGTGGCGCGCAGACCAGGAGGCGCCGATCTTGCCGCCTTTGTCCAAGATAAGACTTTTAATTCCCAACCTTTTAAGGTGATAGGCAACCGTCAGTCCTGCCAAGCCGGCACCGACGATAACGACTCGTTCTACATTCGCTTGCGCTTCCATCCGACAACCATGACTAAAACAGAATACGGGCGCAACGCCGCCCGCTGACGATTGTACGGTATCGGACGAAGGATGCTTTCGCGTTTGGTAACGACTCTAAACTGTGCGCAAGGTGCGTGACCACCAGGGGAACGCAATGCCGAACATCCGCAGGGTCTTCGATGATCTACTCGACCGACGCGTATCTCATATCCCGGACGTTCGATTTTCCGCGAGCCAGAAGCTGGAGCTCTGTCGTAGGCACGGTGACTTCGCCCTCGCCTACTCGACCGCCGTTCAGCGGGACCTGAAACACTTCGGGGACGACGAGGGATATGTCGCCTATGCGACCAAGATGGGCCACACGTTCGCCCTGGGCGATCCCGTTGCACCAAAGAGTGAGCACGAACGATATGTACGAGACTTTGTTCAAGCGGCCGGAAATCCTTGTTTCGTCCAAATCGGGCCGCAAACGGCGGGGGTTCTGTCAACGATGGGATATCGCGTCAATCACATGGGGATCGATACACATTTGACCTTCGATACCCACAGTTTCAGCGGCAAACGGAACGAAACGGTCCGCTATTCCGAGAGATGGCTGATCAAGCAAGGCTACACGATCGCCGAGTGTGACGGCACCAGGACCCAGGCCGACCAGATCAAGACCGTTTCGGAAAGCTGGCGTGCTGGGCGGATCGTCAGCCGGAGGGAAATGCGCTTCCTGAATCGACCCTTCTTTCCGGAACTATCACCGCATATGCGTCGCTTTGTGATCCTGAGCCCACAAGGCGATCCAGTTGCAATCCTCGATTTCGATCCGATGTTTGAAGACGGCGTGGTGACAGGCTACACGGCAGCTTTCAAGCGAAAGCTCGAGGGAACGACACCACATGCCGAGGTCGGGCTGACAAAATTTGCTGCTGACCGTTTCCGCGAAGAGGGACGCGCGCGCATTACCCTTGGCCTATCGCCGCTTGCAGCGATCGCCGCGAGCGGGTTTGCCGAGAGCCGCCTCTGGCGCACCTTGTTCGAGAAGGCCTTCCTGTCTGAAAAGGTCAACACTCATATATTCAACTTGCGTGGTCAGGCGGCGTTCAAGCGCCGGTTTCATGGGGAAGAAGTTCCCACCTACATTGCGTTCAAGAGGCCGACCCCGATAGAGATGATCGCGTTACTCCGCCTGCTCAAAACGCTTTAGTCGTGTCACTCCGCGATGAACATGTGCGATGAGCCGACCGCGACGTGCGATCCCAAGACCGAACCGGTTCAAACCGCTCATCGGATTATCTTCGAATGTCATCCCTGCAATGTCGAATCGAGGCTTATGCGCCTCCCCCTGAAGGTTCGGCGTTCAGTGCGCAACAAGCCAGCACTGCCCGGGTTCGCAAGCCAGCCCCGGCCAGTCAATGTATCACGCCAGTTCTGAACGCAGCAGCCACCAGCGCCGTGTCTTTGTAGACGCAGAACGTGTCCTTCAGTCGATCGATATGCGTGCGCACGGTGTAGACCGATATCCCCAGGATGTCTGCAATTTCCTGGGCGCTCTTGCCATCGCACATCAATGTCAGCACTTCTCGCTCACGCGGGGACAGATGGTATTCCATAAGATCGATATGGTGACTCTTTCGCGCGGTTCACCCTCTGGTCAAAGCTTTTTTGCGAAACAGCAGGCCGTGAGAACATTCCCATGACAGACCACCCTCGGTCGGCATCAAAACCACCCTCTCCGCCAGAACCATAATAGCGGCAGTATGGCACTCAAGGCGATGACCGCCCAGGCAAATGGGTAACCCCAAGTCCAGCCAAGTTCAGGCATGAACTTGAAGTTCATCCCCCATATGCCAGCCATCAGGGTGGGCGGGACGCCCACCACCGATGCGATGGTCAATACCTTGAATATGTCGTTCTGCTCGATGGTGATGAAGCCAAGAACGGCGTCGAGCAGAAACTGTGTCTTGTCAGAAAGGTGGGTCTCATAGTCACTCAAAGAAGCGACGTCTTTGGTAACGGCGTGGAGCTGGTCACGGAATTCGTCCGACAGCATGTCATGACACACATCGAGTGTGAACGACGCCATCCTCCCGACACCGAGGAGAACATCTCTTGCTTTCGATGATCGGTCGCCCAGCCTGCCAACTTTCGAAAGCGCCAGGCGCAAGGTGAAATTGGCGTTTCGAGAGGACGTAGATCCCCTAAGGTTGCCTTTGAAGACCGAACGGGACACGTGGTCGACTGCAGTGGCCAGATGCTCAAGGGCATCTGCACCACGATCGACCATCGCCTCAAGCAGCGCGACAAAAACTCCCATTCCACTGGACAGGCTTTCATCATGTTTTATGCGATCGGCCACCGCGTCGAAAGCGGGCAAGGCTTCGAAGCGTACGGTCACGAGAAAGTCAGGACCGACGATAAACCCAGCTGGCGACAGTTCAGCATGCTCGATGCTGGCGTGGGCAACGACAGGCGCGCTGAGATAGAGCCGGTTACCTTGTTTGGAGAGCCTGCTGGACGCCTCGATTTCGCTCAGCGCTTCCTTTGTCGGAACACGCACCTTCGCCCGATGTTGGACAAACGCTATTTCCTTTTCGTCGGGATCGATCAGGTCCATCCAGATTACCCGACCAGGCAATGTGTCTTGAGGTTGGCCAGCCCTGACAGTTCCGTCAATGTCACGATAGATTTTTAGCACTCTCGGTTCCTCAAAATTCCAGCATATTGTGATATGACACGCATCCCTTTTGCGGCCAGGTGCCATATCGTCGCTCGTGGGTGCTTTGCCCGGTCGTCTCGGTGACCCGTTGCCGAATGTTCGACCGGATGCCTCACCGTTCCTCTCCCCTCAACTTGAAGTCCAGGAGATCATAGCAAGCGCATAATTCCTCTGTCTGGACGGGTCCCGCCATGCGGCCCGTGGCGACCGAAACGAGTGCTAAAGCAGGCGTGGCTGGATGGGCGGCTCTTTTACCGTGGAGGATTTGTCTTCCCTCCGGGCCAATTCCATTTCGGCAGTAAACCGGATGTCGGCGTCTCGATCCTTGAGGAATCCCTGAAGGAGTTGCAAATCGACTTGGCTCCAAGCCTTGCCGCGTTCGGATCCTGCGGGGACGCGGGGCAACAGGCCCGGTTGAGCGCTCCATGCCAGCAACTGCTCGAGTGAAGCTTCATTCAGCATGTCACGCAGATGATGAGCTGTCACATATGCATCTGGCATCGCGCGGTGGGCGGGCAGACCGATCTCGTGCACAAGCCCAACCGGCATGCGCTGGTAACGCAGCATCTGGTTCGAGAACCGCGGCAGATGCGGCCATAGCCTCAGGGCGCACTTCCATGTGCAGATCCACGGCGCCCCTGCGCAAAGCCGGGGCGTGCAATAGCGTCGTTCGAAGGCGGCGCGATGTGCAGCAAGTGCCGCGACTGGTTGCCGCGGCTGAAGGACGGAAGCTGCGGCCTGCTTCCACAGAGGCGCGCCGATCACGTCTCGGTCGAGGATGTGATGGATCGCCATTGTTTCCGGCGATATGGGACGACCTGGGTCAACCAGGAACGAGCCGCGTTCGGCATCCAGCCCCCAGCGTCCGTCTGGCGCCTGGACGACGTCCTGCCAGCCGATCTCGCATACATCGTTGGGGCCGTTTCCCGCGGTCTCCAGGTCAATGACCCGAACTCTCGCTGCCTCGGCCACCTGCTCACCTCTCGCAATTTCCGACGCGTCGACATTAGTCCTGCCCACCCTGCTCGCGATCCAGCAGCTAGGCGGCTCCAGAGTGGCTTCAGCTTTTGACCTGCGAATCTAGCGGTCCTGGTTTTCTGCGCAGTTGTTCGGGAACCAATTTCTCGCGAGCGAGCAACGGTCCCCGTACAAGCTGGAGCGGATACCGAACGACCCGACGGCCTAGCGGCACCGCGCCTCGTACTTGCGGCCATACTGATCACGATAGATGCAATAGCCTCTATGTTCGGTCGAACGGCCGATCAAAGCGCCTGCGACGCCACCGGCAACTGCACCAACCGCGGCTCCTCCCCAGCTATTCGTGACGGCTCCGCCGATGACGGCACCCGTTCCCGCGCCAATTGCGGTCCCCTTCTCGGTGGCTGTGCAAGCCGTCAACATCGGCAAGGTCGCGGTGAAAGCCAAAACAAGTGATAGGTTTTTGAACATGACGAGTTTCCTTGGTTGTCCGCAGCCCCACGACGCGAGGCGTTTGGTCTCCCTCAAACCGCACCAGTCAGGTTTTGTTCCGTCCGCGTCGTCGCATCGGACCAAGGTCCGACCTCTGCCTACCGCAGGCATTGTTTCGATGCGCGCCTTCGCAGAGATCGATTCGATCATGAGTGAAGTCGCCGCAACGGGTTTGTCTCGACGTCAACGCACCCGCGCGCGCCAATTAAGGGCGAAACGCCGATGTCGGTATTCTTGGAGATCTCGCCAAACACCCTGCGCCATTTGATTCTAGCTTATCGTGCGGCACGAAAAACATAGCGTTGTTAGAATATTTAATTGCATTGCCTGAGAGCCGATCTACACTGGCGGCGCCACGCATCGTGACCAGCATTCTCGGATCCCTCGATGACCTTAGAACCGGACGACGCCCTTGAGGACAAAGCCGCCTTGCTGTCCGCGATTGCTAACGAAAATCGCTTGAAGATACTGCTCGTTCTGGCCCACAAGGAGATATCGGTCGGTGACCTGATGCTTCATGTGGACCTCTCACAGTCGGCGCTCTCACAGCACCTGTCCAAACTGCGCGCGGACAAGCTGGTAAAAACGAGGCGGAGCGCTCAAACGGTCTTTTACCGGACCGACGACCAACGGATCCTCAGTTTGCTGCGAGCCCTCGACGAGATCTTTGGATCCCGCCCGCCGGGCGCGTAGATTTCCGGTGATCGGGGTTGCGCCCAGCTGGCAGCCCGGCAAACAGGTAATCAATCGGTCGCGCCAGGCGTTGGCGCCGGCTTCATCTTGTGGACGCCGCGTCGCCGGTCGATCCACCGCATCACCGGCGTCACCGCAATGCCGTGCAGCACAATTGACGCAAGGATAATGACGAGAACTGTTGCCCATATTGTCTCTATTCCTTCGAACTGCACTTTCCCGGATGCGTAGGCGAGATAGTAGATCGATCCTAATCCACGGATGCCGAACACTGAAACAATCGCCTTCTCCGCAACGGAATGCCGGCAGCCCATCAGGCTGATCCAACCCGCCAGCGGTCGCACAAGCGAAAGGGTCACAACAGCGACCACTGCCACTCGCCAATCCACCTTTTGCAGAAGCGATCCTTCAGCGACGATTGATCCGAAGCAGACGAGCAGCACCATCATCAGCATTCGCTCTATTTGTTCGCCGAAATCGTGAAGCTCGCCATGAAAGCTGCTGTGTCGTTCGACACTGCGCAACGCCAGCGCAGCAACAAACACCGCCACGAACCCATATCCATGGACGAGTTCGGCGATCGCATAGGCCACGCAGGTGAAACCGAGCGCTGCAAGCCCGTCGCCAGTTCGTGCGATCCGGCTTCGTTCCGGAACCTTAAAGGTGAGGTATCCAAGCGCGCGGCCGACAATCCATCCCGTTCCGGCGCCCACGGCGAGCTTCCAGACAACGTCGACAGCCAGCCAGGGCAAGACCCAGTCCGAATGACCGGCCGTGCTGCCGGCGATTGCCATCGCCGCCATTACAAAAGGAAAGCTCAGCCCGTCATTCAGGCCGGCCTCCGACGTCAACGCGAAACGGATGTCGTCTTCCTCACCTGTCTGCGGCGGCCCCACCTGAACATCTGCTGCAAGAACAGGATCGGTGGGTGCGAGTGCTGCACCGAGTAAAAGAGCAGACGCTGCTCCAAGACCGAGGACGCTCCACCCAAGAAGCGCGATCGCGGCAATCGAGATAGGCATGGCGATCCCCAGCAATCTCCAGGTGATCATCCATCGTGCCCAACCGAGCGGCCGGTCGATCTTCAGGCCAGCCCCCATCAAGGCAACGACGACCACGAACTCCGTCAAGTGCTCGGCCCATTTTACATTCTCCAGCGGGTTGAACTGCGGCAGAGGCGTGAATGGAGACCAGGCGAGTGCCATTCCGATGGCAATGCAGCAGATGGGCAAAGAAAGAGGGACCCGCCTCAGCGCCATGGGCAGCCAGGCGGTCAACAAAACCACGGCGCCGAAGATCAGGAGCGTAACGACGTAGGTGTTCACTCCGGTCATCTCTCCCACGCGGGTATGATGGCGGATCCAGCCGCGACGTGCTTGTCTGCATCCCGGGCTGCATCGAAGACCTTTGCGAGCTCCAACGACAGCTTTTGATGCGCTGCGTCCCTACACTGGCTCATGAAGCGGCGCTTGATCTTCCCCTCAGGTCGCCGGGCGCTCGGGCTGCCACTGCGCGGTTCGAGATCGGCGTCGGAAGTTTTGAACATGAACATGGTCCCTTCGGCCAACAAGATAAACGTCGACTGCAGCCTACCTGTTCCTAGGGCCCTATTGCTCAAGGAATATGGCAAGTTCTCGCGCTACGGTTTGCGGATCCTCGCGTTGCGGAAAATGTCCGACATTCTGAAGAATGATCCTTTCAAAGGGGCCCGAGAACTTTTCGTGCAAGTGTTCGGAGAGCTCAGGCGGATTGACGCCATCTTCCAGCCCCTGGAAGTAGACCGTCGGCAGCGAGAGCGACTGTGTCTGCCTGACGCGGTCTTCAAGCCATGCGCTTTGCGGATCGGGCTCGGCTTCCCCCCAACGAACCCTATAGCTGTGCAGCGTGACAGCGACCCAGTCCGGATTATCGAAGGACTTCGATACCGAGGCAAAAGTTGCCTCGTCAAACCAGCCGTCAGGCCCCCAGTTTTCCCACTGGATGCGGGCAAAGCCATGCGGATCGTCATGGATCGCCTCAGCTCCGCGCTTCGTCGCCATGAACCAATGGTACCAGTATCGCTCGGCCTGCCGAAATGAAGGGGTCTTCAAACCGCCCATGCGCGGCAGCGACGAAAGCAGCGCCATCCGGTCGACGCGCTCGGGCCAGCCAATGGCGAGGGCTTCGGCGATGTTTGAGCCCCAGTCGTGGCCAACGACGGAAAACCGCTCAATGCCCAGGCCGTCCATGAGGGCTATGGCGTCCATCGCAAGGGCGCCACCGTTCGCGCTGCGCAATGCACTGTCGTTGCGAAATACGGTCGGACCGAACCCCCGCAAGTATGGCGCAATCAGTCGAAGATCCCGGTTCCCCAGCAGCGACGTGACAGACGACCATGTGGAAGCGTCGTCGGGCCATCCGTGAAGAAGGAGAACCGGCTGGCCATGACGCACTCCAGTTTCGTCGAAGACTATTCGCAGGCTGTCCGTTTCAAGGTGCGGCATGATGGTACTCCGGTTCAAGGACGCAACACCATAAGAGCACTCTTGGTTCCGAAGCAGGGAACCTCGCAGCGTTACCTAAGTTGGTGGGCGACCGAAGCCGCGAACGCTGAAAGAGCTGTCATCACACCCAAACACTCCGTCCCCATGACCCGGCGATCGGTGATTGCTGCGGCAAGCGTAACGCTCGCAGCCTCGGCTTTCCAAGGCTTCGCCTGGTCGGCCTCGAACACGCAGGAGAATGCACAGATGGACGATCCTACAACAAAGTACCCGAAACCGCCATTCCAGAAGCAGAGTCAGCCATTTCCAGGCCTTGCCGGCAGGATGGTGCCCAAGCCCGATCACGGGGAGGCTTCCTATAAGGGTTCTGGCCGTCTTGCGGGACGCAGGGCGCTGATCACCGGGGGCGATTCCGGCATGGGTCGCGCGGCAGCCATCGCTTACGCCCGCGAAGGCGCTGATGTCGCCATCAACTATCTTCCGGATGAGGAGCCCGATGCACGGGAGGTGATCGCGCTGATCCAGAAGGAAGGCCGTAGAGGCATATCGCTTCCCGGCGACCTGCGGGATGCGGCCTTCTGTGAAAAACTGGTAGAAGATGCGGTGGGTGCACTCGGCGGCCTCGAGATACTGGTCAACAATGCCGGCCGCCAACAGCAAGCAAAGTCGATCGAAGAGATCACCTACGAGGCGTTCGACGCGACTATGAAAACCAATATCTACGCAACCTTCCTCCTGACAAGTGCAGCGCTCAAGCACATGCAGCCAGGTTCCGTGATTATCCAGACAACCTCGGAGCAAGCATATGATCCTTCAGAGAACCTCGTCGACTACGCCATGACCAAGGCCGCGATGATGAATTTCACCAAATCGATGGCCAAGCAGCTCGGCCCCAAAGGCATCCGCGTCAATGGTGTCGCGCCCGGCCCAATCTGGACTCCGCTGCAGGTCAGCGGGGGCGCCACGATGGAAAAGCTGGAAAAGTTCGGAGGCGACACACCGATGGGGCGCCCGGGACAGCCGGCAGAACTGGCGTCCATCTACGTTCAGCTCGCAGATCCTGAGGCCAGTTACGCCACCGGACAAATTTATGGCGCAGCAGGCGGCGGCGGGCAACCGTAAGAGAGCGGCTTAACGCCGATGCGGACCAACAGACACGCCATCCAAGCGCTCCATTGTACGGCAGCAGCGATGTCGATGCGAGAAATCTCATGATGGCGAACAATCGATGACGGGCATCGGCTCGAACATGAAACTCGGAGAATGTGTCGTCGTGCTGATCACAGTCCCGCTGGGAAATGCCGCGAGTGGACTTGGCGTATTGGGCTTGCGAGGGTTGGTATCCGGTGGCGAAAAAGATCTCGGCAGGTGAGCCATCTAAGGAAGAGGTTTTGGCCATCCGAGCGACAAGGCGCAGCAGCCGGCACCGTTCCTGCCATACGCCCATCGCAACGTCCCGCATTCACGCGTGATCGGTCCGTCTCTAAACTGCGCGAGATAAGCAAGCGGTTAGCCGACAGAGTGCGTCGAGGAGGCCGTGGAACGGGAGCAGGATCGCCGGGGCAGTCACGGGCCTGCCCGAAGAACGCTCGCAAGCCGCGACAGCTCGTCTGCCTCGGCTCGCTCGATGCCGATCATATGGTTACCGGCATCGCTTGATCGGATCCAGCTCGCCCACTTTCACTTGAAGCGCCGCTATACCGCGGTTCTGCGAGTGCTGTATGATGAGCAGGATAAAAGGGTGACGAGGCTTCCGATCATGTTGGACAACATGCACCATTCCTTCGGCAGGCCGCCAATCCATCCACCAACTGACCAGACCGTCACAGCGCCTAATGCCCCCGCCAAGACCAATCGATGTCCCGTCAGCCAGGCGACGGGTTGCGAAATAATGAGGAAAAGGCTTCGCGTTTGCATGCGTCAGAAATGGCCTACCCGGCAAATCGGTTCCACGGCCGGGGTTGCTTGCAGCCGGAGCCTTAGTATCCTGCATCCGCATCTGCAGCAACAACTGACGCGATGGCTGTGTCTGTCCCGCCCCAGGTTGTTCGACGATGATGGCTGCTCCATCCTTCAAACCATCATGCTCCCGGCCCATGGAACTTACTGATTCTTTGATCGTTTCTGCATACCGAGGCAATAAATCTGGAGACTGTCCATGGCAACCACTTCGAGGGGACGTGCTCAGGACCGAGAAAGAGTAGCGGGCGGTCAGGATTACGAGGTTCGATATGAAGCAAAGAAGCAGGGCGTTTCTGCAGACGCGGTTAAGAAGGCCATCAAGAGCGCTGGAAACTGTCGCAAGAACGTGGAAGCAGACATCAGTCGCCGCTGAGCCGTGAAGATCGCGACGTATAATGTCAACGGCGTCAACGGCCGGCTGGAAGTCCTCCTACGGTGGCTGCAGGAGGCGGATCCCGATATCGTTTGCCTGCAAGAGCTCAAGGCGCCGCAGGATAAGTTTCCCGTCAAAGCCATCGAGGCAGCTGGCTATGGCGCCGTCTGGCATGGCCAAAAGTCCTGGAACGGTGTGGCGATCCTTGCCAAAGGACAGCACCCGCATCTTACGAGGAGAGGGCTTCCAGGGGAGCCGGCTGACGAACACAGCCGGTATATCGAGGCCATCGTCGACGGAATGGTGATCGGGGGTCTCTATCTTCCCAACGGCAACCCCTATCCAGGACCGAAATTCGACTACAAGCTACGTTGGTTCAAGCGTTTGCAGGACTATGCCAGGGAACTGCCGGAGCTGGATGTTCCAGTCGTGCTTGCCGGCGATTATAACGTCATGCCAACGGAGTTGGATGTCTATAAGCCGGAGCGCTGGACGAATGACGCGTTGTTCAGGATCGAAGTGCGGCAGGCCTATGAGGATCTTGTTGATCAGGGCTGGACAGATGCCCTGCGCCATCTCTACCCGGGCGAGCGCATCTATACATTCTGGGACTACTTCCGAAACGCTTTTGCCCGTGATGCGGGTCTTCGGATCGACCACGTCCTCCTGAGCCCTGGGGCGGCGGACCGTCTGTCGGCGGCGCAAGTCGATAGAGACGTGCGCGGTTGGGACCACACAAGCGATCACGCGCCCGTATGGATCGAGCTCAGCGACAAGATCGTAAAGAAGAGGAGGAAATCATGACCGAGACATGGAGAGCGCGGTTGCGCGACCGGCTGGAAGATTTTGTCGACACCTTCGTGGTTGCCGGAGCGAGGCATGAGGATGTCTTGCGGGCGATCGTCGAAGAGGTCGATGAGCTGCGGATGGCGCTTGATCGTGACCCCGACCCTGCGGAAGATGGCAGTGCGGTGGTCGAGGAACCTGCAAACGACTGGCCGTCCGCTGACAAGAATTGAACCGTGGCGGCCAGCTGTCGACCGCGCAAAGCCTCGGCTGCGGTGCAGCAGTGGGTCCAACGGTCGCATCGACGTGTTACCATATCGCCAATCCTGACGGCACTTGTTCGACAGGAGAGCTGGGCCTTCATCACCGTCGCGCCTCCTGGCGCGCGCATTTGATATGTCGTTGCGTCTGCGTCTCCTCAGCCGATGGTCTGCGCGCTTGATAGGCATGGTTAGGCGATGGGATGTTTCAAGCATTCGGCAGGCGCGGCAAGCAGCCGATTGAACCTGACGAAATCTCCATGGTTCATGGCCTCATCAAAGATTACTGCGGCAAAAGAGCATTGGAGACCGAGTGCCGGGAGGCTCTGGAAGCAGGGAATGGGACACCGGTCAGCACAGACTGCGCCCGCTGCTCAGCGAGAACGACAAGAATTGCTCCGAGCGTTGCTGAGGATGGCCTACAGTTCAAAGGGCGAGATCTCTTCGGAGGGCCGGTCCGCTACAACCTACCGGTTGGTGAACTACGTCTTTCGGATGAATTGCCCTACAGCTTAGAGCTGTTACTTTATGTCAGCTGGGGTAGTAGAGTAAGATGATCGAGACCCCTGCATGTCAAAGGCTCGTCGTACCGGAATGCGACGAGCCTTTTCTTTTATCCATTCTCCGGCCGAGCCCGCCGTCTTTCAGTGTCCATAGCACAATGATCCACGACGAGAGGACGCCAGGGATGTGAAGAGAGCTCGAACCTGGTCCTTCACCCGAACAGACCGGTGCAATCTCGTTTGCGTTCAAGAACGTCACCGCCGGCCGCGAGAGCGGAGGTCAAAGGGGGAGACGAGGTCGTAACTGCCGGCCGAACCGCCGTCACACTATGCCTTGAGGGCTCGCGAGGTTGCCGTCAGGATACGATGATCGATCGCACGCTTGCCCTGCACAAAGTGTTCGCCATATAGCAGTCCAATGAGCGATAATAAGATCTTCGTTGGCATCCGGCCAACACGCAGTGGACGGCGCAGCGCAACTCAGGAGCAGACTGGCCCTAAGTGTCAGTGGGAAGGGTGCGAAAGCGCCGGCACTCACCGCGCACCGGTTGGGGGCGCCGCCGATGGGCTCTACCTGATGTTTTGCGCTGGACACTCGAGACAGTACAGCAAGGGCTACGACTACTCGCCAGGCAAATCAGACCCCGTCGTCGCGAGATATCAGCTCGACGCCGCCGCTGGCAGAATTCCGGCGCGTGGCGTCAGAACAAATCACCAGGCTTTGGAGACGCCACTGCCCTCGTCGATACCCTCGGGTTCGGCAAAGTCACTGAAAGCGCGCGGAAAAGCCGTCCAGCCGACCGGCACTATTTCGTTGCGAAAGCTGAGGCCACTTGAAGCCCAGGCCTTTGACACGCTCGCGCTCCCGCGTGATGCCACCGCAGACGACATAAGACGTCGATATAAAGAGCGGCTTAAACTCGACCATCCGGACGCCAATAGCGGGGATCGGCAGTCGGAGGATCGCCTTAGGGCCACGATCAATGCCTATAGAATCCTCAAAGGCAGCGGCTTCTGTTAGGATGGCTCGCGGAGCTGGCGCATCGTCATTGCGTTTTCGATTGCAGCGCCCGAAGCTGTATTGTCGAAAACGCACCAGCTGTCCGACGCCAGCAGATCGCAGAATGAACGGATTTCCTCCTTGCTGTAGCTTGAACAGTAAATTTTTGGCGTGCCATGCAGACGAATGTATCTTGGTCGCCTGTCAAAATCGTTTGCTGGCCAGACCGGCGCAGGATCTGCAAGAACACGGTCCATCGCATATGTCTTTAATAGATCCAATGCCTCGCTGCACGAAAAGCTCGCGTGTCGTGCCTCAACAACAACCGGTCCATCATCGGCGTCGCGCATTATCCTGAAGGCCGGTGCGAGCACCTCAGCATTAAAGGCAAGCGACGGCGGCAGCTGGCAAAGAAGAGGTCCGCGCTTTTTGTCCAATGGTGCGATATCGCCAAGGAACGTCTGGAACGGCGCAGCGATGTCTCTCATCGCTCGCTCGTGAGTGACCTCCTTCGGAAGCTTTACCGAGAACAGGAATGCATCCGGTACTGCGTCGACCCATCGCGCGAAGGTGGACGGCCGGTGTCGGCGGTAGAAGGTCGAATTGATCTCTACGCCGTCGAAGATGGAAGCATATCGTGTCAGGGCGCTTCCTTCTTCAGCGAACCGATCGGCGTTTTTCTTTGGAATGGACCAGCCTGCCGTAGCGATGGTCGGCAAATCGATGTCCTCGCAGCTGACAATCATCAAGGCGAAACGGAGCAGACCTGGGCCTGGTTCCACGCCAACCAACATAGATTGGAACCACCGCGCTTCCGGAACGTTTGGGGAACGACTTCAGTTTTCAGGAGATCGGCATGCGTGAAAATTCAAAACCGGACAGTTCGTCGAACACACAGAAGGACCCGGACGACTGGGTGAGTGGCGACGAGCCAATGACCGGGGCGCAAAGCTCCTACCTCAAGACCTTGTCGGAGCAGGCCCACCGCTCTGACGCCTTCTCGGAAGACCTGACAAAAGCAAAGGCCTCCAAGCGGATCGAGGACCTACGCCGCTCACTCGACCTGGAATGACGAAGGGGCGCGCCGGCGCACAAGGTGCTTTCGACGCGGCTGACTTGCGTCGGGTGCAAACGGCATTGGCAACGATCGACTATCGTGCTCTGGAGGTCTCGCCGCCGTAGCCGTCATGACATCGAAGTTCAACGCGATCGCCATCGGCCGGGTCTCATTAGGGCCATGCGCGCCGCCTCTGCTCGATCGAATTGTCCAAGGCATGGGGCGGGTGGCGACCTCTGCCGCCACCCAACCTGGCAGATCACACTGGCGGGGCAGCGCCTCCATGCAGCGCACCAAGCAGCCAAAGTACCAACAGGATGACAACGACAAGGCCAAGCACGCCCCCCAAGCCGCGCCCGCCATATCTGCCATGGGCGTAGTAGCCGCCGCCGCCGCCGAGGAGGAGTATAAGAACAATGATGATTATGAGTGTTGTCATATGAGCATCCTTCGTCATTGATAGTTTTGCCATTACGGCACTGCAATCAGTTAGTTAGGGCCCAGAGTCCTTATGTCTAGGTTGCCTCCAACTTGATGCGCGAGCGAATCGGGCTCGCCTTACAAAGCCGTTCTGATAGGAGTGGCAGCTGACCCTCAAGCCTCTTGATCGCGGTGGCACCGACGTTATTTTGTCTTCACAATGGATCATTTACGCTACCAAATCTCGAAGAACCCGTTTGATCGGAATTATTCCGTCATCGACATATTTACGGGATGGCCGGCAGAGTTTCATGGCGTCACGCTCGACTGCTTGGACGGACCAGAAGCCGACCGGATGGTCGACGTCCTCAACTTGCAGGACTTTGACCGCCGGGGGCAGTTGCGGCCATTGCGGTAGTGCCTAGCCCACCTGCCGCTTTCAGACTGCGTCGCAACACCCCGGCAGCGAGTGACGGCATACCGGGGCGCTGCTTGACGGGCTAGACCGACAGAATGCTCACCACCTTCATTCGTGTCATTCTTCGCTTACGGCGCTTGCAGGAACATTCGCGCCGATCGGTCGGATTGCCTCTTCGCATCCCACGCGTCCTCTACCGAGACCACACATCGGAAACGATCCGTCATGTCACGACGTCCGCCTTCCATCCCGTCGCAGGTCGACGTTGATGTGGGCGCGCGTTTGCAAAGCCGGAGAAGAATGCTGAAAATATCTCAGCCGCTCTGCCTGAGAAGCTGGCCATTGTGTTTCAGGACGTGCAACAATACGAACTAGGTCGGACCGGATTGGGTTGGCCGATTGCAGCAGTTGCGGGCATACCCGGGACCACTCCGGTAGTGCCTTTCGGTGAAGAAATATCCACACTGACGATCACGACGCTGCACTTCTTGCAGTCAAAGACCCGCCGCCTCCCCAAGAGGCAGGCCCGCTGAATAAGCATTCGTCATGATCACAAAGCCTGTTCGAATTGATCAAGACCCTCGCCGGCGAGGCTTGAGCAGCAGAACCGACATTGTGGGGTGCCTCCTTAAGTACGGCGGGCTTTTCGTAATTGCAATTTTCGTTTAAACGTCTGACCGAATTTAAGTGTCTTACCAGCTTGGAGCGCGGATCGTCCCTGTAACATGGTGGAAGAAAGCACAGAATCTCCGTTGAGCGAAACCTGTCTCCAGATACTGCGCGAGCTGGAGGAGGATCTGCCGATCTCATCAGAGGATGAATGGTTCGAAATTCGCGCCCTGCTTCACGACTTGTACAGCCATGGCGTCCGAGGCCATGCGCGTCTCAAGCGTCTGCTGTTTTCGTCCGTCATCAACCGCCGCCTTGCCCCGCAGCCCCGAAATCCGGTTCGAGCATCTTATCACTCCTGGGGCAACGGCAAGCTCAATCGCCTGATCGAGCGCAACAGTCGGTGAATTGCCCATCGTCAGGATTGGCGCCTCGGCTCAAGCAATCATCGACCGCGATACGCCTCCGCCGGGAGTTGCAACTGCATCGGCCGATCGTCAACAAAATTGTGGTACACACCATGCGGGACGGTGTCGTGAGCTTCGTGCGCACGGTTTGCCGGTGTCCGTCGCGAAAGGACGCGCCTGTTGGGCGAGCGGCGCCCGCCTCGATGGACGAGCTCCGCGCAATTGTCGAGGCTTCTTTGCGGTGTTCTATATCCCCGCAAGAGCTCGCGCCGAGGCCTCAGCGACGTCAACCCCGGCCGACAAGACTGCAGAACTTGGAAATCTTAGAAAGACGTCGGACCTAAGTCCGATTGTTGCGTGTCGCTACTGCGTTAGCTCTGCGCTATGAAAAAACGAACGGCGCTGCTCAGCTTGGCAATTTTTGTCCTGCTCGGAGTGGTCTTCTTCAGCATGTCTGAGCTCCTTGATATCGTCAGCTTGGGGCCAAGCGCCAATAGTGTGGTCAGTGGGACGCGTTGAAGACACCGCTGGAGCAGCTGACACCTAAAGCGTACAACCAAGGCGTGAGGAAGGTCGTGATCGATGAGCGTAGTCGCCGCGAGTTTCTAAAGATATTGAGAGGTCGACGGTCCCGCGACAGCCGAACTGCACGCCACATGCCACCCCGGCCTGTCAAGGCACGGTCAGCGCTCCGACGACGAGGCACGAATGGGTTCTGGGCTCGTTAATTTTGTGATAGCCTCAACTCTCGCGTCGACGATTTTCAGCGAGCGGAACACGTTTCGGAGCACCGTCTCGATCTCACGCAAAAGATTGGCGACCTGGCGCGGTTGTTCCATGGTCTTCTTCATCGACCCTTCCACCAAGGCCACTCCAATGCCGATCAACTCTTTCAAGTCGTTGCCGCGAAATGTCGAGCGCTTCAGCGCATGTTGATCCGCCTCTAAGACAAGCTCTGCTGCTTCGTGAACTGTCTTCCAGGCACGTGCGACCGCTGCCTTGACCTTCGCGCTGCCAGCATTGTCGTGCACCGCTGTATATGCCGCAGCCGTTGGCTCCAGTGCTGCATTTGCTGCGGCCAGAATTTCGTCATAGCTGACTGACACATCAATCCCCTGGGCACTAAGGCAGACGATCTTTAGTTGCATGGCGGCAGAAGAAAGTCGAGATATAAGTAGCGAGGTGACGAGGGTTTCACGCGGCAAAGACCGCCGCTTGCACCGCGCCGCAATGACCGAGCAAGTTGCGACGCAAAAGGACGATTGAAGACCTAATATCATCGAGGCTGCCGGGCAGTGCCCGGCCTCCTGCGAAAGCCGGACGTTGAGATCGGCTGATGCACGTCTGCTGGCCGCGCTCTACCGCTTTCGGATGAGTTGACTAACACCTTGCTCCTCCTACTTCCGAAGGATCGCGCGCACGCCTGAGCGGGCGCAGCGAGGGAGACGTCATGATTTTTGCAAAAGCGACCGAAATCTATCGTCGAGGCGGACGAGAAGATCTCATCAATGCCATCGAGGCGTTCTCCATTGCGACGAAAGCACAAATTCTTGCCGACATCGGATTTGCAGCACCAGCGACAATCGAACCTGATGGCCCACAGGAAGAAGCAGCCGATCCGTCTTGCGACGAGATCCACTGCTTCTAGACCAGATGCTCAAAGACCCAAACGGCTTACGATTGCGTGACAAGTTGGCGAGAAGCCTTCTTCTCTCCGCAAGTGTTATGCGCAAGGATGCCGCAGAGTGACGCATCATGCCCCGAATAAAATGTCTGGCGGCGCCACGCCGCCCGACGGCGGCTTATTTGACTGCAGTCAGCGTGGCATGCATGCCCGCTTCGTAATGCCCCTTGATGTTGCAGAGCAAGAGATAGGAACCTGGAGCGAGCTTGGCCTTCAGTGTGCCGTCGGCCCCAGGCTTGAGGTCGGACACTTCGCCTAGGCTCTTGAGTTGCTTCTCATCCACGCGATGCTTGCCCTTGACGACGGAGACCTGCTGGTCGGCACTCTTGAGCTTGACCAGAACCATTTCATGTTCCTCGGTCATCGCATCATTGTGGACCTTGAACAGCACGTCGCCTGCCTTCACGGTCGGCTGGTCGACGGTCAGGGTCATTGGTCCGCCGCCCTCTCCGCCTTCTGTCACCGTCACCGTTGTTGCGGCAAGCGCTGGCGTCGCGAGACACAGCGTTAAAAGCGTAGCAAAAATGCTCTTGTTTTGCAGCATGCGTTCAGGTCTCCTGGATTGAACAAAACCAGAGGCACATAGGGGCGAAATCTGACAGTTACCTGAAATCAAGAAATAACAGAAATATTCGCGTCATCGTCCAGGCGCGAGTCAACGACAGTATTCCTGCGGCACAGAGCGTCTGGCTGATCAGCGCATGGCGACCGGAAGCCTGATCGTCACCACCAGGCCATGGCTTTGTCGCACGGCCAGTTCGACCGAACCGCCGTACATTTCAGCCAGCTCTGCCGCGATAGTAAGCCCGAACCCATCGCCTGGCTTCGTCTCATCCAGCCGGCGTCCGGGAGAAAGGACGTCACCGATAAAGGCTTCCTCGATGCCCGGGCCGTCATCCGCGATGACGACGGCGACATTGTCCTGCTCGATTGTGGTTGAGATTTGAACCTCCGAAGCGGCCCATTTGAAGGCGTTATCGATGATGCCTGCCAGTATCTCGTCTGCATCCTCCGGAGAACAGTTCAGAAAGGTTCCACTCGAAACGCTATTCCTGATGACGATCTTGCGGTCCGCGTAGATCCTCGACATCATTTCCAGAATATCGTCGATCCTTGGAGCCAGCTCGATCGAAAAGTAATGACCTGCATCGGCAAAGCTGGACCGTGTCCTACCGAGGTGATGTCGGATGTTCCGGTCAATGCGCGCCACGAGCGCCCTCGACGCTCCGCTTGGATCGTTATCATCATTGAGAGCAAGACCAAGGCCTGCCACTGGTGTTTTCAGCCCATGGGCCAGGTTGGCAAACTGAAGCCTGGTCTGGGCCAGACGAAGTCTGTTGGCTTCGACCAGATGGTTGATTTCCTCCACTATTGGAAAAAGCTCGGCAGCTTGTGCTGGCGGCAGGGCGGATCGCTGCGCCGTCGCGATCTCAGCGATTTGACCGGAAAGCCTGCGAAGCGGAGAAAGTCCAAAGCGCACCTGAAGAACACTTCCGATGATCAAGCAGGCACCCAGTATCAGCATGGCGGGAACCAGAAAGACCAATGCCCTCTTCGAGGGCACGCTCAACGCAGATGAGGGGGCAGAGGCGACAATCTCCATACCGGTTCCGCCGACAAAAGTCCTCGCGACCCGGAAGTGCAGATCCCCGCCGCGGCCGTCACCTCCGTCGGCTGCTTGTGAGGTGCCTGTCAGCAACCGACGCCAGTCAAACGGCGACGGTGGGCTTTCGATCGTTTCGCTGCCAAGAGAACGCGACGACAGCCTTTGGCCCTTTGCCTCGACCTGCCAGTACCAACCGGAACCTTGCCGGTCGAAAGGAGGGGCATCCACAGATCCTCGCAAGCCGACACCGCCATCAGCGCCGATAACGATTGCATTGCGTATGGTCTCGATCTGAAGGTCCAGGCGTTGATCGACCTGCTCTCTGACAACGCCGGCAATGACGAACCAAAGTACAAGCGACGTGACAATCACCGCCAGCGAGGCGTAGGCGACCGAGAACCATATAAGCCGGCCCGCCAGTGTCGACTGGTTTCGCATAGCGTCCCGAATCAAATCCCTTTCGTCAGCCTGTAGCCGCGCCCCCGCTCCGTCTCGATCCGGTCCGCCCCGATCTTGCGCCGCAGCCGTGCAACAATGACTTCGATCGAATTGGAATCGACATCGGCGTCGCCTTCATAGACCCTCTCGAGCAGCTCGCGCTTGTCGATGATGGTTTCCTTGCGCAGCATAAGACAGGAAAGCACGCGCCATTCAAAGGCTGTCAGCTTGAGAGGAAGTCCCGACTGCTCGAACGTCCCGAGCTGTGCATCGTAGGATATGTCGCCACATTGCACGATCGAAGCTGCGTGTCCTGCCGCGCGCCGGACCAGAGCCCGCAAGCGAAGAACAAGCTCTTCGAAGCGGAAGGGTTTCGTCAAGAAGTCGTCGGCCCCTGCCTTGAATGCCGCAACCTTGTCTGGCCATCCTTCACGCGCCGTCAGGACCATGACCGGAAAGTTACGTCCCTGGCTTCGCCACGATTTAAGAACCGTGACCCCGTCACTCTTTGGCAGACCGAGGTCGAGCACCACAACGTCATAGATTTCCGTCAAACCGGCATGCTCACCGTCCTCACCGTTTCGGGCGATATCAACCACAAAATTCTCCGCACGCAAACTGGCTGCAATGCGGGCCGAAAGATCGACGTCGTCTTCCACCAAAAGAATGCGCATGTTTAATCCACATCATCCTATGCTCCATCCGAAATAGGGCGTTTTCGCTTAACTCAAACTGAACATGGGCGTTCAGGCTCTGTCGGGCGGTCAGGACTATAGTCGGCACGTCAAAACAACCTGGAGACCGAACATGTCGAATGACCCAGCGACCCACGAAGCGGCGCATCTGGAACGACCACAACGCGGACGGAGAGGAGCAGCACACGTAGCCGCGTTTGGCATCGCAGCCTTTGCCGTGCTCGCCATAGGAGCGGTTGGCGGAGCGGCAGCAATGAAATTCACCCGCCCAAACGTCGATCTCGCACCTTTGACACCGACATCGATCTCCAGCTTGAAAGATGATTGGAGCACCGTCACGGTCAAAGGGACGGTAGCAGAAATTTACGGCAACAAGTTCATCGTTCAGGACGAGACAGGCCGCGCGCTCATCGAGACGGGGCCTGCCGGTGAGAGCGGAAGCATTGTCGCCATCAGCGAGCCTGTCAGCGTCCAGGGCCGCTTCGAACATGGCTTCCTGCACGCTAGCTACGTCGTCCATCAGAATGGGAGAACCGACGCACTTCGTCCCCCGCCTGGTCCCCCGCCTCATGGCGGGCCAATCGGCGAAGCGCTGCGTGAGTTGCGCCGTTGAAGGGCGGACTATGACCTGACGCGCGCCGATGAAACCAAACTCGTCGGCGTGCGTTAATCGGCGGCTTTCACGGAGTGGCGGGCATGATCAAATCCTTGGCTCAACCGCTTGCCGCACCGGGCAAGCTCGGCTGCGCGCTGATTACCTTCAGCATTCTTGTCCAGATGACCTGTCCCTTGATGGCGGACGAACAGCCTGCGATCCCGGTCACGGCGATCGCAGCGCGAACGGCCATCCTTGACCGTGTGATCAATGGTATCGGCACGGTTTCACCTCTCCAGTCAGTGACGATCAGGCCGCGCATCGACGGCCAGGTCGTCGCAATCCTGTTCGATGAGGGGCAAATGGTGGAAAAGGGTAGCACTCTCGTTAAGTTCGACGACCGCGAACTTTTGTCATCGCTTGCCTCTGCGCGGGCCAAGAAGGCTCAGGACGAAGCACAATTCAATAGCGCGCGAACCGACGCCCAGCGCTATGCTGCACTTGCTGATAAGGGCGTAGCCTCCGCGTCAACCCTGGAGCAAAAGACGGCATCGAGCCAACAGTCATTAGCAGCCGTTCAATACGATGATGCGCTCATCAAAAATGCGCAGACCCAGCTCGGCTTCGCCACCATAACCGCGCCCTTTGCCGGGCGAGCCGGCTTTCGACAGGTCGACGTCGGCTCGGTCGTCACCGCCGCCTCCACCGGCGGCGTCGTCACAATCACGCAGATGGACCCGATCGGCGTATCCTTTGTCGCTCCCGGCGACCGGTTCGGTGAGATTCGAGCGGCGCTCGAGCGTGGCATCGCGGCCGTCAGATTGACAAGTACCGACGGCAGCAAAACCCTGGCGGAGGGCAAGCTGACGACACTCGACAATTCTGTCGATGCGTCCAATGGTTCGATTCATCTCAAGGCCACGTTCGACAATGCCAAAAGCATTCTTTGGCCAGGGCTTCCTGTCGCAACGCGACTGACAGTCGAAAGGCGCACAGGGATCGTCGTGCCTGACAAGGCCCTCGCCCGTGGACAGGACGGCCTTTATGCCTATGTCGTTGAAGCGGATGGCAAGGTGGCCCGTCGTAGCGTCAAGACGGCATTTGTCACCGACGCCATGGCGCTCGTCAGCGAAGGTATCGGCGACGGCGAGGAGGTTGTTATGGACGGCCAATCGCGTATCGGTGACGGCGCAAAGGTTGTCGTCACCCCATGGAGCGGTTCGCCTACCGGCCAGCTATCCGGAGCGACCAAACCATGACAATCGAGGAGAACAGCGACACTTCGAGGTCGGGGGGCTTTTTCGACTTCTTCATCGCTCATCCGGTTGCAACCGGTCTGATCATGAGCGGTATCTTTCTTCTCGGGGCAATATGCTACCCGTTCATGCCGGTATCGGCACTACCACAAATCGACTTCCCGACGATCCAAATTGAAGCCAATCTTCCCGGCGCTTCGCCTGAAACGATGGCCGCCAGCGTTGCGCAGCCGATAGAGGACGCCCTATCGCGCGTGTCCGGCATTAGCGAAATGACCTCTAACAGCTCTCTCGGCACCAGCTCCATAACCGTGCAGTTTGGGCTCGACCAGAATATCCAGACAGCGGCAAGCGATGTGCAGACGGCCATCAGTGAAGCCGCAGGACAGCTGCCCAAAGACATGACGTCGCTGCCAAGGGTTCATAAGGCAAACCCGGCCGATGCACCTGTCATGCAGCTCTCAGCAACGTCGGACGTGCTTCCTCTTCCTGAACTCGACGAATATATCGAGCGCAACGTCGCATCGAAAATCGGCCAGGTCGACGGCGTCGCCTTCGTCAACATTGGCGGCAAGCAAAAGCCTGCAATTCGGATTTCAGTCGATCCTGGGAGGTTGGCGCAGGCTGACGTGACGCTGGAAGACGTTCGAAGCGCGATCGGCAATCTCAGCCTTAGTGCACCCAAAGGCAATATCGACGATCCAACCCGAACCTTCCCGATCTACACGAACGATCAGATCGGGAGCAGCGCTGAATGGAATGATGCGGTCATAGCTTACAGAAATGGCGGCCCCGTACGTATCCGCGACATTGGCCTGGCCATTGATGGCGCAGAAGATAACAAGATGGCGCATTGGACGAACGGCACGCGTGGCATTGCGCTCGACGTCTTTCGACAACCAGGGGCCAACGTCATCGCCGTGGTGGATGCGGTAAAGGAGCAGCTGCCAGCGTTGCAAGCCTCGCTTCCAAAGTCGATCCGGCTGGAGTTGGTGACTGATCGAACGACAACGATCCGTGCATCCGTGGACGACGTCCAGTTCACCTTGATGCTGACCATCGGTCTCGTCGTCGCCGTCATTTTTCTCTTCCTGAGGAGCCTCAGGGCGACCATCATACCCGCCCTGACCCTGCCAATCGCGCTTGCGGGCTCGCTCGCACCCATGTGGGCCCTTGGCTTCAGCTTGGACAATCTTTCCCTGATGGCTCTCGTCGTGGCAGTCGGCTTCGTTGTCGATGATGCCATCGTCATGCTGGAAAACATCACGCGTCATATCGAGAAAGGCGTCGAACCGGAGGTAGCGGCCAGGCGGGGCTCTCGAGAGATCGGCTTTACGATTGTCTCGATCAGCCTGTCCCTGGTTGCCGTGCTGATCCCGATCCTGCTGATGGGCGGTATCGTCGGACGACTGTTTCGAGAGTTCGCGCTGACCCTGACGATCGCAATCACCATATCGGCGCTCGTCTCGCTGACGCTGACCCCGATGCTGGCATCGAAATTCATTCGCCCGGTCAACCCGGCGCAGGAAGGATGGTTTCATCGCACCGGCGAGGCGCTGTTCGAGACCTTGACCGCCGGCTACGTCAGATCGCTCCGTCCCTTCATCCGCCATCCCTTCCTGACGCTGGCGCTGTTCTTGGCCACCCTTGGTGCGACGGCTTACCTGTTCATCACAATTCCCAAAGGCTTTTTCCCCGAACAGGACACCGGGTTTATCGGTGGATTGTCTCAGGCCTCGCCCGATATCTCATTCACGGAAATGGCCAAGCTGCAGGAGCGCGTAAGCGCCATCATCCTGAAGGATCCGGCGGTCTACTCGGTTTTCATGGACATTGGCGGGGGCAATGGCGGAAATGCCCTTAATCAGGGGCATGTCAACATCACCCTTAAAGCTCTGAATGAAAGAGACGCCAGTGCCAAACAAGTGATCGACAGGCTGGGCGAGGCGCTCAATGCTCAGCAGGGGATAAAGCTGTTCATGTCGTCGGCCCAAGACATCAATATCGGCGCACGTCCAGCGAAGACGCAGTATCAGTTCACGTTGCAGGACGCCGATATCGCTGAGCTCGGCAACTGGGCCAAAAGGGTCACCAGTCAGCTGCAAAGCCTTCCAGAACTGCGTGATGTCGGCAGTGACCAGCAGGCCGAGGCGCCCAACCTGTCCATCAAGATCGACCGGGCAGCAGCAACGCTTTACGGCGTATTACCATCGGCGGTCGACGATACCCTCTATGATGCCTTCGGTCAGCGTCAGGTCGCATCCTATTCAACGCAAACCGATACGTTCCGGGTCATCCTCGAAGTCTTGCCAAACCTGCAGCACGACATAGCAACTCTGGACCGGCTGTCGGTACGTGCGAGCAACGGCAACCTCGTGCCCCTGTCGGTCGTTGCCAAGTGGTCAACGGACGGCGTCTCGCCTGTCTCGATTGCCCATCAGGGTCAGTCGCCTGCGGTGACGATCTCTTTCAATCTCGCGCCTGATATTGCTCTGGGTGATGCAACAAAGGCGATTGAAGCCGCAGTCGCCGGCATGCATCCGCCTGCCTCTCTGGAAACGAGCTTTGCGGGCAGCGCGAAAGCTTTCAAAGCCTCGCTTGCAACCGTACCGTTATTGATCGTCGCTTCACTCGTTGTTGTCTATATCATCCTTGGGGTTCTTTACGAGAGCCTTGTTCATCCGCTGACCATTCTCTCGACACTGCCATCGGCTGGTCTTGGCGCGCTGCTCGCGTTGAAGGTGGCGGGTTTTGATTTCGGACTTATTGCGATGATAGGCGTCATACTGCTGATTGGCATCGTCAAGAAAAACGGGATTATGCTTGTGGACTTTGCCGTTCAGGCCGAGCGGGAGGGCTGTGGGAGCGAGGAGGCGATTGTCCAGGCGGCGCAAATGCGCTTTCGGCCGATACTGATGACGACGATGGCAGCCTTGCTTGGAGGCCTGCCCCTTGCTATCGGGCACGGAGTGGGATCGGAACTGCGTCAGCCGCTCGGCTACGCAATCGTTGGCGGCCTGCTGGTCAGCCAGTTGCTGACACTGTACACGACGCCCGTGATCTACCTCTTGCTCGACCATTTACGCCGGTCGAACTGGGCCGAGGTCAAGGAAAAACCCGCGCAGATCGCGCACTGACATACACTCCGGAATGCATATGAACCAGTCAGCTCTTACCCTTACAATTGCTGCAGGAACTGCGGCTGGCGTCGTCATTCGCCCTTTCCGGCTACCTGAAGCCGTCTGGGCCGTCCTGGGCGCAGGATTGATCCTTGTCCTTGGTATCCTCAATCCGGCGGAAATCTGGGCGGGCGTGGCAAAGGGAACCGATGTTTACCTGTTCCTGATCGGCATGATGCTGCTGTCCGAACTTGCTCGCAGAGAAGGACTTTTCGACTGGGTCGCGGCAATTGCCACATCCCGTGCCAAGGGATCGCCGAAAAGGCTGTTTGCGCTTATCTACGCCGTCGGAGTGGTCGTAACAGCTCTTCTGTCTAACGATGCGACCGCCGTTGTCTTGACACCCGCCGTATACGCCGCTTGCCGGGCCGCCAAGGTCAACGACCCGTTGCCTTATGTGTTCATCTGCGCCTTCATCGCAAATGCTGCGAGTTTTATCCTGCCAATTTCCAACCCCGCAAACCTCGTTATCTTCGCTGGCGGCGAAATGCCCTCACTGGGCCGCTGGCTGGCGACGTTTTTCGTTCCGTCGATTGCGGCAATCATGATAACGTTCGTCGCGCTCTACGTCACGCAGCGCAAGGCGTTGTTGTCGGAGACCTTGGCCGCCGATATTCCGACACCTGCATTATCATTTCCGGCGAGGCTTGCGGGCATCGGCCTCGTTGCAACCGCCTTTGTTCTCGTCGGAGCATCGGCTGCACATCTGGACTTGGGGTTGCCCACCTTTATCGCCGCCACGGTCACCACGCTCATCGTTCTTACTGTTGCCCGGCAAAATCCATTTGGCATCGTCCGCGCGATCGACTGGAGTGTTATTCTCCTGGTGGCTGGACTTTTTGTCGTGGTAGAGGCTATCAATCAGACCGGGATGACCGCTTCCCTAGCAAGCGAGTTGACGGCGATCAGTGCCTATTCTGAGTGGCAGGCAGTAGCGATCACAGGCATCGGCTTGGCCTTCCTGTCAAACGTCGCAAACAATTTGCCGGTCGGATTGTTCGCTGGCGGCGTTGTCAATGCAGCCCATCTTTCCGACCGGCTGGCGGGGGCAGTTCTCGTCGGCGTCGACCTCGGCCCCAATCTCTCGGTCACCGGATCACTGGCAACCATACTATGGTTGTCTGCTCTCCGACGCGAAGGCATCACCGTAAGCGCGTATACGTTTCTAAAGGCGGGGGCGGTCGTGATGATCCCGGCGCTGATTGCTTCGCTGGCTGCGCTTTAGAAAGCTGGCGATGCCGTTGATCTGAAGGTAACCCTTATTGGGCCGTAAAGAACGTCAAAAGAACCTTGCCTTTTTCACCAAGCAGGCACACAAACCGGTCCGGCGCGCCCGTCTTATCTTTTCGGGCGATATACGCCTCACCGAGGACCACTGTCTTGACCGGAACGTCCTCGACACGGGTGTCAGCTTTACTGACGGCGATGCTTTCCATGTCGAGAACAAGATCGGTGATATCGGGAGCGCGCTCGCGCAACGCCAGCAGACCAGTTGACCTGCACGCATCGACAGCAGGATCTGTCACGGACTGGGCTGAGGCGCCTGACGCAATCAGGCAGATCGTGAACGTGGCAAACACTCTTTCAAGCATCTTATCTCCTTGCGTAAAATCTGCCAGCGCACGAGATTTTCAGTCCGGCAGCGCATAAATGCGTCGACGCGATCAATCGTTCCCGCGCCGTGGAACTCTTTCCGACGGAACACCGTTTATGGGCGCCAGGCGTCGACCTGAGCGCAGTTTTCATAGGAGTGTTCATGAAGCTTATCCCTATCGCCGCCGCCCTCTCGATCCTCTCCGCAGGCGCCGCCTTCGCGCAGCAGACCGTTGCCCCGGGCGCGGATGCGATGATGGCTGGCCCTGGCATCACCATGGGCAAGGCGGCGACCACGCCGCTGAAATATGTCGAGATCAAAGATGCCGACATTGTAACGTCCAAACTGATCGGCGTGGAGATCTACAACAAGGCGAACGAGGACGTCGGCGAAATTTCCGATATCGTCATTGGTGACGGCAAATCGGTAATTGGCGTGGTGGCGAGCGTCGGTGGTTTTCTCGGCATTGGTGAAAGCTACATCGTCATCGATCCGGCATCGCTGGCCCTGGCAGACGATAACGGCACTTGGAAGGCTTACGTGGACACCAACAAGGACGATCTGTCCAAGGCTCCGAAGTTCGACTATTCGAAGCTGAAAAAGTGATGTTTTAGGAAGTGGGGCACGCTACGCGAAAATCAGGCGTGCCCCGAATAGCGCCACGATATCTCAACCCCGTGACGCTATTAGAGTTGCGGGAAAATGGTAAAGGAATAATGAAAAGGGCTCGCAATAGGTTCGAAGGCGCGCCCTTATTGGCATTTAAGCCGCGGGTTCCCCACCAAACACGGCCGCATTGGGATATCGCAACACAGGATTGCCAGACCGCTTATAGCCGCTAGCGGCCGTTGGATCGGCCTAGGCTCAAAGACCCTGTGGCGTGTGCGTGACCGGCCGAGCCTAATACAACCACATCTTTATGCAGGCATTTCGCACTTTTGATATGCTGCGGGACGTCGCAGCGACGACAGACGGTGCATTTCGCTAGGGAGCTGGCTCGGACCGCACCCGAGCCTGAGCATCGACCAAACGGGAGGGATCGACATTGGATAAAACGCCGGCCAAAGAAGCGCATGAGGCTGAAACCCGTTTGACCCCCGAGCAGATGGAAGACGCGCGCAAGGCGTATCTGCTTCGGCGTTTCTGGATCAGTGGCCGCGAGTACTGGGGTCGCAACGGAGACCGGCTGGCCTGGGCCTCATCGATTGGTCTCCTCCTCCTCATAGCCATCAACGTTGCCTTCCAGTATGGGATCAATGTCTGGAACCGTGGCCTCTTCGACGCCATTGAGCAGCGCAATGCGTCGACAGTCTACTTTCTTGGGGCGGTGTTTCCGCCGCTCGTTCTGGGGTGCGTCGCAGTCGTCACCATCCAGGTTTACGTGCGCATGCTCATACAGCGACGCTGGCGATCCTGGCTTACGAAAGCGCTGATTGCTCGCTGGTTGGCAAACGGGCGCTATTACCAGCTCAATCTTATCGGCGGCGATCACCAGAACCCGGAAGCGCGGCTATCGGAAGATATGCGCATCGCTACCGAATCCCCCGTCGACTTTGTCGCCGGCGTGATCGCTGCGTTCGTCTCGGCGTCCACCTTTATCGTCGTGCTATGGACGATAGGCGGCGCCCTGCGCCTGCCTATTGCGGGGATGACCATCACGATTCCGGGCTTTCTCGTCGTGACAGCGGTTATCTACGCGCTCGTAACTTCCGGTTCGATCACATTTATAGGAAGGCGGTTCGTTCGTGTCTCCGAAGCAAAAAATCAGGTCGAAGCGGAATTTAGGTATACCCTGACCCGTGTACGCGAGAATGGTGAGAGTATAGCCCTTTTGGGTGGCGAGGAAGAAGAGCGCAACGATCTCGACAAAACATTCGCCAATGTGCGCCAACAGTGGCGGCTGCTCGCCCATCAGCATATGCGCACAACGCTTGTTTCGCACGGCTCCATGCTGATCGCGCCGGTGGTCCCGGTGCTGCTGTGTGCACCCAAATTTCTCGATGGCAGCATGACGCTTGGGCAGGTCATGCAGGCAGCGTCGGCCTTCACCATCGTCCAAAGTGCGTTTGGGTGGCTGGTCGACAACTACCCGCGGCTTGCCGACTGGAACGCCAGTGCCCGGCGCGTGGCGTCGTTGATGATGTCGCTGGACGGGTTGGAAAACGCTGAAAAGAGCCAATCCCTGGATCGGATCAAGCGCGGCGAGACAGAAGGCGAGACCATGCTCAGCTTGAACGACGTCTCGGTCGCGCTCGGAGACGGGACCGCTGTCGTCAAAGAGACGCAGGTCGAAGTCGGACCGGGTGAACGCGTGCTGGTCGCCGGAGAGTCGGGATCAGGAAAAAGCACCCTGGTGCGAGCGATCGCAGGCCTGTGGCCGTGGGGCGGAGGCAGCGTCAATTTCCATCCCGGCAAGCAGCTATTCATGTTGCCGCAGCGGCCTTACATCCCCTCGGGCACGCTCCGACGTGCCGTATCCTACCCGCAGCCCGCGGACAGCCATACGGAAGACGAATTGCAAACCGCTCTAGAGAAAGTCGGACTGGGTCATTTGATCGAGAAAATCGAAGAAGATGCTCCGTGGGACCACACCTTGTCCGGCGGCGAAAAGCAGCGGCTAGCCTTCGCGCGCCTGCTGCTCAACGACCCCGACATTATCGTGCTTGATGAGGCAACCTCGGCGCTTGACGAAAAGACACAGGACAAGATCATGGAAATGCTGATCGACGAGCTGCCGGACGCAACAATCGTAAGCGTTGCCCACCGCGCCGAACTGGAGGCCTTCCATAGCCGTAAGATCACGCTTGAGAAGCGGGAAGGCGGAGCGAGGCTCGTCAGCGACGTCGACCTAGCACCCTACCGAAAACAACGCAACGTCCTGACCAAGCTCACCAAATATTCTCGCAAACTGAAGAAGGTCCCTTAGGCAGCGAAGCTTAACCGCATGTGCCGGCATCGCAAAGCCAGCCGGGAGCGCGCGGGTGCCATCAAAAGCAAACTGCCAGGGATCGATTCCGCCACACGGCCCCTGCATTCGCGGCAGCAAGGGGGACCGGCCGCAGGAGGGCGGAGCGGCCGGTCCCGCGTCGCAGCACGAGCGACGCATCGCGCAAACGCGCGTATCCGCCGTTGGCGGCTCGGCGGACTTTGCTGTTACGTTCGAGATCGTCCTTAGATCAGTTCTGCGGCCGCCCTCTCGCCAGCAGGCGCTGCAGCGTACGGCGATGCATGTTCAATTGCCTGGCGGTCATCGAGACGTTTTTTCCCGTCGCCTCGAAGACACTGTTGATGTGTTCCCAGCGCATCAGTTGCGGCGAGGTCAGCGGGACGTCAGTGCGCTCTGCAGTCGGTCTGGTGAAACCCAGAACTTCGAGGATCTCATCGGCATCCGCCGGCTTGCTCAAAAATTCAGTCGCGCCCAGCTTGACGGCAGTCACGGCAGCCGGAACACTTCCATAACCGGTCAGGACCAGGATTTTCGAGAAGGGGAATTCTCTTTGCATCGCCGTGACCAAGTCGAGGCCGCTTTCATCACCGATCCGCAAATCGGTGATCAGGACGTCGAAATCACGGGCGGACAAGGCGGCGTAAGCAGCATCGAGACACGTAGCGGTCGCGGCACGGAAGCCTCGGTTGGACAGAGCAAGTGCAAGCCTCTGCGCGAAGACCTTATCATCGTCGACGATCAGAAAACGTGCCTTCGGTTCCTCGGCTTGGGCCATCCTAACCCTCCGTTTCAGTTACCCCGCTATTACGGTGAGATCACCCTCCCGGATCGCATCGCCGCAAAAGCATCTACCAGGCAATCGCGCTGCCGTCATAGGCGAAGAACCCACCATTTTGTGCAGACGTGAGACCGTCTGCGGTCTGAAGTATCAGCCTTGAGGCTCGATCCGGCGCTTGTCGCGCGTGGCCGCCCGAAAATGGCTCCGTCAGTGTCGTGGCGACAGTACCGGGGTGGATAGCGACGAGGATGGCATGTGGCTTCGTCCGCGACAGTTCGATAGACGTGGTTTTGACTATCTGATTGAGGGCTGCCTTTGCGCTTCGGTAAGAGATCCATCCGCCCAGTCTGTTGTCGCCGATCGATCCGACCCTCGCAGAGAGCACGACAAAGAGAGAGCGTTCCTTTCGCGGCAGCAGCGGCATAAAGTGTTTGAGCACAATGGCTGGCCCGATGGCGTTGGTCGAGAACTGCTTTGCCATAATGTCATGATCGATCTGCCGGATGGCCTTTTCCGGACCGTGGCCATCGATGGTGAGAGCTCCTGTGGCGCAGATCATCAGGTGGAATGTCCGTGCGCCGAGGGTGGCGGCATGCGCTTTTACCGTCCACTCCTTCTCGACTTCCAGCCCATCATCCGATCGAGACAACCTGACGATTTCGCCAGCCCTCGGATCCTGACGGATCGCTTCGGCAATTGCAGAACCAATTCCTCCCGAAGCGCCTATGACAATCGAAGCATATCCTTCGGGAAGCGAACGCATGGAAAACACGGATTGCCCTCTCACTGCATGTAAGGTCGCCGATGTCTCGCGGTGCTCGATGGTCTCATCGACGGAGGCCTTCTCGATATGCGCTATACGGTTAAGGAAAGTGCGCGGATCGACCAGCCACACAGAATTATTGACTTGACGGTTGGTACGCCTGACCTGACGTCCCTTCGTCTCATGATCGGAAATTGATCTGTCATGCGAGCGGCTGCTATGCGTCGCAACCAATCAAAGATGTCTTACGAAGGAACCCGGCGGCGGCGTCTTCGTTTGTAATGCTGTTATGAGGCTGAAGACGAAGCTATCGTTGGTGTGCACGGCCATCGCAGTGCTTATGGCGGCGATCGCTGCTGCATATGTGCTCCCTACGGTGACGGGCATGGAGCGTCCCAGAAACTTCGACGTCCCGTGATTGTCAGCCGTCCCATCATTCTCGCGCACGAGGTTTTGACCGGTCCAGAGGACGCCGGACCGGTCGATCGTCAGCGTTACTGAGCGGCAGGCGCGGCCGGCTTTTCCGGCGAGGCTGCGGGCTTCTCCGCGGCAGGCGCCTCGACTGCAGGAGCATTGACAGTAACGCTCGTGCCGCCGCCACCCTTTCCGCCGTGAATATCGATTACTCCGGTGAACAGCAGCAGAGCGCCGATGGCGACAACTGCAAGGACAACAGCAACCGCCCAGCCACCGTTGCCACCGCCTGTGTTAATAACTGTCGGCCCGCGATCTTCCATATCCAATCCTCCTCTTGAGCGATAACCCAGCACAGCATTCCCTTGAAATTCCAGTGCCTTAGGCTTGTTTCTGCCAACAGATAATTCGATCGGCGACTGTTTGTTCCAAATGCGGTCGCCGGTCAGACCAAGGTCCGGGGTGGGTCGCACCGATTGAATGATGCTTGGGATGGACGACCACCGCCCTGCGATCGCTCAGGCAATCTTTCCTCCAGACCAAGACGTCTCGAGGTTTGACTGTCGGATAAGCTACGCTTGCAGTGAGCCGCTCGTCGAAGCCGCGGACGGCGATCGAGACATGACCTGCGCTCTCAAAGATGTCGGCGCCCTTTCCAGGACAAATCTCGCCCGCCGCGGTCTCTGACCCAGCACAGGGAAAGCGGCGTCAACTCGTCGCCAGAGCATGCTCGCACGGGATCCGCTGGGCTGACGGTTACCAGCGGTGATTGCCGGTGGTGTCCTGTCCACTTGTCAGACGCTCATCATGACGATCTTGCGCGCCGATACGCGATGCATTTGGCCATGCACGCGCGCCGACGCCGATCCTCACGACGCCACCATCCGTCGTCGAGACATCACGGGAGGGCCAAACATTTCGACAGGACGAGGGCCAAGCCATCGATCGTGAATGGCTTCGCCAGCTGAAATGCATCCTCGATGCCGGAGGCCGCCCTGGCGCTGTCGTCGCCGCTCGCAAAGACAATCCGCACTGTTGGCCATCGCTCTCGGACACGTTTGGCCAGATCCGTCCCTGCCATCCCGGGAAGCCCGACATCAGTCACCAAAATATCGATCTGTTCCTCTTCTAAAACGGCGAGCGCATCTTCAGCCGAGCCGGCTTCATGAACGGTATGGCCGAGCTCGCTAATCATGTCGACGGTCGCCATCAGGATCAGCGGCTCATCTTCGACCACAAGGACCCTCGTCGCTCCCGCCTCTTGATCCGGTTCGCCGTGTACAGGCGTTTGCTCCAGCCGTTCGATCCGCTCGACAGCGATCAGGTGCTGGCGGGCATTACTAAGGACATGTCGTATTTTCCGAGCAAGAGCCTCGCGGGTGTAGGGCTTTGACAGAAGTTCGACGCCGGCATCCAGCCGGCCACCGTGGACGATGGAATTTTCCGTGTATCCTGAGGTGTAAAGCACTGCCAGACCAGGCAACATTGCCTTTGCCCTGCGGGCGAGTTCTGTGCTGCGCATTGGCCCCGGCATTACGACGTCGGTGAACAGCAAATCGATCAGCATCCCGCTATTGACGATGGCAAACGCCGACTGGGCGTCATGCGCCTTGAGAACGCGATAACCGAGATCGGTTAGAAGAGCGACGGAAGTCTCCCGCACAGCCTCGTCGTCTTCGACCACAAGAATGGTCTCGGTGCCTCCCTCAACCGGCATGGCACTCAGGTTCGCCACGCCGTCCTCGACCTGCATCGTTCGCGGCATATAGAGCTTGATCGTCGTACCATGACCGACTTCGGTGTAAATCTTGAGATGGCCACCAGATTGCTTCAGGAAGCCGTAAACCATGGATAATCCAAGGCCGCTTCCCTTGCCTTCTGACTTTGTGCTGAAGAACGGTTCAAGCACATGGTCGATGATATCATCGGCGATCCCCGATCCTGTATCTGTTACCGCCACCAGTACATATTGGCCGGGCCGGACGTCTTCCTGCGCACGGGCGTAATCGTCATCAAGCACCGCGTTCGCTGTTTCGATTGTCAGGCGTCCGCGCCCATCCATGGCATCCCTGGCATTGATTGCCAGATTGAGAATCGCGTTCTCAAGCTGACCCGGATCAATTAAGGTGTTCCACAAGCCACCAGAAACGATGGTCTCGAGCTCGACCTCCTCGCCCAGCGCGCGCCGCAGCATGTCGTCCATGTTCTGGATTAACTTGCGGCAGTTGATGACCTTCGGTTCAAGCGGCTGGCGGCGACCGAATGCCAGGAGTTGGGATGCCAATTTCGCGCCTCGGGCAACGCCGGACAAGGCGTTTTCCAGACGCTGCTGCGCCCTCGCGTTTCCGTCGACATCCTTGGAGAGGAGCTGAAGGTTTCCGCTTACAACCTGCAAGAGATTGTTGAAGTCGTGCGCAACACCGCCCGTGAGATTTCCAAGAGCCTCCATCTTTTGCGCCTGCCGCAAGGCCATCTGCGCAGTTTCGCGTTCCACGGTTTCTTTTTCAAGCTGTAGCAGTGCGGTTCGAAGTTCGTGCGTACGCTGCTCAACCCGCTGTTCAAGAGTATGGTTGAGGCTCTGGAGCTGATCCTCCGCCCTCTTCTGGTGCGTTACGTCGAAGCCATCAACAAATATCCCTGTGACCTGGCCATCCGTCCCAACAATCGGCTGATAGATCAGGTTGATGAAACGTTCGTCCGGCTCCTTGTCGCCCTCTCGCTGCAAAAATACCTGCAGGTTCCGACCGATATAGGGCTTGCCCGACTGGAACACGCTATCCAGCAGCTCAATGAAGCCCTGTCCAGCAACCTCTGGAAGCGCGTCTTTGACACTCAAGCCGAGAAGCTGCCGGGGGCCAACCAATTGCAGGTAAGCATCATTGACAAGTTCGAAGACGTGATCCGCTCCGCTTAAAATGCACATGAAGCTTGGCGCCTGCTGGAACAGCTCTCGCATCCGGTCTCTCTCGGCGGTGCGAAGCTCGACTTCCGACGACAGCTGGCGATTAAGCAGCTCAAGAGCGATTGCCGCCTGCTCCCTCATCTGAGCTGCCTCGCTGAGAGCTTCCGCTCGCCGGCGCTCGGTTTCGAAGGCTTCGGCGCTTGCCAGGCGAGACGCAATCTGCCCCGCGATGAGCTTCAGGAAGTCGACATACTCGTCGCTGATCGCGCGGTGATAGTTGAGGCCGCTGATGAGTACGCCCTTGGGATTGTCCCCGCCCTGTCCGATCAGGGGGACGATAGCCGCCTTCTCGGGCGCCCTTGGCCATGGTCCGGATGGAACACTATCGGCTTCTGCCAGGTCAACCAGATCCACCACTTGATCTGTCCAAGCGCGTTTTAAATTCCAAAGCCCGGAACTGCCCGTGACGATGCAGGGCAATAAAGGATTGTCATCCGACCCGCCACTTATCCATTGCCGTCTGGCGTTGCCATGCTCATCGAACAAGTAAAGCGCACTAAACGGAAGATCCTGAAGATTTCCTGCGAGAGCGGAGAAGGACGCTTCGACGACCTCTCGCTGAGTGTCGGCAGCTGCAAGTCCCGAAGCCAGCGCTCGCATCGTCGAGATACGCCTTTCGCCGATGACCCTCTCGGTCTCCTCGGCCACCGCGCAAAACACACCCTCAACCTTGCCGCTGTCGCCAATTAACGGGCTGTAGGAGAACGTGTGATAGGTTTCTTCAGAATAACCGCTGCGTTCGAGCAGAAGCAACAAAGCGCGGTCCCAGGTCGACTGCCCGGTCTCATAAACGGTCTCCAGGCGCCCTTTGATATCGTCCCAGATCTCCGCCCAGAGAATTTTAGTGGGGACGGCAAGCGAATTGGGATGCTTGTTTCCAAGCGTTGGCCGGTAGGCATCATTATAGAAGAATGCGATCTCAGGTCCCCAGCCGAGCCACATCTCGAACTTCGACGTCAGCAATAACCGCAAGGCGACCTTCAGCGCTTCCGGCCATTGGTCGGGCGGTCCAAGCGAGCTACTCGCCCAATCATGCTGGCGCATCATTCGCGCCATTTCGCCGTCACCGACGAATATGTCCGAGTATCGGTCAAGAGCTTGTGTATTCATCACATTTCCCGGCAGACTATTGCAGGACCGACTTAGGCCATTGATAACGCTTGTCCAGCCCGCTAGTTCTGAAGGCCACGTTTTTTTGCAGGAAGAGATCTAAGATGGGTGAAGGGTCGCAGCCGGAATGGAGCGCGAATGAACTCAGGCTGGCGATCAAGTCGGCCGGCGTCGCACTCTGGAGCTGGATGGTGGATGATGACACGTTCGTTATGGATGCCAAGGCCTACGAGCTCTGGGACATCGCTGCAACAGAGCAACTTACCTTCGAACACCTTTCCGCCAAGGTCCATCCCGCCGACCGCGATCGGGTCAGAGCTGCCTTCGTAGCGACCCGTGCCATCGACGGTGCCTTTGAAATTGATTTCCGCATTCTGACCGATGCATCCGATGTCCGATGGATTTCCGCTAGGGGCCAGGGGAACGACGGCGATGCCGCCACGAAGAAAATGACTGGCATCTTTCTGGACGTGACAGGTCGCAAGCAGGCCGAGGAGGGTCATGAGCTTCTCGCGGGCGAGATGAGCCATCGCGTGAAGAACTTGCTGGCCCTAGCAGCCGGTCTGACGAACATTACGTCGCGGTCCGCCGAGACCAAGGAGGAGATGGCAAAGCAGCTGACACAACGCCTGACTGCGCTTGGCCGAGCCCACGAGCTCGTTCGGCCTCTGCCGAATGGGCAGGGCAACGCGGCTCTGCTGGGGGATCTGTTCAGCGTAATCTTGGCGCCCTATGACGATGTCGGTGCCTTTGCGGGACGCATCCGTGTGGCTGTCCCGCGCATGGGCATCGGGGAAAAGGCCGCGACAAGCCTTGCCCTTGTCGTTCATGAGCTGGCAACAAATTCCCTAAAATACGGCGCGCTGTCGAATGATGCCGGCTTGCTGGACATATCCGGCCGCGTCAACGATGACGAGGTCGAAATCGTCTGGACGGAAAGCGGAGCTAATCGAACCTCGACACCGGTGTCGGCAGAGGGATATGGCAGCAAGCTCCTGCAGCGAACCATTTCCGGTCAACTTGCTGGTTCGATCGACTACAACTGGATAGAGGGGGGTGTCGTGGTAACGCTGAGGATGAGAGAAGCTCACCTCACGGTGTAGCCCGGCAGCCCCGTTCGCGTCCTTTTTGAAGATGGATCCGGATTTCGTCGCTATCGGCTCGTGACGACTATGTTGACTGTCTGCGAGACCACCAGCTGTCCCGCACGAACCATCGCTCGATCGCGCCAACGATCATTACAGATGTGCCGGCGAACCCAGCCCAATCTGGATTCGTGCCAGCGGCGCCTTAAGCTTCCAAACAATCAGCCCGTCGGTGAAACTCCATTCCGCCTGACCAGACAGAGCCGAGGGCACCAGCTTGGCGAGAACGAGAGCTCCGAAGCCCTCTTCTTGCGCGAGCAGATCAGCATAGGCCGCTGCCGGCTCGGACCAAACGAGTTCGAGAACATCCCCACCTTCAGAACCGATCAGGCACCATCTCACAGATATGCTTCCGGCATCCGTTACCCCGAAACGCATCGCATTCATGATCAGTTCGTGAAAGGCCATGCCGAGATTGAGAACGGCATTGGCGTCCAGCACTATCTCGGGCCCGGCCACCTGGACTGGTTGCAGATCCTCAAAGGACTTGAGCTGATGCGTCACGAGATCAGCAAGGCTGACACCAGCCCAGTCAACATGGGAGAGCAGGTCATGAGAATGCGATAGCGCCATAATGCGCTCTCGAACCCGTTTCTCGAAATCTTCGATCGACCGCGAGCGTGTCGCCGTCTGCCTTATGACAGCAAGAACGACGGCATACTGATTTTTGACGCGATGATTGATTTCCCGCATGAGCAGGCGAAGCCGCCGGTCGGTCTCGCGCGTTTCTGAAATGTCCCGCGCGATACTCGATGCACCGACAAGTATACCGTCGCGGCTTTTGATCGGCGAGATTGTAATGGAAATCGGCACGATCCGTCCGTCTCGGGAGCGTCGCGTCGTTTGAAAGGGCTCTATCCGCTCCCCCAGCTTCAGCCGACGCAGAATATCGGCTTCCTCATCGCGCCTGTCATCGGGGATTATGAGATAAATCGGCTTTCCAATGGCCTCACTTTCCGTATAACCGAACATGCCTTCGGCAGCCTTGTTCCAGCTTACGATAATGCCTGAAAGATCCTTGCTGATGATGGCGTCGAACGACGATTCTACAATGGCTGCAAGGCGTTCTGCGCTGTGCTCTTCCATGGACGACCGATGACCTTTTATGAATTGCGCTACCGTGATTTAGGCAGTCGCCTGACAGATCAACCTCGCGAGCCATAAAAAAGTTCAATCAACGCATCGCGCCCGCACAAAAAAATCGCCTGGTTCTGCTCCACGTTCAGGCACGGTCGTAAGTAAATGAGGTGAGCAGTGTGGTCACGAAATTGCTTGCCCGTTCTTTGACGAGAACTTCCGTCCACTCATTCGTTCCTCTCAGCCTGAGATCGGTATGAATGCTGTCGACCGCGGCTTCTTCGATGCGCGCGATTTGTTCCTTGAAGTGGGACTCGCCGCCGGCTCGGTACATATCGCGGATGACCATCCGCAAGATCTCCTGAATAGCTATCTGCCAGGCGGTGTTGATTGCCTGAAGTTCGTTCGTGTCCGGTGCCATAGGTTGCCTTTCGGTTGATGGGCCAAGCATGACGCCGCGCGCTGATGGTCCGGGCGGGTCCGAAAACTAGGCCTGCCTTGCCTTGCGGTTGGCGTAACGCCGGTCGCGCTCAGCCTTTCGTGCGGCCTCGTCTTCGATCACCCGCGCGATGCGCGCGTTTTCGGCGGCTTCTTTCGCCTGGTTTTCGGCAACAGCTGCAGCCTCGAGTGCGGCCTGATGCGCTGCCATCTCGTTCCTGGTCCGCTCCTGTTCCTCAAGCTTGAGGCGCTCCCGTTCGACGCGCCGCTCTTCGCGCGCAGTCGCGACAGCCATTCGTTCGGCCTGCCTTTCGAGCTTGGAAGGTGCTGCCGCAGCCTGGGCTGCGCGATAGGCATTGAGAAGATCTGTCTTCGCGGCGGCGGATGCAGCCCGGCGATCGACGATGTCTGTATTCTTGGCGTTCTTCATTCTGGTCTCATGTCTCTTCGTAGAAAATCAGCGCGACTTCACACCTGCGGTGTTAACCGCGGTAGCCGCCATGCGCTCTTCAGACTCTTTGGCAAGACGGGCCTCTCTCAGCCTCTGCGTCTTTGCGTCCCTTGCCTGAGCGACGGCTTCCAGTTCCTCTGCCGCATGGTTCTTGGCGAAGAACTGGGCCTGCGTCTGCACGGCACTAAAGGCATTTTCAGCGCGCTGGCGGGACTTACTGTATGTTTCTGTCATTAGAACCTCGATCATCCGGCGCTCCGCCGAAAATAAAAAGGCCAGGCGTGACGCCCGGCCTCAACGAAACAGCTTCCGGCAGTGCCAGTACATCCGTGGTCAAAGGGAAGCATGTTTCAATTCACGCGGCCTGAAGATTGACGGCCGACATCTTGCCCGACTTCCTGTCGCGCTCCAGCTCGAAGCCGATCTTCTGGCCTTCGACCAGCTCGCGCATTCCCGCGCGCTCGACTGCCGAGATATGGACGAACGCGTCAGCGTCGCCATTGTCAGGCTGGATGAAGCCGAAGCCTTTGGTGGTGTTGAACCATTTTACGGTGCCAGTGGTCATGATAAACCCTTTCAAAGCATAGAGTGAAGAACTGCGAAGCCGATGCCGCGCAGGTGAAAACCGACTATTTTTGAAAGAAAAGTTCGCTTAGGGCGCGTTGCAAATCGCGCGGTGAACAAAGCTCGGCAAGCAAAAGATCGATGAACCAATAGATAGAGCAAGGAACGCATCGCGTCAACGTTTAGTTCTCGATTTAACTGCATTGCATCTTCAGATTGCATGCGTGGCAGCCATGCGAGCGGGCCGTGGCCGGGGGACAGTTCGTTTGAGCGTCCGCAATTCCGCTGGCTTGGCCTGGCCAAGTGATGCTCGACGGTTCAAGGTGTGACGGTACGGCGATGATGATCAAGCATGACCTTCATGCGGAAGACTTACCCAGGGCTTATTCGCCCGATCCAGTGGTGGCCCAATCGTCATCTGATCTTCAGACGCAAGCGGGCTTGAAAGGCCATCGCCGTATCGCGGCGCCTGAGACTGGCGCGGCTGGATCATGACAATGCGCCCCCCGGGATGTGTCCCGCAGGTTCGGCGCAACGCGATCGCAGAAGATACCGTCCCCTGCCGGCAGCAAACACAACATGTTCCGACCATCTCGGAGACACCCGGCTGGCGCAATGCCGCGCCAGCTGTTTTCGTATACCTTTGACGCTCTCACCGTGGCACGCCTTTCGCGACACGTGGCGATCTGGGCGTCGCAATGAGGGAATGAACCCTCTGTCAGCGGCTTGACGCGTTTCGCGGCTGACTGCACCTCATGATCCGTCCTGGCGGTCAAGTTCCTTGAGCGCTGACTGGATCTCGTCGATCGATACTGGTTCAGGCGTTCCGGGCAAGTGCCGGAGAGCCGGTTTCGAAACCACCGCGTAGAGATCTGAGGCCCAGGCCGCAAGGATGGTGCGCCTGTCATCGAGCGAAAGCGAGTGGGATCTTACGACATCCATCGGACGGGCGAGTTGCATGCCCTGCATCAATACTGCCGGTCCCATCGACACGACATTGTCGACTGCCTGCTGCAAGACTGTGTTCATCACGGCAACACCTCACTGAACATGCGGATCGCGATCGCCGCGCCTGCGCAATGCTGCAATCGCCGAGGCTTCGGGCGCCATCAGATCATGTTTCTCCGCAAATGCCGTGAACAGACCACGGGCGGTCTCGGCCTCGATCTCACCGCGAAGGACCGCTTGACACGCCTTCAGAGCAACGGAGTGAGCCGTATCTCTGAACGAGGCGGGCCACTCAGCAAGGTAGCGGTAAGCATCCATCGCGCCGCGTATTTCGGCGGGAAAGCCCAAGCCGACCAAGATCGTGATCGGCTGTCTAAACATATCGGGTTTCATTGTTCGTCTCCTTCCAAACCCTTTGCGTTGAGAGGCGCCACCGCGGTGGCGCCTGCTTTCCAAGCGGGCTTGATCACGCCGCCTTCTGCCCTTCGATCTGAGGGCGGCCGCGTGTGTTCGAAGCAGGTGAACTCTCGATTGCAATCTTGCGCGGTTTCAGCGCCTCCGGGATTTCTCGAACAAGATCAATCGACAATAGACCATTGCTCAAATCGGCGCCGTCCACCCTGACATGGTCAGCAAGCTCGAAACGATGCTCAAAGGATCGGCCGGAGATCCCGCGATGAAGGTAGGCTTCGCCAGAGCCTTCCTGCTTCTTGCCAGTCACCGTCAGGAGATTTGACTGGAAGGTGATATCGAGATCGCCGTCTGCAAAGGCGGCAACCGCAATCGAGATACGGTAGCTGTCATCGCCGGTCTTGACGATATCATAAGGTGGCCAATCGCTCGTCGAGCGGGCGCGCTGGGCGTTTTCAAGAAGATCGAAAAGCCGGTCAAAGCCGACGGTCGATCGGAACAACGGTGCGTAGTCGTAAGATGTTGCCATAGCCATATCCTCCTTGAAGCAACATGGGTACGGGAGCGCTCTAAGTGGCGCCCCTAGCAAGGCCAGCTCCGTTCCAGCAGCTGGCGCAAAACGATTTGGTTTCAAGATTTGCGGTTTCAAGACCGGCAAAAAAGAAAATTTGCGATTTAAGGTTCCGCATGAGATTGGCTCTTTCCCGGAATGCCCACCATCGGCAATTTATAGTTTCTGTGCGTGCGTCCCTGCGCCGCGGATGTGTCCGTCACGACCAATGTCAGAGAGCGTTGCGGCACTGAAGCGGCCTTGTGCGGATTGTTTTAAAGGATGGTAGCGTCGAGCGAGCCTTGCGCCGCATTGGCAAAACATCGACCTGATCGTTGCCCTGGCGTACGAGCCGCTCTTCACGCTGCTCGATGTGCGAGGGAAGCCAGGGCGCGTCAAGATGGCAGGCTTTGAGGCGTCACTGAGCATTCACCGCGGTGCCGATGGTCTCTGAACTGCCCACAAGAACCGAGGTTTGCCAGCAGGGACGCGCATTCCATACAGGATTTCAGGACGACCAAAGCCAAGCAACGACCGATCGCTAGCGGGCCCTGCAGTTGGGTCGCACACGAGCTAGAATGAGCAGCAAAGCTCTTTCAGGGTCAGTTTAGCTTGAACTCGCCATCAACGCGCCGCCATTCGTTTGGCCCGACCAGCCTCTGATGGCTGTAACGGACCGAATGCAGCGCTCCATCGAGCGATGCCTCCCAGAAATGAAGGAACCTGCGCATCACCGGAAAGTCGGGAGCCTGATCATAGTCTTGCCAGACGTAGGTCTGCAGGACGGACACAAAGTCGGGGATACGATAGAGGATGTGTGCGGTGGTTAGCCCGTAACCATTGAGCTGGCGGTCCAGATCCGATGAAAACTGCATAGCGAAGCTCCATTTTTCTGCGTGATCATGGTGGCGCAAAACGGCGCCGCGATCAACGCACCTCACCCATAATCCATATTTTATCGTTAGATTTCATTTTGTTAGCAGCCACGTGGGGTGAGTGCTAATTTTTTGTCGCCACCTACTTGAAATCAAAAAATCTCGAAAATAAATTTTTCGCGCGAACGCTCGGGTTGAGGTTCGCACCCGCCCTGACTGTCATCCGGTCCGGTCCGGGTTCAACGTCATTATTTTTGCTCAATGGAGGAAAACATGTCGTTCCGACCGCTTCATGATCGCATTCTCGTGCGCCGCATCGAGAGCCAGGAAAAAACCAAAGGCGGCATCATCATACCCGATACCGCCAAGGAAAAACCCCAAGAGGGCGAGGTTGTTGCCGTCGGCGGCGGCGCGCGCAATGACGCGGGCGAGGTTCAGGCGCTCGACGTCAAGGCGGGTGATCGCATCCTGTTTGGCAAATGGTCGGGTACCGAGATCAAGATCAACGGCGAAGACCTGCTGATCATGAAGGAAAGCGACGTTCTTGGCGTTATCGAGGCCGAGGTCGAACAGAAGAAAGCCGCCTGACCGCTGGCTGTCAGGCGAACGATATCAGTCAAAAAGCTGCCTATTGAAGGAGTGAAGACATGGCTGCGAAAGAAGTCAAATTCAATACCGATGCCCGTGAGCGCATGTTGCGTGGGGTCGATATTCTTGCCAACGCCGTCAAGGTGACGCTCGGCCCTAAAGGTCGCAATGTGGTTATCGACAAGTCCTACGGCGCCCCGCGCATTACCAAGGACGGCGTTTCGGTGGCCAAGGAAATCGAGCTCGAAGACAAGTTCGAGAACATGGGCGCACAGATGTTGCGCGAGGTGGCGTCGAAGACCAATGATCTGGCCGGCGACGGCACGACCACAGCAACAGTGCTTGCGCAGGCAATCGTCAAGGAAGGCGCCAAGGCTGTGGCGTCGGGTTTGAACCCGATGGATCTCAAGCGCGGCATCGATCTTGCCGTCGACGCCGTGGTCAAGGAGCTGAAGGTCAACGCCCGCAAAATCACCAGCAATTCCGAAATCGCTCAGGTCGGCACCATTTCTGCGAACGGCGACGCCGAGATCGGCCAGTACCTCGCCGAGGCGATGGAGAAAGTCGGCAATGAGGGCGTCATTACCGTCGAGGAGGCCAAGACCGCCGAGACCGAGCTCGAAGTGGTCGAAGGCATGCAGTTCGATCGCGGTTACCTCAGCCCGTATTTCGTCACCAATCAGGACAAGATGCGCGTCGAGCTGGAGGATCCCTATATCCTCATCCATGAGAAGAAGCTCTCGAATCTACAGGCTCTCCTGCCAGTCCTGGAAGCGGTCGTTCAGTCCGGCAAACCGTTGCTGATCATTGCCGAAGACGTCGAAGGCGAGGCACTTGCGACACTCGTCGTCAACAAGCTGCGTGGCGGGCTCAAAATTGCTGCCGTCAAGGCGCCAGGCTTTGGCGATCGCCGCAAGGCGATGCTTGAAGACATTGCCATCCTCACAGGCGGCACTGTCATTTCCGAAGACCTCGGCATCAAGCTTGAAAACGTCACGCTCGACATGCTCGGCCGAGCCAAGAAGGTGGCGATCGAGAAGGAAAACACGACCATCATCGATGGCGTCGGCTCGAAGTCCGAGATCGATGGCCGCGTCGCCCAGATCCGCGCGCAGATCGAGGAGACGACATCCGATTACGACCGCGAAAAGCTGCAGGAGCGCCTGGCAAAACTCGCGGGTGGCGTCGCTGTCATCCGTGTCGGAGGCTCGACGGAGGTCGAGGTGAAGGAAAAGAAGGACCGAGTGGACGATGCCTTACATGCAACGCGCGCGGCGGTCGAGGAAGGCATTCTGCCCGGCGGCGGCGTTGCGCTGCTGCGCGCGGCAAAGGCGCTTGAGGGTCTGCCCACGGCCAACGACGATCAGCGGGTCGGGATTGACATCGTTCGCCGGGCGATCGAGGCCCCCGTACGGCAGATAGCCGAAAACGCCGGTGCCGAAGGCTCGATCGTGGTTGGCAAGCTGCGTGAAAAGAACGAGCCGTCGTTCGGTTGGAACGCTCAAACCGGCGAATATGGCGACCTTTACGCGCAAGGTGTCATCGACCCCGCCAAGGTTGTTCGCACCGCACTCCAGGATGCGGCTTCGGTTGCAGGACTTCTGGTAACAACAGAAGCGATGATCGCTGAAAAGCCCAGAAAGGAAGCCGCGCCTGCTCTGCCCGCCGGTGGCGGCATGGATTTCTAGTCTCCAAAGGCCAGCCCGCCCCTTCCCAGGGGCGGGTACTAGCGAGCGGTTGTCATGATAGAACCGATTTCAAGAGACGATGCACGTCTATGCGCCGGGGTGGTCAGGGAGGTCGTCCGTGCAAAGGGCATCGCAAATGACCCGGGTGCCGTTGCAAAGCTAACGGTTGCCGTCGCCCGACTTTTCAACAAAGGACTTCGCGAGCGCGATCAGCTCATGGCTGCGGCCATGGAAGCAGACCAAGCTGTATAGGGCAAAGCTCCGAGCCGGCAGCGCTAGCCGCCGGCTCGGGCACTGGTGGTACCGCCTGTCCGGATCGATCCCGAACGGGTTTACGTCATGCCCATCTCCCCGAACCGGAAATCGGCGCGCTTCTTCCTCGTCGGATACGCCGGCGCGGACCAATGTTAAAGCCGCTCGGCGCAATAGCGATAGCCGGCTGGCTTCTGCGACCGAGACGAGCCGCGCATCGTTTTCGCCAATATGGTGGTCGCCGAGCTCCTGAAACGCTCTTTACCCTTGTCGATCAGCAGTCGATGTAAGCCGAAAGCGCTTCCGGTGATCCGTCCGGAAACGCTTCCCTCAGGTGATCGAGGAACGCTGAGACGCGCGCGCTAAGCAGTCGTCTCGAAGGATAAAGAGCCCAAAGCCTGATATCCGATCCTTGCACATCGCCCCATAACGAGAGCCTCCCAGCGGCAATATCGCCACTTACCAGCGAAATCGGCAGGCGGGCAGCACCCACGCCCATTCGCACAGCATCGCGCACATTCAACAAAGACGTCAGTCCAAGGATCGGCTCCGCACCTATCGTAAATGCCGAACCGTTGCGGTTCACGTGCCAAGTATCAGGCGGCCCCGGCGGGCCGCGCACGACCACAGGCACGTTGGTGCCTTCCGGTGGCGCTTGCAGCGACAACGGCGCGACGATGACAAGCCGGTCGCGAAGGAAGGCCCTGCCGACGAGGGCGTTGTCCGCGTCCGGGTTTACCCGAATGACCAGATCATAGCCCTCCTCAACCATGTCCACTGCCCGGTCTTCAGTCGTGACGTCGAGCCGCACATCGGGATATTGCAGCGCAAAACTCGATGCCAGCTTTCCCATCGCCATCTGGGAAAACAGCAACGGAGCGCTGATCCGCAGCCTCCCGCGCGGTCGCTCGCCCCCAGCTGCAATTGCCGACGCCGTCTCGTCCAATTCCATGAGAAGTGCCCCGGCACGGTGGTGCAGTGCCCTCCCCTCCTCCGTGAGCTTCAGCGTCCTTGCACCGCGTTCAACAAGGCGCAGTCCGAGGCTGGCTTCGAGGTCGCTGACGCGTCGCGAGAGCGTTGCTTTGGGGCGTCCGGTCGCGCGCGCTGCGCGACCAAAACCGCCATGCCTGGCAACAAGAACGAAATCGGCAAGCCCGAGAAGATCCATCAGCTGTTCCACCTGCGAGACATTTGGTCCAAAATTCCCGTCTAGTGGGTCATCAGTGATCCATTCATATTCGGGTTGTCAACAACGCAAGGAGAACTTCCATGACAATCCTCGTAATCGGTGCAACGGGTCGTGTCGGTCGGCATGTCGTCAATCAGCTCGTGGCTCGCAAAGCCACCGTCAGGATTCTCACCCGTGACGCGTCAAAGGCCGACTTTCCAATGGAGGTCGAAGTCGCAGAAGGCGAGATTCTCGACCTCGACGCTCTTCGCAACGCTTTTAAGGGCGTGCGAACGTTGTTCCTCCTGAACGCGGTCACAGGCGACGAATTCACCCAGGCGATCATCACACTGAACATCGCCAGAGAAGCCGGTGTCGAACGCGTCGTCTATTTGTCGGTCTTCGACGCGCATCGCGCCGTCAATGTCCCGCACTTCGCGGTGAAGGCCGGCGCCGAGCAAATGTTGAAAGAGATGGGTTTCAGCGCGACGATCCTGCGCCCGAGCTACTTCATCGACAATGAGATCATGATCAAGGACGTTGTCATCAACCACAGCGTCTATCCAATGCCGATCGGGTCAAAGGGCGTTGCGATGGTCGACGCGCGCGATATCGCCGAGGTGGCAGCCATCGAACTCATCCGTCGCGACATGGCCACCGGCAAACTTCCACTGGTGACGATCAATCTGGTCGGACCGGACACGCTCACCGGCCAAAGTGTTGCCGATATCTGGTCCGACGTTCTCGGCCGGCCTATCGTCTACGGCGGCGACGACCCGAGCGGCTTCGAGCAGACCATGGCAACATTCATGCCGAAATGGACCGCCTATGAAATGCGGCTTATGGCCGAACGCTACGTGAGCCACGGCATGATCCCTGAACAAGGTGACGTGGAGCGGCTGATAACGATGCTCGGGCGACCGCTGCACGGCTATCGTGAGACGGCAACATCGCTGGCAGCCATGCATTGAGAGCTGATTGGGGGTCGGCCTGTCGAAATGCAGCGAAATAGCTGCATTTCGCCTGCTGGAGCGCAGCCGCAGTGACGCTCCGAACGACTGCCGGCAACCGCTGGCGCCTCAAGGCTCAAGCAATCAGCCGATCCAATGCAACTTGCGGCGCGCTTGCGGGTTTGGTGGCGTTTCTGGCAGCGTGGAACCAAACACCGCATGCGCCGTTTCTTGGCCGAGACGCTTATGTCTCTGAGGAGAATTTCAAATGGGTAGCACCAGCGACAAGATTTCTGGCAAGGCAAACGAACTGGCAGGCCAGGCCAAGCAGGCTGTTGGAAAAGCCATCAACGACAGGGAAATGCAGGCCAAGGGTCTTGCGCAGGAAGCCAACGGCGATGCGCAGCAGGCGAAGGGTCAGGCGAAGGATGCTGTGAAGAACATCGTCGATCGCGCCTGATTTTGAAGGCTCGAAGCGTTTAGAGGCGCGCCAAGTCGGCGCGCCTTTTTGTTGTCTACTTTTCAGTTGGATCGCGGCCCGCGAAGATCCCCGTCACAAAACGATAAGCGCAAGTGACCCAGAGCTTCCTCTCTATGCGGCAGCCTACGCTGACGACGGCCAGCGACACCCGCGGTTAGATGTGACAACCGCGATTGGAGCAGGAGGAAGTGCAAATTCAGGGTGTGTGATCGACCGCGATGCCGCATGCTTGCCGCGGAGACCGGCAGGGCTGGCCTCGCGTGCCTCAGCGGGGAACGCCATGTCGGCATCGACAGCCGGACTTACTACTTCATCGAGACGAGGCAGGTAGCTTGATCATCATCGCGAACCGTTGAACTTTGTTCGGCCCGCTGTCTTTCATCCTCTTTGACACGGAGTTCTGGCAGCCACCCTGCCAATATGCGTGAGGAGGCAGGGATGCGCCGCACTCCTGCTATCGAGTTCACCCGCTTGCTGAACTGCCACATCGCCTTTCGATCCTCCCAGATAATCTGTGACCCTTCCCGATCCCAACTGACGATCTGCGTGGCTTCCCTGCCCGAAGTGCCACACCGCCAGGTCAAGCTCGCGCAGCGCACCTGCTACCCTCGACAAAAGTTTAACCGTTGTCTCGGCTCACAAGATCGCCAGCCAAAGCTTTGTTTAGGTCGAGCACGAGATCGATATTGACTCTCGACGCCATCGGAACATAATAGGAACAATCTTGGCGATGCGGCCGCCTACCTCACAATTCGAACCACGGAGAACGAGCATGTTTGCGCGATCGATAGACCATGCCGCTGCACAGGATAACGGTGTCGATATGTATATGACACCCGCTGGCGAGGTGAGCGCAGCCGATGTCCACCCCGACCTCATTCGGATGGTTGGCACGCGTGCGATCAGCAGTCTGCGTTTTGCCGTGGCTTGCGCCTATGCGATGCCCGACGCTGGGCCGTATGGCGAAATAGAAGTGGCGATCGACGAAGCGGCTAAGCAGGCTTGCGGCGGCCACCGGCTTTATAACCCGGACCGGTTCTCGAAGGCAGCTTGGTTTCCGTGGCAAGGCGACATCGATGACGCTATCGGCGGCGCCTACGTTCGGATCAGAGCGCATCAGGCCAACCAGGAACCTATTTGATGTCTCATGTTATAAAAAATCCGCCAAGGCCGTCCGCTTCCGACGAGTCCGCCGCGGCTCACGCTTGGCTTGACGGCGACGCAATAGCAGCTATCCAGGCGCTGCTCGATAACTGTTGGCATCTGCGCATTCAATCGACCCTTGCGGGGGCCGCAACGGGCAAGGGCTTTGCTCGCTTGTCTGGGCCTGCCTGCGAGCACGGGGATTGACGTGCTCGACAAACCGCAACCTAAGACGCAGTTTCGCAAGGCTTTCGACGAATGGTGGAACGCCCAGACACCCGAATTCAGGGAACGCACGGACGTCCACGCAGCCTGGACCATCTTCCAGGCGGGCTACACGGCTGGCAAACGCAAAAACCTGAAGCGGTACATATTCCGGGTCGGCAAATTCCGGATCACTCGCTGGGCCGAAAGCGTTACCGCAGCCAAAGAGGAAGCGATCATCGAAGCTGACTACCGTGTTGCGATGAGAGGTGGAAAGCCCCCTGCCGGCGGCTGGCGCCTGGAGCGGCTCGGTGCCTCGTAATGGCGCCTACTGGCTGTCTGAATATGCCGGCCGGACCGTCGAGTTCCTTTGCATCAAATGCGAAAGGGCCGGCGCGGCATCGGCAGACGATCTTCTGGCCGAATCCGGTGATCAGAGCATGCCGAGCCTTCGTTACCATCTGGCTTCGCGGTTCGGCTGCACGCGCGGACCGAACGCGCCGATCAATGAGACCTGCAAGCTCTCGTATGCTGGAGCCGGCACAGTCCTGCTGAAGGAAGAGCCGAAGGCCGATGATGATAGGACGATCGGCGAGCTGGCAGAGTACAACACCATTTTTGCTCAGTGCTTGGCATGCAAACGCCGCAAGCCGGTGAGCCGCTGGGAGATCCAGCGAAGGTTCGGGAAGGATGTCACCATGGGAGCGCTCGCGAAAGCCATGCGCTGCAAGTGCGGAAAGAAAGGCGCGAGCCTTTACCTGGGGAATATGTCGCGATGAGCGACACCGGCAGACCCAGGCAGTAATCTGCGCCGAACAAGCGCTTCAGTTGCGGAGCCCGCCGCGCTCGAAAGCGGGGGTTCAGCGGGCTCCTACCGCAATGCGGCCAAACCAATAAGCAGCTAGTTGATGAGTCGTTCAAAACCGGAACCTTCCCTTCCACACTCGGACGACGACAGGCTTAAGGCGGCATAAATAGTGTACCGTTTAGGAATACCTGCCGCCGCGATGATGTAACTCGTCGGCTAAACAAGGCGGGATAGCCGGTGTTTGCTCGCTGCTCTGCTGACTATGCCATGAGCTACCCGGTCCGTTACCTTCCGCTTGCCAGGCTGCCCAAGTGCCGCCTGGTGCGCCGTCAATATCCAATTGAAGGCGCGCGAAATCACATAGGCCCTTTGGCTTAAGCCACCAATGGAACAATTTTCACGGTGGAAAGGTGTGCATGCTGAGGGCAAGGAACGTTACGCGACCCCTGCGGATGCGGTAGGACCCAGAAGATCCGAGGTGTTTTTCGGATCTTTGCTATCCTGTCGGGTAAATGGGTTGGTGGCTTTTACCAGGCTGTTGAGGAAATCAACGGTGGCAAGCTCGATGCGTCGCCCACAACCCGGGCTGTCATCGAAGCATTGATGCTAGCAGATCCGCAGTCAACAGTTTTCCGCCGCAAAGCCGGCTTGCCATTGGTCATCGATTTTCCTCAATGGAATAGATGGCATGTAGCAGTGCAAGGTGGCTGAGGCCCTGAGGCAGGTTTCCAAGCCCCGAGCCGGTCGCCGGATCGATCTCTTCGTTCAGAATGCCGAAATTATTTCCAAGCCTTTCGAGCAAGCGCTTGAGCAATTGCTCGGCATGATCGACCTCACCTAAGAAGGCATATGCTTCGACAAGCCAGCATGAGCAGGCAACAAAAGTCCCCTCCTCCTTCGCAGCGCCGCTGTAGCGGTAAACCAGCGGACCGACAGCCAGCTCTCGTTCGATTGCGGCCCGCGTACTCTTGAGGCGGTCGTCGTGCTCGAAACCGAAGCGGGTTGTCAGCAAGAGCGCCGCGTCGAGCCGATCGGTCCCGGCAAAAAATGTGTATGCCTGCTTCTCGCTGGACCAGCAGTTCTCGTCGATCCATTTGCGTATTTGATCGCTCACGCCAAGCCAGCGATCAGCGTCGCCCCTGATATGTCCTTCCCTGGCAAGCCAGGCCGCGTTCTTCAGCGCCAGCCAGCAGCCAATTTTGGAAAAGGTGTAGTGTTGCTGGTCCTCAAGCTCCCAAATACCGCAGTCCTGCTCGCGCCACCGTGTCAGGCATTGATCCGCCAAGCCTGCCATAAGCCCGGCTGCCTGCGGATCAAGGACATGGCCACATTTTGCAAACAGGGCTGCGGTTTCCAGGACATCGCCGTAACAGCTGAGCTGTGTCTGTGTTCTGGCCCTATTGCCCACCCTGACAGGCGATGACGCCTTGTACCCGGGGACGGCGACCGTTCGCTCGTCAGGCACTGCCTCGCCTGTCAATGTGTAGACGACCTTCGGTACCGGCCCATCGTCAGATATGGTACGGACCAACCAGCCAAAAGCACCGATGGGCTCCTCAAGTGATCCCGCACGCAGCAAAGCCTTGATCGTATAGGCAGCATCCCGCACCCACGCATATCGGTAATCATAGTTTTTGACGCCGCCAAACCGCTCAGGAAGTCCAGACGTCGCGGCTGCAGCGATAGCCCCAGTCTTGGAATAGACGAGAAATTTCAGGGATAGCGCACAGCGCACAAGGTCGCCTTTGAATGGGCCGTCATAGGCCAACTCGCTGGACCACCTTCGCCACTCGTCATCGCTGAGGTCAATCCGACGGTCGATATCCTTGAGGTTTGGTATGGCAAGAGGAGCTTGATCGGCCACGAGAAAAGCAACACATGTCGATGAACCGGCTGACGTCGTGTGGCAGGCAAGTGTTCGCTGATCCTCATCGACGATGATACCAACCTTATCATCGTGACAGAAGGTTGTTGTCAAATCCCCGATATACCGTATTGCTGCGTTCGGATGATCGGCGCGCCTTACCTGCCGCTCAGCGCATGTCGGCTCCAGCGTAATTTTGAATTCGACAGAACCCCTCAAACCTTCAATTCGACGAGCCAGTTCGCACCACGGCAGCCGTCCAGCGACACCGCTGTTCAGGGACTCGGTCAACCGGGCAGACCCGGTGTCGGTGATGAAGATCGTTTCCAGAACATTGCTGTCTTGCCGGTATTGCCGCTCGATGTGAAACTCTGCGGTCGGCGTGATGGTGAATTGACCGCCCGCTGGATCATGCAGACGGTTGAACAGCGGCGGGCAGTCCATGTCGGGGGCGCACCACCAGTCAATGGCGCCGTCAGCGCCGACAAGGGCAACTGAGCGACCACCTCCCACTGCAGCGTAGTGCTCCAGTGGGAGATAGCCGTCAATCCTGACTGGAACGAGGGTTCCCAGCATCAGGGTAGCGTATTGCCGCCGGTCACGCCAAAGCTCTCGCCCGTGATGTAGCTCGATTCCTGGGAGGCCAGGAAAACGTAGATTGGCGCACATTCGGCTGGCTGACCGGGACGTTTCATCGGGACCTCGCTGCCGAACGCCGTGATGACGTCCTGCGTTTGGCCTCCGGATGTCTGCAGCGGCGTCCAGAATGGACCAGGTGCCACGATGTTCACGCGGATCCCCTTTGGCAGAACCTGCTTGGACAGTGCCTTGCTGAACGCGACGATTGCCGACTTCGTCGGCGCGTAGTCGAGAAGTGTCGCAGACGGCTGGTAAGCTTGAATGGAAGCGGTATTGATGATCGATGAGCCTTCAGGCATGAGCGGGACAGCCGCCTTGCATATCCAGAACAGGGCGTAGACATTCGTCTTGAAGGTTTCATCGAATTGTTCGGTTGTCAGCTGCGAAATGTCGGCGATGGCTTTCTGGCGACCAGCCACATTGACCAGGAGATCGAGACCGCCCAGCTCGTCATTCGCTGTCTCAACAAGCTTTTTGCAGAACGCTTCGCGTTTGAGATCGCCAGGGATCGCGACTGCCTTTCGGCCTTCCGCCTCAATGAGCTTGATCACCTCCTCCGCGTCGCTCTGTTCTTCAGGCAGATAGTTTATGACGACGTCGGCTCCCTCACGGGCGAAGGCAATCGCGGCTGCCCGGCCGATCCCGGAGTCGCCACCAGTCACGAGTGCTTTGCGACCGTTCAGTCGACCGGTACCCTTATAGGATGTTTCACCGTGATCGGGCACAGGCTGCATCTTGCTCGCCAAGCCGGGTACTGGCTGTGGTTGCTCAGGAAATTTCGGCTGAGGATACTGCGTGAGCGGGTTCTGCATATTAAACTGGTCGGCGGAAGCCATTGATCATCTAACCTTTTTCATGAAGGAGAGATCAAAAGCTCCGTGATAGGAAGTTGTTCCCGAGCAGCGCAGAAAGGGCACTTAATTTCGGAACTGTTTCTGCTTTCGGTGGTTGGTCGAATGCGGGCTACGGCCGTTGCCGCCGCCCTATCCTCAACGGGCCAACTCCTATGAACATCGAGCACAAATCTTTTAGACCAAGTGACTGGGTCCCAAACAACACTCGGTTGCCAGTCCTGATCTACCGCCAGGCAATTTTCCATGCCACCTCGTCGGATTTCGAGGAGGCATTCGAGGAGAACGGCTGGACCGGTATCTGGCGCGATGGCGTGTTCGATTATCATCATTACCACTCGGGAGCGCATGAGGCGTTGGGCGTGGGGCGCGGTACAGCCAAGCTTCAACTCGGCGGACCTGGTGGCGAAATCATCGAACTCGCGACGGGAGATTGCCTTCTCCTACCAGCAGGAACGGGCCACAAGAAAATAGAGGCATCAAGCGACTTCGAGATCGTCGGAGCTTACCCTCCGCGCCAGCAGGCAGATATCCAGACGCAGGCACCGAGCGCCGAGCTGCTTGCGATCATTTCGTCGCTTTCAATACCAGGCAACGATCCGGTCGTTGGCGCGACCGGTGGCTTGAAAGAGTTTTGGCGATGATTTTTTCCTTTGCCAATGCCTGATCGCGCGGTTCGACGCTTTGGCAATTCCCAGTAAAGTGGCGCAATGTCCTTCGAGGATCTGGGGAGGGCACACGCTTGCTGTGCGCCCGCGCCTCTAGGTGTGTGGCCCCCAACATGTCACGGCATTGACGAACCAGCTCTACAGCGAGGCTGCCCGCCGGCAGCGGTCTGATAAGCTCGGCCTCCGGTTGCGAAAGGTCAAGCCAGGCCTGCCAATCGTGACGCCGATAGCGATATCGCTCAAGGCGCAATCAGGCGGTCGCGGCGGAACGAACTTTTCGGACAGAGGTTCACCCCTTCGAGGCAATCAAGTCTCTTGAGAGGAGTTTTCCGATGGGAAGCACAGCTGACAAGGTTTCCGGTAAAGCCAATGAACTGGCTGGCAAAGCCCGCCAAAGCGTGGGCGATGCAACCGATAACCGTGATATGAAGGCAAAGGGCATGGCGCAAGAAGCCAAGGGCGATGCTCAGCAGGCGAAAGGCCAGGCTAAGGACGCAGTAAAGAAGGTCGTCGATAAGGCATAACGCCTTCGGCAGGACATGGTGGTCCGCTGGTAGTGCTACCCCAGCGGGCCGGCTCTCATAGCCGCGCTTCCCTAGATTCTAGTGCCAGATCTCCGTCCTGACCCCCGTCTTCGTAAGCCCATGCCAGGGAACCCACAGCGTGTAGCAGACAGGCAGATATCTTCAGAACACATGCAGGCAGACTTTGAGGCCCCCGCTTTGTCGGAGGTGCGGCCCTCACTTGCAGCAGCATGGTTCCTGGACAAATTGTGAAATGCTGATGAGCGATCTTCCATCGCTGCAATCAGCTGGACTTCATCGCTTCCTCGGCAGCAAGCATTTCAGCGATGCTTGCTCCCTCGCGGGTCGTTGCTGGTCCGGGCGTGGTCGCAGCAATACGCAAGTCTTCCAACATCTGCGCAGCGAACGCTATAGCGTCGTCATCGCTGGAAACGCTGTCGGCTGACATGCGGACAGCCACAAGCTCGTTGCCCTCCCCATGAAACTCCACCGTGACAGTCGCCTCTGTCGTCCTGGCAACATTTGTCCGCACCAGATGCATTCCGAAATTCCCTCCACTTCATGGACGCGACCCCCGCAGCAGCCGCGCAGGTTAAATCTACCGACCACTACTTTGTTCCAACCGCGTTCTTAGAAGCAGGACACGCACCAAGCTGGCGCAGCCCGGCGAAAGCTGCAGCCTCTATCTCTTCGTCGTCCCCGGTATGCTCGTCACGATCGCCGATACCGGATCACTGGCAGGGAAGCTATCCTCGAGCCCCTCCTCCAGTTCGGCCTCCAATTCGACTTCGTCGTGACTTTCGCGAGCGCTTGGGACCGGCTCCAGACCTCTACTGCCTTCATCAAAGTTGCCATTGCTCAAGGCATCGTATCGGTTGAGGCTTCCTTCCGGTCGCTGGGCTAACATGCCGCTCAAAACGGCCGTTAGACCGTTGTTGCCGGCCTGGTCGTCCGCAACTTGCTGGAAGACACCTGCCATTCCAGCGAATATTTCGACAGCTGGCTCATCCGCTCCCAGAAACGCGCCAATTTCGTTCATTTCCGCAACCCAACGGTACGCTTTGGGATACATGTCAGGAATGCCGTGGCCGAGCTTCTCGACCAGCTGCCGCTGACTTTCGGATAGCTCCGCCATCAGGGCTTTGTCAGCTCCATTCCGAGCGGCTGCCAACAGCATCGCGGTGCCGAGGCCAATCAGGCCTTTGTTGATACCGGCGTAGCACATCTTGAGTGCCGATGCGGCACCGACATCGCGCTCAAGAAGACGCGCATCCAAGCCGAATTCGGTGAGAACCGCTACGGTCTCTCTTGCATCTCCGCTGATATAGAAGCGGGGGCCGGGTTTGCCTGCCTGTGGCGGACCACCGATAATGCAGGCGTCGAGAACTGTCGCAGCAGTGTCCTTAAAGACTTCAGAGACCTTTTCCATCGTTTGTGGAGAAACGGCATTGCAGTCAACGAATGTCGTAGAAGATTTGGATGAGCGAACCGCCGTCGCGACCTTGTCGGCCACCGCTAAAGCCTGAGACGGCGGGACAATCGACAAGATGATATCGGCGTCGACCAACGACATCAGGTCTTCCTCACGGATGCCAGCAACCGCAGCCCGATCCCGTGTCGCTGAACTGCGTCCTTCCAAGGTGGTACTGATTTCCGCTCCGGAGGACATAAGGGCTTCCGCGACAGCGCTACCCATAGCTCCCATTCCGATCACAGCGATTTTTGACATTAACATTTGCCTTTATGATATTGAAGTCGGAACTAGTGGCGACAAGCTCCGATGCAAGTTACCTTTGCCGAGATAGCCAGCAACGATGACCGTCACTTGGGAATTTTAAGCGCGAGACTCAGCAGACGATCTCGGCCGTGCGATCGCTAGACGCGACAGATGCTGTGGCGCTGATGGAACTCACCGGGATCAACACCTACGAGAAGATTGTTGAACTCATGGAGCAGTGCTATCCTAACATTCCGGGAATCGTCGTTCCCCCCGTCTCCTAGCAATTGAGCACGAAGATCAAGGGTTTGGTAGATGAATACAATGGCGCCAATGCAAGCGAGTCCGACCTGGATCGCTGGCCGCGGCCGTCCACTCGCACCTTGAGACGGGTAGCGAGTTTCGATACCACCTTGCCAGTTTTCTTGACGGTTTTTACATTGATCCCTCAAGTCGCCGGAGACGAGAGCGGCTCGTTGATACACCCGATTTAACGGTTGACCAGCGTTTTGACGCGCTGGTGAGAGCTATTGGGGAACACCTCTGCCGTAGGTGGAGGCTAGGACCGGCTCCGCTTTGGACCGACGCGCCGGAACGCTTCCTAAAGAAGCCATGGTTCCTTGGACAAGAGCGCATGAAGCCGTTTTACATTGCCGAAAGCCCCAGCGCTTACAGGCGCCGATTCATTTTCACGGAAATGGAGCCTCTTCGTCGGGCGCGCATGCCCCGCGACGCGATGTGGTGGCATGCGGAAGAGATCCGCACGGGTATGACACCGCTTCCAGAGGAGGTCGTGCTGACTGAACCTGTAGACGAAGAAACGGACCCGGCATACACAATGGCCATGTGAGGTCTGTCGTGTAGCCCATCTTTCCAAAACGTCGCTGTTGGTGGCAGTTGCTACTTGATCGCAATTTTCCTGTCCACTGCCGCACAAAGCTTTCCAACTTCGTAATGATGGGAATGCAGATCTTCCTCCTATTCGCGATATAAGGGCAAATCGGCTTCTGTACGGTTTTGAACAATCCCTCCCGAACAACTTTTCAGCGGTGTCGTTTCAGCGAGGTGAATTGGAGCCTCGCATGCCGGGAATACAGATCAACTCCTCTGTTCGTCTTATGTTGCTGTTGAATTCGATGAGTGACGTAGCGTTTCGCCCCCTCCCGCATAACGTCGGCATCAAAACGGTCATCCTCGCCGAGAAGGCAGGCCTCATTCAGCGGGAGGGTTCGCTTGGGCTACGTCCCCGCTGCAAGCTAACCCAAGCAGGCGCATCATATCGTCGCGAACGCGGATATCCGACGGGATAATGGCGGCCGGGTTTACATAGCCGCGACGCTATCGTGCTCTCCATGTCGCGGCAATCCCGCGATAGCCTCAAGGTGGCTCAATATAGATCCGTCATAGTGGCCTGCAGGAGGGACTCACACACAACTTGGTGGCCAAACGCGCACGCGATCATCGAGGCCAAGGCCATAATCAAGAAGCCTATGGCATTGGCAATGACCCTTCAGCCTTATCGCGGCCCAAACCCTATGGGTGTTCCACCTGCGGCCGCAATCACCAAGAAGATAACTGCAACGATTATCAGGGTGTACATATAGTCCTTGAGCTTTTCGAAGGGTTCATCGGGCATTCCGAAACTCCTAAGCTATCCAACGTCGACGGTATTGCACCAACCCTTGCGGGCGATCAAGGGGCTCACTCCCATGTCGTGAGGGAGCCAATGAGCTACATCACTGAAATCCAATGGACATGCCACATTCGTTTTGCTGTTGATGCCACTCCCGCCCTAATCCCGCCGGGCCGTCGACCAAAGCGTTCGAGCGTTTGCCGCCATTGTCGTACATTACGTCTCTTCCCCTGCCCGCATCGAACGCCAATCCAGGCCGCTGTAGCTGCCCACTGTATCTTGGAGGCGCCTGCGCAATACAGGGATCTGCCGGGGTTCTAGCTTGACGACAGCCTGTCGCGATCCGGTCGCTTACGCGGGGCGGCTGCTGGCAACGCCACGCAAATGCAGAGCTCGGTAGCCCATTTCTGGGGATTGGCTCGGCTCAACCAAGGCCTTAGGCTCCGCGGAAACCACCAATGGGCGAGACGAATGAACTCAGTTACGAGAACTTGCTGCACGCGCTCGCAAGCCGCGCGCAGCGTCCTGACACACAAGCTTGGCTATCTGTCGGTCGCGGCTTTGGCCGTTTTGATATGGGCGAGCGAGGATGTTCCGACTTCTCCCAAGGGTCAACTTGCTCAGAACGAGGCTGCGGTCCGCCAAAGATCGCAATGACCCGATCGCAGTGCGCGCCTCCCACGATGTTGCGAGCGCTACCTTTCGCGTATGTCGCACCTACAATATTGGGTCTTCAAGAATGTTTACCACCAGTGCTGGTCGATCATCGACATCTTTACGGGCTGGCCGCTCGATTTTGACGGCGTGCTGCTTAATACGCTCGAGGCCGAGGAGGCAGACAGGATGGCCGATGTCTTCAAAATCGGCGATTGTGCCCGCCGCGGCAATCTCCGATAACTGCATTGAAGCCTGAGCTCCCCCGACATGCACGCCATTTGGCACACCTCGCGGAGAGTTTAGCGTCTGATCGCAGCACTGCAGCAAACCCCTTCCCATATCGGATTCTTCTGCGAGCGGTAGCTCGGCGGCACATAGTCCTTCGGCCGCGAAATTTGGGGCAGCAGCCGCCATCCAATCCACTTCCAGTTCTATGCCGATCAGGCATTGAACAATGCCCGTGCGAGCACGATGTAAGTGGGGTCAGGAGCCACGTCATGCTTGTCATCATCTCAGCCGCGGTCATCACGCTCGTTGCCACTCTGGCCGCTCGATATCTGCTCGCGAAAACGCGGCTGACGGAAAAGTCGATCGACGCCGCAATCGCCCGGAGGCTCCATACGTCTCCGGTGCTGTCCGAGATGCGCGAACTGCGTGAACTCAATGGTGTGATGCGCAATATCTTGGCCGATCTCGTCGAAAACGAGGAACTGGCAGTGCGGAGACCGGACGATCATCGTTCGCCTGCGACCCGGACTCGATTGGTGGCAATGCGCGAAGCGCGCCGCCGGGAGATATATGGTGAGGCGATCCTTTTGCTTCGGCAGACCGCTCGAACCCGAACCGCGGAAAGCCCCGTTAGAGCAGCAGACTGAAGATGTTTGGGCGTGAAGAGCCCCCACCATATCTGAACCACCACCGTTCAAGTTGATGGTCGCGTCTTCAACTCCGAGGGCATGCGACCAGGGATCCCCGGTTGATATCTTTCGCGCACCGGGAACTCAAGTCGTCGTGTGTGCGTTTTCTCCGTCGTCTTTAGAGAGAGATCACATGTCCTCGGGTAGCAAAGCTCGCCACCATATGTACATCTTCGTGGCGATTATTTTCGCAGCAGCGCTCGCATTAGCGGGGACCTATGTCGTTATCGCAAAACCAGGTGAGGCCGCGAAGGAGCCTGTGTCCGAGGTTGTTAATCCGAACAGCTAGCCCGCGGCAGGAAGCCTGTGGGATCGAAACCGACAGGGGACGAACACACGGCCAATCGCGCATGTCCGCTTCCTTGTCACCCACGTGGCGTCAATCCCAGGCCTGCAACGAGCCGGCCGACAATCGGGTCCAAGCGTACTCTTCATAACCAGGACGGCTCGCCAGTCCGCAATGCAGCCTCCGTGCGGATGGCATGATCTCCCCAATTCAAGAGAGCCAATTAAAACCAGCCTTACAGCCGCCGAGACAGAGGCGTGATCGGGAACAGACCGAAAAGGTCATCGTACCGCACGAGCAAAAGGGATAGCTGCGTTTATATCTTATTCCGCCGCTATTCCGCTCACTGTTGCCTGCCGCTGGAAGTGGTCGAAATCATGTACCCGTACCGATGGACACACCTTTTTCGCAATATCGATTAGGTGTCTGTGATGCGTGAGGTAGATCACCTGGCCATGTTGCGCCATCCCGGCAAACAGCCTGAAGGCTTCTTCCGCCCGAAAGTCGTCGAACGTCTCCATGATGTCATCGGCGATGAACGGGACGCCGGGCCGCTCGGTCACGAATTCGTGGTATCCCGCCACTCGCAATGCCAGGTAAAGCTGAAACCGTGCTCCCCGCGACAGCGCGTCTGCCGATAGAGATCCGCCGCTCGCTGATAGAGCCATCAACACTTCCCCATCTTTGCCGGGCTGCGCGGCTACCCCGGAATAGGCGCCGCGGCTGATGGTCCGGAACGCTTCCGACGCTCTGGACATCATCCCGCTCCGATGACGATCCCTGTAAAGCCTGAGCGCCTGTTCGGCAGCAACGATACCGATCCTCAGCTCGAGATATCTCTCTGCCCGCTCTTCAATGTCCAGCAGCGTGGTCCGACGCCGTTCCTCGATCTGAGCGGCCGCTGCGTCGCCTCCGACCGCGTCCAATGCCTTGCGGATGGTGGAGAGCTCGTGAAACGCATCTCGGCACGCCTGCTCGTGGTGTGCAAGAAGCGGCTTCATGCCCTCCAGCTCGACCTCAAGCGCATTCCTGTCGGCAAGCGAAAGTCGGTGTTCAACCTCGAGAATGTCCTGGACGCCGGTGATCTCCAGGAGTTCGCGCTCAAGGTCATCAATGGCCGCGCGGACTGCCTGCCGCTTCAAGCAAAGATCAATTTGCGCTTCCACCTCATCAATGGTGGTGCAGCCGAAGAATGCCGTCATCTCGTCAGTGCGAGCGGAAAGAACCTGTCGGGTCACCAACAGCTCTTTCTCCTGCTCCCGCGCCTGATCGAGTGCTTCTTCAAGCTTCTCGACCCGATCCCGGTCCCGCTCGGCGATTTTGATCTTTTCTCCGATTGCCCGCGTCATATCGCCGAGCGATCCCGACCGGTCCATACCGAGGCCCGAACACAGAGCAAAGACCGTCTGCTCGAAGATAATGGCGTCCTGCTCCATCTTCTGAACGCGGTCTACCAGGCTCTCTTTCATTTCGACCGCCGACGACAGCTTTTCAAGGATCGGTATGATCACATTGACGGCGTCGACATCCGGAACAGATTGTTGATCCTCGAGCCAGCAACCAGCGCATAGCTCCGCCCACCTAGCGTTCCACTCGGCATCGTCGCTTTGCGCTTCGGCCAGAAGCTTTGTCCGCTCGTTGCGGTCAGCATTGAGGCGTTCAAGCCGGTCGGCTTGATCCATCGCCGAATTGAACCGATCGAGCTCACGTTCGGCCAGCGCGATGAGTGAGACGGTATCGTCAACATCGACGGCCTTGATGCCGGCGGCTTTGAGCGCTGCTGTTATGCGCAGCTTCGCCGAGACAGATCGATCTCGGACATCCGCAATCTCCTGGTCGATCGAACCCAAGTCGTCGCGGGCCGCCAGAGCCGTTGTCCGGCGACGGAGCCATTCTTGAAGTTCGTTTGGGTCACGCACGAGGAGCTGGGCCGCCGCCACGCCCGAGAAACTGGTGAGCATCTCCGAAGTCAACGCTGCCAGCGCAGAGCGCGCGTCTGAAAGGCGCTGGTCCGCGGACTGAAGCTCTGCGATGGCAACGGCGCGCGTGAGGCTGAGTTGCGCCAGCATTCCGCTATCGGCGAAATGCAGAAGACGCGCCGACACGGCCTGGTCGTCTGCCCTCATGGTGCGTTCGAAGTCGAGCGCGGTCTCGATCGTTAACGTCTGTCGATGCAATAGCCATGCTTCATCGCGCGCAGCACGGCTGGCGATCGCCGACGTCTCGTCGATTTTTCCGGAACGTCCCCGAATATCCGCGATTTCGGCATCCACACGGTCGAGTTCGGATTGCAATCTATCTCTGTCCGAGGCCGCGGACTTTTCAGAATCGCGGCAGTTTGCATATGTGGCTTTCCATTTTTCGACGGTGGTCGTCAACGGAACCGGGATCGCAGCCAGCTCAGCCGACGTGCCTCGCCACGGCACGAGCTGGGCCATGCTTTCCAGCACGCTGGCCTCAGCGGCTTGTCTGCGCCGCGTCAGAAGCCGAAGCGATGTTTCGTCGTCGAGCGTCTCGATCGCGTTGACAGTCGCGGCTAAAGCCTCGAACGCTCTGCGGCGTTCTGGCTGCCTGTATTCAACTAGGCGCTCGTAGGCTCCGCCCTCCTCTGCAAGAGCGCGATTGGTTCGGGCGAGCTCTTTGCTGGCGGCTTCCAACCGCGCATCAACGCCTGACCTCGCGTTGATGAGGCCCCTCAGTCTGCCGACTGTGGTCGCGTCAAGAATCAGGCGAGCCGGGTTCTTCTCTCCCGGCTGCCCAAGCTGGAGAAGCAGCGCGTCAACTGAAAGGTCTGCGATCCGCCCTTTCAATTTCGGAATGTCGACCACCGCCGTGACATAGCGTGGCTCCAGTGTCTTTAGGAGCTCCTCCCCCCTACCTGCGAAGGCCAGAACCTCCGATGGATCGGCAACTCTCTCGATCTCGCTCTCGATGGTGGCGATCGAATGCGCAACGGCGTCAATCTTAACCCGCAGTTCGATGCTTTCCTTGCGAATGGCCGAGAGTTCATTCTTCCATGAGCCTGGGGGCTCCGGTACGGCAATCGTCGCCCGCAGTTCTTCCCGGTAGAGTGACAGCCGCGCCATCGTTGGAAGAGCTCGCAGGATGCGGTTAATCTCGTTTGACCGCCGTTGAATCGCCGACTGTTGATCAACCGCCTTCTGGTATCGTTCCTCATGCGCCGCAAGTTCAATCCTCATCCGCGCGAAATCAGTTGCCAGCAGATCGAGTTCGTCACGCTTCACCTTAAGGTCCGCGAGACGCGACCTGAGCTCTCCGAGTTCCGTGTTGCGAGCCCGTAGCTTATAAAACCGATCGGCTTCGCCCCGGATTTCGCCGAGCCGTCGACTGAGATCTGAAAGACCCGCGCTTGCAGAAAAAAGCAGCTGCCCGAGATCGCCTTTGCTGGCCAGGATGCTCTCGCCGCCGCTCTTGAGGGTTTCTTCGTCGAGCGAGAACATCGTCGAGAACGCAGAGCGATCGATCCCACCGAGATCAGCCATGATCTCGGTTTCCGCAACAGTGCGCTCATCGCCGTCCAGCAGGCTATTTTGCAGGCGCTTGACCCGGACGAACTCACGATCCCGTCCAGCGACAAGCAGGTTGCCGCCTAATCTCATTGCTGAATAAGGATGTAAAAATCCGTATTTGGTGCTGTGTCCGATCCCGAAGACGAGATCGAGGATCGCATTGAAAGTGGTCGACTTGCCTGCCTCGTTAGGGCCGTAAACGACATGCAGGTCGGGCGATCCGACCGGACGTTGCCCAAAATCAACAACAGCGTCCGTGAATTTGCCGTAGCGCGTCAGGTCGAGACGATTGATCCGCACGTCACTCTCCCTCGGCCCCCTGGAGAAGCGCGAGCACATGCGCTGTCCCCTCTTTTGCAAACTTCGCCATCAAACCGTCATACGCCGCCTGATCTTTTCCGATGATGTCCCTGAGCTCCGCCGGCAACTGGCCGCGCAATTCGTCGGCAATCGCCTTGACCTCCGAATTGAAATCGATCGAGCCATGGATCTCTCGCGCAATGATAGTCGCAAGCTCGCCCAGCGCTCCCGGATTCCCGCCGTTTTGCCGCGGCCGCGACGACGAGACTTTCACTTTTTCGATCCAGATATTTCCGATCAACGACCCATGTGTTTCGAACTCCGTCCTCAGAAGATCGATGTCCCTGCGAGCGCGCCAAGCAAGCTCACTCGTCCCTATCACCTCCACCCGTGCCACGATCTGGCCTTTCGGTATCGCCGAGGCCAGTTCGCCAAGCTGAAGTTTGCACAGTGCCACCAAGTCGTCCCAGTCAGCGGCCATTGAGACGTCGATTTGGAGCCGCTCGAATTGGGCGACGGCAGTTCTTCGTTCTTCGACGAGGATCGAGCGGTCATCACGCACGGTCACCAGTGACACCGTCTTCGATCCGTCCTCATTGATGTCACGCCCCTGCGGTATTCCGGGCATCACGACAGCGCAGCTTTGGTCTTGCAGAGCGGATCGTTTGTGAATGTGGCCGAGCGCCCAGTACTGAAACCCTGCCTGTCTGAGCTCGGCAACACTGCAGGGCGCGTAAAGATCGTGTCCTGCTGAGCCACCAAGGCTGGTATGCATGATCCCGATATTGACCGCGCCGGGCAGTGGGGCGGCGAAGTGTCGGAGGAGAGATTCTGGCGCATGCGGCTTAGCAAAACTCATTCCGTGGATCGCAACGTCGAAATCCCCGGCGGACCGCTCGATGGTGACCAGTTCAGCGACCTCACCGAACACCTTGACCGTGTCCGGCATCACAAGCTGTGCGGTGATCTTTGAGAGGGCATCGTGGTTGCCGCGGATGATGTAGGTCCGAATACCGCCCTGATGCAAGCGCCCGAGTTGTTCGGCAAGGAACCGCGCCGTTTTCATCGACGTCTGCTCACCGTCGTAGAGGTCGCCAGCGATGATCAGAGCGTCGACCTGCTCTTCGAGGCACAGCTCGATCGTCTGGATGAACGATTGCCTGGTAGCAAGCCCGATGAGATCTGCCAGCTCGCCGTTGAGAAGCGCAAGGGACTTCAGCGGCGAGTCGAGATGGATGTCGGCGGTGTGGACGAATCGGAATGCCATGGTCTGCCCTTGTCCGTGTCAGCCTCGTTAGCCTTTCTGGGTTCAAAATGCCAGTTCGAATTCCTGTTTTGTTCTGCTATCCCCAACTTTCCGCAAGGTCAAATCCTCACCCGCGGCTGCGCGTTTTGCCGGCTTCTTCGATGGGCCCCAATTCTTCTGGGCGCGCCACCAGGAGGATTGCGATCGCTAAATCTCGGCTTTAAAACGCACGTTAGGCCACGCGGAAGCTGCAGAATGCGAGAGGAAGGCATGACCACCGATATAGGGATGAGGATGCAAAGGCTTATCGCCAGCTTGACGGACAAGCATTTCACCTATCCGCCGCATAACATCGGTTTGAAAACCGCGCTGGCAGCCAAGCAGGCGGGGTATATCGAAATCCAGACCGGTTTTAAAACATCGCTGAAATGCAGTTTGACCTCGAAGGGCGTCACGGCTCAGAGGCAGATCAAGCGTCACCCGACAGCCGTTTGAAGTCGGCTTCTCCATCGCGTCGTACGCCCTTTCCCGGCCGACCGGAGCGACAAGTCCAGTTCCGATGGCTATCGTTGCGCGCGCTGGATCACGTACTTTCTCATCAGCACGTCTCGGCGACGGTGCTTTATCGCGGTGAAGCGGAAGAGGCGAGCGGGCTCTCGCTCTTCAGCAAAGACCACGACGAAGCCAGCATTCGGCCCTATCAGTATTGACGGCGGTGATCATCAACGCTTGTCCATGAGGCCAGCCGCTTCAACGCGACGCTGAAGAGCATGCGTTCAACTCCGGTGCGAAGCCCAACCCCCGTAGTTGATGTGGCTTCTTCGTTGTGTAGGTAAAGCGGGTATTTGCCGAGGACACGCGGATGCCGGTGTTCGCAGGTTTTTGCACGTCTGTTCCGGCCGGCGCGCAACTCACACGGCCTGCCGCATGCAGGTAGGTGTAGCCTCGAACGAACCGATCTATACCCAAACCGGATCGCTGGAACGTTGGATCTCACAGCCTTGCAATCTTAGCCAAGGTGTAAACGTGAGCCTCAACCTGTTCGCCATCGATGGTGACGGAGACCGGCGCCCTACGATAACCCTCGCCTTCGAACGAATCCAGCCGCTGCCAGTGATGTGGAAGATCGGAGGATTCGAAGACCGACACCGGGATCGCGTAGGCCTGGTCATCGAGCACAAGACCGGGAAAGCCCAAGTCCGAGCCCCAGCCAGCGTCCACGAGGCGCCCGAAAATCTTGCCAGACCGCCAGAAGCCTGCAAGTCCGTCAAGTTGGTTATTGTTGAGCTTTCCAGGTGCAAGGCTGCCATAGGTCGCGAGGCGATGTTCAACTGTCATTGTTACTGTGCCGTATTTTAAAACCAGACGTTCTGATAACGCCTAAGTGGAAAGGAATTGCGAATGATCGCCAAGTCGCTTGAAAGGCCGGCTACTTCTTCGGCCTTTGGGAAACGCTTGTGGCTGTGGCAGACACCGCCTCGCTTGCTGGCCAGGCTTGGAAACCTTCGTCGACCTCTCCCTTTAGGGTCTCGTGATCTTGCCCGTGACGCACGCTCGATGGTGTTTGCAACCCCAAGCCGCCCTCGTCGAAGTTGCCGTCGCTGAGGGCGTCATTTCGATTGACGCCAGGATCTTCACCCTCGCCTCCCGACGACACGAGCTCAACCATGATTGCTTTCGCGTGCTCCACCGCATTTTGTGCATCAATGTTGTTATCGGAGTTATCCATAGCAATGGATACAAGCTCGCCACCCTGTCCCACAAACTCGACGGTCAGCATCCTCCCCTCCGGCGTGATCCGGGTGTCTCGCACTTGCATTGCAGCCTCCAAAGTCATTTCCTGCGAATAACTCGGGTTACGCGTTGCAGTTCCACGAAGCCGACGTCGGCATCATCGGTGCAGCATCGGCCGAATAGTGGCGACAGGTTTCCCATTGCAGAATGCGCAGGCCATTGTCGAACGGGAAGCCTGTCTCTTCAGGGCGGAGGCATTGGCTAAAACTTTCTGGGCTGCCGAGACGTAGTTCGATCGTGATCGAAAGGTTATGGCCGCCGCACCCCCTCCCGCAGTCTCCTGTCGGGACGCGGCGGCCGCACTACGTCGCCGTCTGCGAGGTTCGATTGGCTGGCGTACCGGCGCTACTCTCCTCACTCGCCGGCACGAGCCAGAACACAGCGCAGGTGACCCTCCAGGAGTTCGCAACGCACGACAGAATGCTGCCACCGTCCGCTACTCTCCCGGACTGTTTTTCACACGATCGGTATTTTGCTGAGGAATCGCAACGACGATAGTAGCGCACAGCATTTTCTCTGGCTCCGGCCTATCCTCTCGGTCAACGCGGTCCAGGAATTTCTCTATCGGTATTCAAGCGAATGTCTTGCGCCTCAAGATAAAGCAGCTGGGCGGCGTCGGCGAAAGCAGCATTGCGTTCAGCGTTCTCAGTGAAAATCCCGCTATCCGGCGCGACGAGAACAAATTCGCCACCATCGTCTCCATCAGCCCACGCCGTTCAAAGCCTAGGCTCTCGACGGAGGGAGAAGCGAACGCTTATGTAAAGCGAAGGGCACCGGCGCCCGGCACTCGACCCTGCCTCAGTTCGCAGTGTTTCGCACAACGTTCGACATTGCTGTCGTTTCCGTGCATGCTGGTCCTCAGGCGTCAAAGCATCAGACACTTTCCCGCCTAGAGGTCATTGCTTCTCCCATCACTCTCTGGCAATGACCTCGCCGAAATCCAGGTCCGGCGGCTCGTCACTGCTCCGCCGCACAGAGATCGCCTCACAAGTCCAAGGCCTAACCCGCCGCATGAGTGAGGCGATCTCACGCGCCGGGCGTCTTGAATCGGCACGTGATCTTCGAAGGATTTTCTACGGTGATTCTTGCGTGGCCGCTTTGCCACGGTTTGGGCCGGTTGATGTTGGATCCAGGGGCCATTCGAGAACCCTCCCCTGAACGGTGCGGACGACCTCAGCCGAAAGGCTTCGTTGCCTCGCGCGCCGCTTTGAGTCGCTCGGTCTTACGGCGACGGGCCTCTGCTTCGGCCTCTATCGCCGCAATGGCAACGCGATGCGTCTCTTCTTCGCGCGATCGCCGCTCGGCCCTTGTTATCGCATTTCGGTGACGGATTTTGGGTGGATCGTCTTGCTCACTCATGCGCGCATAACTGCGTCGGATCGAGGACAAGGCAACAGTCTCGTCCGATAGCGTACAAGACCCGGTTCCAGACATCGCTCAGCCAGCAATTCCAGTCACCAGCTCCATTGATGCCAGAATGCACTGAACAACAGCGAGGCCGCCGGAGCTTCCAACATCGGATTCGTCTTGGGTCGTTGAAACCCGCGCTCGGCGGGCTATGCGAGCATTGACTAATGCTGTGTGCAGCGACATGGAGCAGACCCACAATTCGCGAAGATGGACATGACCACTTACCGCTCTACAGGCCGGCACATCCCACACTCAGACGATGGCGCCTCTGATGTCGATGTCTTCGCAGAGATCACGTGCCTCCTCGAAGCCTTGACGGGCTTCTTGGAGCACCACGTCGTCAAGACGTTGAAAGGTCCCGAACCGGCGCTCGTTGTTTGCCGCCGGGCAGATGGCGAACCGGTTCCGCATGCTTGGCTGAAGCAAGAACCAGGCACCGGGCGTCTCTACAGAGACTTCGCGGTGCGAAGTGGCTCCACCAGGACCGTAGGATCAGCACGACAGGTCTTTCGCGACCCTTATGATGCAGCCCATCACCTGACGTCCCTCATGCAAATTCCATCGCCTCGCATGAGTACTTAGCGATGGAAGGCGCATAGCTGCTATGCGCCAGCTTATCTTTCTCCACCTGAGGCGAGCCTATAATGAGCAGGCCCTTCGAGACGCCTGCTGCATCGCGCGGCTTTCGCGTTTTCGAGCAACACGTGTGGGCGCTCCCCGTCTTCGGGTTGAGCGCCCTACTTGTATTTCATCAGCACCGACGCGGTTCGTCAGGCACCCGTCCAAACAAATCAGCCGATAATCCTGTTCGCCCAGCAGGTCCGACGTCCTTCATGATAAGGTCCGCAATTAGGTAGCAAATGCCATCCCTCGCCTGACTTGAGCCGCTTGATGCCGTTGCACGGATCGACCTTCGCCTCGCCCACCTCGATGGCCCACGCATAGAGAGCGCTGATCGCCGTGACGATGTTGTTGGCAGCCTCCGGACTGTCGATCCGCGTGTCTCGAATAGCAGTCACATGCTTTCTCTCGAGGAGTTCGAAAGGCTTGTCGCCATGCTTGATGCAAATGGCGCCGGCGACTCATCGGCTCGCTTGAAATACTGCTGGCAGAGCCAACGGAACGACCGCGCGACAACGGGCTTGGCCGAGTCCGCGATGACTGAAGCGTCGCTATAGGGGATGCCCTTTTCGGCGCATGCATATTCGCGCAGAAACGCGGCCGTGCCCTGCTTCTCGCGAAGCTGGACCTTCTTCCTTCCTTTGACACCGAAATAGAAGCGTACTTCGACTAGGCCGTCCTGGCGGCTCCTCGTTGCCAAGTGCGGAAGTTCAATGTAAGACTTTATGTCAGATATCAGCCTTTCTGTCAGCACTAGATCCAACGTTGGACTTTATGTCGATTTCTCCGTCGCAGTGCAGAGCCGCTCGTGCCCTATTGGAATTAGACCAAAACGAGCTCGCAGCTCGCGCTTCCGTATCGCGTGGCGTGATTATCGATTTCGAGAAAGGCCGGCGGACGCCTGGCGCAAATAACCTCGCTGCTATAGCGCGCGCCCTTCAAGCTGCTGGCGTCACCTTCATTGACGGTACTTACAGCGGAAGCGGCGGGCCTGGTGTCCGTCTTTTCGCGCCGGCCGGTGCCTCTATCGACACCAACGAAGACGAGACTATCCAATACAAGGACATGTTTGAGAACGACGCGCATCCCGGTGCCGGCGGATGAACCACACACCCAAAGCCACCACTGACCTCCTAGCATCCGCCAAGACTGTCCACGACCGGTATCTAGTCGGCCGCATGGAGCGCGAGACGGTCCGCGAGTGGGCAAGCCGCCTCGGCTTATATCCCGAGCCGCAAGGCGCACGGGTCAAGGCCGTTGCAGACTGGTTCCACGCCAACAAGAACGACGACGTCGACGACGAGATAAAGCGGAAGGATCTGGCCGTGCTGGCTGCTCTCATTGCGGAATGAGGCATCCCTCACACGATTGCGTCTGTATCGTGAAGCGCAGCAGTACGCTGGATGTCGCTCGGAATAAAAAGCCCGCCGCCGGGGTGGCAACGGGCTTCTAGGGTATCATGCCTTTGGTCTTCGTGTCGGGACATCTCACCTTCTCGACACAGACACGATAAGGCAACATGGTTGAAACAGTTACGGAACCATCCCTGCCCTTCCCCAGTTCTTCCACCAACTCAAACTCCTGGAGGAAGACAATGGCTAAGGACGATCTGACAACCGGCTTCACCGGAACCCCCACTGAGCCGCCGACAGGCGTTCGCAAAGTGGCATCTGACGCTGTGGACGCTGTCCGCCGCGAGACGAGCGCAGTGGCTGCCGGCGCAGCCGAACATCCGCACACAGCAACTGGCCTCGCGCTGACGGTCGGCGCAATCGGCCTGTGCATCGGCTACATTCTCGGCCGCAATTCTGCGGCATCGGACTACGATTATCGCCGCTATTGGCGCTGATATCTGTGTAGGTGGCGGACGGCCCTGGGCAAACGCGCGCCGCAGACACCGGTGTGTCGCCACGCCCACCAACTGAGGGACCAGAAAGCCCGCTGAGCAACCAACTCGGCCGGCTTTCTGCGTTACCGGCCGAACACCCAAAAAAATCGGTGGGTTGTTTATCGCGCCGCTAAACACGTCCTCAAGTTGCTGCTAGATCACAAGCAGGAATTGGGGAACATCATGAAGAAACTGGTTGTAATAGCGGCAAGCCTTGCCGTCCTGTCGTCGTGCACGCCTACGCCGCAAAAATACGCTGGCACGCTGACGGTCACCGATCCGAAATTCAACAGCGCGGAGTGCAAAGAGATCCGCCTGCAAGCGCTTAACTACGACGACAAGGTCGGCGGCCGCATGGCTATCGGCTTGGCATCTGGTATCTTGTTAGGGCCGTTCGGCCTTCCTCTCGCCGCTGCGGCGGATGCCAGCCAGGAGGAAAAGCGTAAGGCATTCGCCCGAGAGATGCACCTGCATTGTTCAAGCACGCCGCTACCGAAGAACCTTGAAGAAAAGCCGTCAAAGCCATCGGCCAAAAAGAGTTGAGCGCCGAATGATCTTCACCAAGCTAATCACCATTGCGGCGTGGATCGTCCTCGTTGGCAGCGTCCTGAGAATCATCACCGGCCTCGGCATCGCGACCGAGTTCCTGGGCCCGTACGAGGAAGCGCTGCGCCGATACGGCGGCACGGCGGCGAGCTCCGGAGCAATCATAGATCGAGGCGTTTATGGCTTCCTTGCCGCACTGATGCTCGGCACCCTGGGAGAAATCAGCAAGCGTAGGGAGAAGTAGGTTGCGCCCTTCGAGTTTGGGTGCGGATGGAGCGACGAGCGATAGCAATCGTAAGATTTAGCTATAGCCTACAAATCGATTTCCGCTACTGATTTCCTCAATCATTAGAGGAAATTCGATGCACAAAACCTTCGCAGCGGCAATCTTGGCGATCATGCTGCCGGTCGCCGCAAACGCCTGTAACATGGCCTATGCGTCCTGCCGCCATAATGACTCTCGTACCGACACCAACCGCTCGGACACGCCCAAGCCCAAACAGGCTAAGCCGGCGTACGGATGGCCCGGCCTGCACGTCGAAAGTGTTGGGGGCATGCGGGTTGTCGTCGATAGCCGCATTTCGGGTGGTGTTGGCGTGATTGTAGCCTACGACAACAACGGTCACCTCAAGGTTCGGGACCGAACAGGACGAATTTTTGTGTTGACCGATCCATCGAAGAGAGCTGCGCCCAAGCCCCATGTTCGAACGACCCTGGCTCGATCACTCCGAAGCGCGCCTGCCACCGATGTGCCAACCTCAATGGCAGACGATCGCAATCAGCAGACGACCGTACATACCGATGGCAGCTCGGCCTCGCCGACCGAAAGTGATGATGCAGGGCAGACCGGTTCGGCGGCCGATGGTGGCGTTAATGAAGCAGGCGCTGGCGCATCGGATCAGACTCCCGCCGCAAACGGCGATGCGGGCGCCTCGTCCGCACCGACGGAAGCCGCCGCGCACTAGTCTGTCTGGGTTGTTGAAAGCCGCTTGACCTGTCGAGGTGTAAGGACGAGCCCGCCGGCAAACACCGGCGAGCCCTTTGATGGCTAGGCCGACAACGGATCGATCTTACATCCGACAGCATCTGCTCAAGTCACCAAGCGGCGCTGCTCATACTCGCGTCAGCGCGGGCAATTGTCAGATCCAGGTGACCGCCGACGCAAGAGATCTGTTCGGCGTCAGGATCGGCTGGGTTCGGCCGCTTGCGAGCTCGCATATACTCGAACATGAACGGCCCGCACATCCCGAGCGATAACCAGTCTTGAGCTAGCATCTTCTCATGCAGCGGGTACTCGCCTGACCGAAGCCCAACGGCATCTTGTGCAGCACAAACGGCGCCGGCGCTCCGGTCTCTTCGAAAGTGGCGAAATACAGCGTCACGGGACGATAGGTGTCCGAAATCGCGCCGATGGCGATATTGACCGGGCTGTCGCTGGCGATGCCCTCCCCGCCTATCGTTGCAAGCGAGGTCTCCAAAACGGCCAGCGTGGCATCAACGGAGCCGGTTGCCTCTGCGGCGCCAGCCGATCGATCGCGGCAACCGAGCCGCTGCCGGTGATTGCCAGCGGTGCGAAAGCCGAAGCCCGAACCTTGCTGGTGATTTCGACGACAGTGCCATCTGGCAGGTAGCGCGCGCCGTCCGTCAGGATCTCCATGCGGTCTTTGTACGGTTTCAACGAGCCCCTCGATTTGCTGGCTGCTGGACGACTAGCTTTTCGAGGTTAGTTGCAGCCATTATTCGTCGTCCCGCCGGTTGCGGACCGAAAGTCTAGCCACGTCGAATAGGTCGGCTGGTTGCCCGTTGCTGTGTCTTCCATAGATTGTTCCTTGATTATTGGTCGTGGCCAAAAAAAAGCGGCGCCTGCCGGTTACGGGAGACGCCGCTGATGGCCTGCCGTGGACTTCCACGACTACAATCGCGCTACTTTCCGTGGTTTCGCACGGGCGCATTCCCAGTTTACGGGCAAGATCGATCGTCGGAATAACCGTGCCGCGCAGGTTGATGACGCCAAGAACCTCGGGCGACGTATGTGGCAACGGTGTCGAGGCTCCCCATCCGCGGATTTCGCGGACGGACGTCGTCTCGATGCAGAATGTTTGTGCGTCAAGCTGGAATGAGATGATGTCCAGCGTCGTCTGCTCATTCAGGTTCGTGCTCATGCTGGACATCAGAATTCCTCCCAGCTGTCGCCGCCCTTGTTCGCCAAGATCCTTCGGATCTTGAGAAAATGGTACGGAAACCCCACGAGCGCAGAGGTCTTTCCACAAAATTTTCGACGATGCGGTTTACGTCTGGAACACAGGTCAGTTCGAGTCACACCCGTGTTGCCGACGACAAACGAGACGCTCGTCCTTCAAAGGAAGGTACTCCTGAGTTCGATGATTGGGATGTCTGAAAGCTTCTCGAGCGGAGAACCGTAAGCCGTCAGTGCCTACCCGTCTCGGTAGTTTAGGCCGCCACAAAATCTCACAGTACTCTATCGGCCCGAGCCGATCGAAACCTACCTGTGAGAGTGTTTAGTTCTATAGCTCCCAAGTGCAATGCCCGGATTGATGCGATAGACCCTGTCGAAATCTTCGTCCGTAAAATTGCGGTAGGAATAGGAGGCATATTCCCTAAACAGGCTACGCAGATCCTGCCTGATCTGCCGGTTGACCCATTCGAGCAGGCCCGCTTTGAAAATGACAAAGACAGGATAGTATTTCGCCCTGAAAATCCGGTTCTCGGCAAATAGCTTCTCGGCATCCTCAAGTGCCTTGAACATTTCGAGGCGGCGCTCGTCAAACGTGTTGGTATGCTGCTCACGGCCGGGAACGAGCCGATGCGTGGTGAGGCTGGTATTGATGGCCAGGAACCTGCCGGCATTCATATAGGCAGCCCAATGCGGCAGGATGTCCTCGTTAATTCGCGCCGTCGAAAATTGCCAGTTCGTCGACCGGATGAATGACGTCCTAATGATCTCGTTCCAGGGATAGTTGATCGTCACCAGGAACTATGCGGCCTCATCCAGTTCGACAATGGCACTCTCACGATCGCCAAGCACGCCGTCCCATATGTTCTTGTCGACCGGCGGCATCCCTCCGGGGATTTCGTCGGCCGTTCTGAGGACGCTGTATCTGAAGGCAGCGACATCCACACCGGAGCTGTCCATCAGCGGCAGCACTGTATTGATGTCATCTTCGCCAAGAAGGTCGTCGGCATCATGGAACAGGCAATATTCGCTATCGACAAGCGCGAGCGCCCTGTTGCGGGCGCCCCGCGGCCGGTATTGGTTTCGCTTCGAAGCAGCCTGATGTTTTGATGGACATGCATGTATTGCTCGACGACTTCGCACGTATTGTCCGTTGACGCATCGTCAACGACGATGATGTCCATGTCGGCTTTGTTTCGGACCACACTCTCAAGCGTCTGCTCGACGCTGCCGGACTCGGCCATCTGCATGAGTCCGATCCGAAATAGACCTTCAGCCGGCTGGCTGCTTGGACCGACGATGATCGGGAACGGGCCCAGTGCTACGTTCGTCACGCACGCGCCGCCGCGCACGATATGTTTGGCCAAATAGCCGCGCTGGCCTCGGCATGAGAGATCAATGATATGCTCCTGGACCCGGGATTTGCCATCGTGCTTGTAACCTTTTTCTATGCATTTGCATTGTTGACTAATTGGGCGCGCTGGGTCGCGTCTTGTGCTTGAGGGCGACCGCTTCTTGCCACCGGATCGGGTCCTTCTTACACCACTTTCCACGTCCGGCAGCTTTCGGGCCGAATACATTCGCGCTCTGATACGGCGCGACTTGAAGAGCCGTGAAGAAGCCTGGGAAAGCCTGCAGAAGCAGCTTGGTCCGGCCATGCATGCCGATGACAGCGAATTTCTGTCCGTGACGGCAGAGGATGTGATCCACCATAATACGCAGCGCTGGTCATGGGGACTACCGCTTTTATCCCCGCGCAGACGCGGCCCAGGATAAGATCTGGCGCTACACTTTTGATAAATGGGGTGAAGCGCAGGTCACAGGCCATCACCTACATCACGGGCCTTCACCAGTATTTGAGACTGCTCTGCAGAAAGCGCAGGCTTTGGCGACGGCTGCCTCAGGCGCTTTACCCGAACGCGGATTAGCCTGACCGCCCCCGGCACCCAATTTTGTTCAAAATCCTGTTCACGAGATAGCCTTATGTCCAATCAAATGAACAATCCTTGACTGTCCACCGAGCTCATGGCACAATGTACAAAATTCTGGACGCGAGGAGAAGCCTCATGTCCACTCAAATGAACAAGCAGGTATAGCCGTGCCCCGTCAGAGAAGCTACTCCAGAGTCACGCACCAAGCGCTCGCCATGCTCGGCAAGCTGATCCGCGTCGGCCGGGCCGGGCGCGGCCTGACCGCGCAGGAACTGGCCGACCGCGCCGGCATCAGCCGCACGACCCTATCCAGCATCGAAAAAGGCGCTCCCGGCCCCGAGATCGGCATCGTTTTCGAGGTCGCTTCAATCGTCGGCGTGCGCTTGTTCGACTATGACGAGCGCATGCTTCAGATGCACAATGCCCGCCTTGACGAAAAACTGACCCTGCTGCCCAAGAGCGTCCGCCACGCCGTGAAGGAGGTCGATGATGACTTCTAAGGCGGACGCTACCGAAGCCTTTGTCTGGATGTGGCTGCCCGGGGCGACGGAACCAGTGGTCGCCGGCCGCCTCGACCAGGATGGCGAGCGCCTGCTCTTTACCTACGGCGCCAGCTACCGCCGCCGTAAGAGCGCCATCCCCATCTACGAGCCTGAACTGCCCCTTCAGGAGGGCGTCATTGCGCCCATCAACGGCCTGTCGATGGCGAGCTGCATTCGCGACGGCTCGCCGGATGCGTGGGGCCGCCGCGTCATCATCAACAGGCTGACGGGTAAGAAACCTGATGCTGCCGGCGTACCCGAGATCAGCGAGCTGACCTTCCTGCTCCAGTCAGGCTCCGACCGGATTGGCGCCCTCGATTTCCAGGCGTCGGCCACGGAGTATGTCCCCCGCCTTGCCGCACAGGCATCGCTTGACGAGCTCATGGAGGCAGCCGCCCTTATCGAAAAAGGCGTCCCCCTGACCCCGGCGCTCGACCAGGCCCTCAATCACGGCACGTCGATCGGCGGCGCGCGTCCCAAGGCGCTCATCGACGACGGCACAAGGAAATTCATCGCTAAATTCTCAGCCGCTAACGACACCTACAGCGTTGCGAAGGCCGAATTCATCGCGATGAAGCTGGCAGCCGCCTGCGGTCTTAACGCCGCGCCCGTGTCGATGACCAGCGCCGCCCATAAGGACGTGCTGCTGATCGAACGCTTTGACCGCACCCACACAAAGGACGGCTGGACGCGCCGCGCCATGGTCTCGGCCCTGACCATGCTGGGTCTCGATGAGATGATGGCCCGCTACGCTTCCTACGAAGACTTGGCCGCACTCATCCGCCACCGCTTCAGTAACCCCAAAGACACGCTCAGGGAACTCTACGGGCGGATTTGCTTCAACGTGCTGTGCGGCAATACCGACGACCACGCCCGCAACCACGCCGCCTTCTGGGACGGCAAGATGCTCACGCTCACGCCGGCCTATGACATCTGCCCGCAAGGCCGCACCGGCAGTGAAGCCACCCAAGCCATGCTCATCAAGGGCGAGGGCCGTGCCAGCACGCTCGCCACTCTGCTCGCTGCCGCGCCCGACTATCACCTGAAAGAGGCCCAAGCCGCCGCGCTCATCGAACAACAGATCATAACCATCGCCAAGCTCTGGCAAGAGATCTGCGATGAAGCAGACCTCAGCCCCGTCGACCGCAAGCTGTTCGCCGGACGCCAGTTTCTCAACAGCTACGCCCTTGAAGGACTCGCCAACCACAAGGCGCTGCAGGACGCCTTCCGCACCGCCCACAACGCGCTGCTCACAAGCGCAGGCGCCTGACGATGACAGCGCCAAAGCAGCTCAAAACACGCGCCCGGCCGGGAGCATTCCTCCGCTCCCTCGGCCATGCCTCATGGGCTGCCGAGCAGACCGCCTCCGGCATCACCTTCCTCGGCAGCCGCCGCCAGGCGCCGTTCTCATCATGGGCAGGCCCGGCGCAAATCACCGCATATCGGGGTTCACCACGATAGACGTACCGCTGGCCGCGGCCGGAGCGCAAGATTGGCGGGCGTCACGCCGCACAATGCCGCCGGCTTTATTTCTGCGGGCCAAAGAAGCCTTCCGCACCCACTTCCTCAGGCAATTCGAAGCGGCACAAGGCGAACTCACTGCGCTGTCCGAAGTGATAGCGCGCCTTGGCCAGCCCCGCCGCTACCCCGCCGCCTGCCTTCTCTCACCCTTCCTCTCGCGGGCCACAGCCATCATCAACGCTTTGCCAGCCACCATCCCTGACGGCGTCCTTTCAGAAGAGCCGCAACAGCTCATCGCCGTCCGGGCGTTCCAAGACATCCCGACGACGTACTCCGCGCTGCCATCGAGCGCATCATCGATTCAGACCTCGCCGGCATGAAAGGCGTCTTCGACACGATCGAGAAAAACCAGCTGACGCCGGAGCAGCGCCTTGTCGTCGTGACCGATGAGGAGGCAACACTCGTCCTCGCCGGCCCCGGCTCAGGCAAGACATCGTCGCCAACGCCTTTCCGCGCGCCGATCAACTGTCAGGCCATCTATAATCCTTCCCGTGGGCTGTGCGTGAAGCGCAGCCGGTCCTGCCATGCTTGCGCTATGCCAGGAGTTCGATTGAACGGGCGATTTTTCCGCTGTACTGCCCAAGCGATACGGGCAAGCTTGTTTGCAAGCGCCACTGCGCTGCGGATAGTCACAGACTGGACGCTACCCTGCCGTGACGGCTCGGTAATATCCTCCTTATCACGTCGTTCGGAACCAATCGCCAGGGTGGGCGTTTTTACGGCGCATTCAGCGGGGGCCATTTGATGAGTAGTCATTTCCAAACAAAATCAATTGCGACAGATCGAGATCGGCGGGTTTTCCGAGTACTCGACTTTGCTGCTCGACACGGACTGGACGAAAAGCAAGAGCGCGATCTTCTCGCATTGTTTGGACAATTTGCGACACTGCATGAACTACTGACCAACTGCCGTCTTCCCCATCGAATCCGATAGCCCCACTGGCGGCCGATCCTATTTTGTCATCGCGCCTGTGATGCTCCACGAACAAAGCGCTCTTACCTCGGAAACAACATGAGCAAACGTACGCTGTTTCAATTTTTCCACTGGTACTTGCCAGGCGAAGGCATTCTTTGGAATGAGGTAGCCGAGAAAGCTGGCGAACTTTCGGCGTTGGGCATTACCGACGTCTGGTTGCCGCCAGCTTACAAAGGCGCCTCCGGCGCAAAATCGGTCGGATACGACACCTACGATCTCTTCGACCTCGGCGAATTCGACCAGAAGGGAAGCGTCGCGACAAAATACGGCGACAGAAATGCACTTGAGAAAGCTTGCAAAGCCTTGAATGACCACGGCCTGCGTCCGATCCATGACGTCGTGCTGAACCACAAGATGGGAGCGGACGAGAAGGAGCGCGTCGTCGTCCGACGCGTGAATTCCGACGACCGGACACGGATCGAAGAAGACGATATTGAGGCCCTCGCCCATACCCGGTTCACGTTTCCGGGACGATCCGGCAAACACTCCGAGTTCATATGGGACAAGCAGTGTTTTAGCGGCGTCGACGTCATCGAAGAGCCCGATGAGACCGGAGTGTTCCGGCTTATGAACGCGTATGGCGAGGGTCAATGGAACGTTGAAGTCGATGACGAGCTGGGCAATTTCGACTATCTGATGGGCGCTGATGTCGAATTCCGCAACAGGGCTGTCTACGAGGAGCTGAAATACTGGGGCCGTTGGTTCTCCGAACAGGTTCCTGTATCGGGGTTCCGGTTGGATGCCGCGAAACATATCCCGGCATGGTTCTTCAAAGACTGGGTCGGCCATATGCGCGATACCGTCGGATCAGACTTGTTCGTGGTCGCTGAATACTGGCACCCCGAGATGGCGACGCTCGCAAACTATCTTGACCTCGTGGACAGTCAGCTGATGCTTTTTGACGTCGCGCTTCACCACCGCTTCCATGAGGCCTCCAAAGCGGGCGCAGAGTTCGACATGCGAACGATCTTCGACGGTTCACTCGTTTCCTCCATTCCCGAGCACGCGGTGACACTGGTCGACAATCACGACACGCAGCCTCTCCAGTCGCTCGAAGCGGCGGTTGAACCGTGGTTCAAGCCCCTGGCCTATGCCTTGATCCTCCTGCGCGAACAAGGAACGCCCTGCGTCTTCTATCCCGACTTATACGGTGCCAATTACAGCGATGCGGGAGACGACGGCAGCCACCAGGAGGTGCAGATGCCCCTGATCGGCTGCTTGCCGAGACTAATTGAGGCCCGAAGGCGGTTTGCCAACGGCGTTCAGATCGATCGCTTCGAAAGCCCCAACGTTATCGGTTTCGTCCGCCAGGGAACTGATACCGATCCCGGTTGCGCGGTGATCATGTCTAACGGTGACGCCGGAAATCTGTCTCTTGAGCTTGGTCCGGACCAGGCAAATATGGCGTTCGTCGACTTTCTCGGTCATCACGATGCTGAGGTGACTACGGATCGACACGGTCGCGGCGATTTCCCCACAAACGGTGGAAGCGTTAGTGTCTGGGTGTGCCGGGACGGCCTTTAGGACACAAGATCAGCCCCCTCACCCTTGCAAACGTCTGTTTACACGCCCTCCAGGAAATGGCGGATGCGACGGAATCATCCGCCACTGGGGGGCGGCGGTGGAGCCGGCGAGGCGTGTCCCTGTTCGACGTTAAGCTCCTCTATGAGAACGGAGGGCTCACCGACGAGCTCTTCCGCACATTCTTTGTCCTGTTGCCAGCTCTCTCCGCCCGGCGCACGAACTGCTCCGGCCGTCACTCAGCAGTCTCGATAAGACCTGCGCCCGCGAATTCGTCGGCATGAAAACCATACCCTTCACTCCCGACGATCTCATCGAAACGAAGGATTGCCTGATCGCTGATGTCGGCGCCCGCCTCGTCGCGACTGCCCAACGATTCCTGACGACGTTACATGACGGCGATCCGGACATTGAAGCCATCGCCTTGCGATAGGCGGCAGAACGTCCCGCTGTGCGCTGGAAGCTGCTGAACCTGAAGAAGCTCGGTTCCGAAACCTTGACACGCACAAGGCGCAATGGGAAGAGCTCGGTAAGCTCCTTACCCTGAAGAAGAAGGAGAAACAGATGCCGACAATGGAGCCTTCGACAAAGCAGCGGCGCAGGGCAGAGGCCGCGACCTGCTTCGTTTCGACGGGGTGCTCGGCGGCGGAAGCGCTGCTGGCGCGCCCGCGCGCCGTACCGCAAGGTTTTATAGCGGCTTGCCATTGTCGGAAAGCCGTTCAGCGACAAGCGGAACACCACCGCGCTGCAGGCGGCAGAAGACTGGCGGCGCCGGCATCCGGCCCGGGTGTCTGCGCTCTCGTCTCAATCGCGTGAACGCCGGAACAAACTGGATTCCGCAAGGTTTATCCGCGGCGGGCAAGGCCCCGCTCAGGTGAGGACCATGACATATTCAACTTCAGGAATTCCAATTCAGCGCTACAGCGCGTCGCTGCGCGCCATCCCACTGCATTTCGCCGCCGCGTGTTTCACCGGCGCTTTGATCACAGACATCGCCTATTCGCAGACAGCGGAGATGACTTGGGCGAATTTCTCGGCCTGGCTGCTGACGGCCGGTTTGCTGCTTGGCGGGCTAGCTCTGCTTGCGGGCCTTGTCGATCTCGCACGCGGCCGTTTCCGCCTTGCGGGTGGGGCGGCGTTGCTTTACGTGCTCGGCAACATTGCCGTATTCGTCGTCTCGCTCTTCAACGCCTTCGTCCATAGCCGCGACGCCTGGACCTCCGTTGTTCCGACAGGCCTGGCGCTGTCGGTGATCGCCTTCGTGCTGATGATCGTCGTCGCCGTCTGTGGATCGATCACAGAACGGCGCATAGCGGGAGGATATTGAGATGACCATGCACTCCGTTGCGCGCCACGCGATTCCCGCTGCGGTCCTGCTTGCCTCCACCGCACTGCTCCTTGCCGGATGCAGCGGCGACGAGCCTGATCCTGGCAGCGAAATTGGCCCCAATCCGAAGTTGCCGGAGCAATCGCAATATCTCATCCCGCCGATGCATGTGGCAAAGGTCGTCGGCTGGAAGGATGGCGAGACGCCGAAGGTCGCAAGCGGGCTGAAGATCCAGGCGCTCGCTTCCGGCCTCAAGCATCCCCGCTCGGTCTATACGCTCCCGAACGGCGATATCCTAGCCGTCGAATCTGTCGCACCGCCGGAGGCATCCGCCAAGCGCCCCAAAGACCTCATTATGGGCTTCGTCCAGTCATTCGCGACGGGGGGAAGCGGTGGTGGAAACGAGGCGAGCAACCGCATCACGCTCCTGAGGGACGCCGATGGCGACGGTGTCGCCGAGGTTCATGACGTTTTCCTCGATCACCTCAACTCGCCTTTCGGCGTCGTCCTTGTCGGCAATGATCTCTACGTCGCCAACACGGATGCGATCGTGCGCTATCCCTATGTACCCGGCGAAACCAAGATCAACGTTTTGCGGTGCACCGCAAAACGTTGATTATGCTGAGAGTGTGATTATGCGGAGTGCCTGTCGCTGAAGGCTGGATTTGGCGGCGGTTGCGGCGATTTCGTCTCCGCATAATTCCGCTGGTGTGGAGGGGCGCCCCGCCGTGAAGCGGAGCGCCGATCGGCTGGTCAGCGCGACCAGATGAGCTTGTGCTCGCCCTTGTCGCCCTGGACCAGGGAGGCGTAGACCGGCGCCGTGAAGGACGGATCGTCGAGCTTGAGCGAGAGGTATTCGGCGCCGGTTTCGCGGGCGGTGCGGGTCCAACCTGCGCCGAACTCGACACCCCCTGCGGTGACGCGGAAGTCCGGGGCGCGGTCGTTGTCGCGGTCGCAGGGCTTGATGGTGGCCTTGACGTTGAGGGTGAGGGTCTTGATGGTGCCTGCGTAGGTGCCGTTTTCGTCGCGGGTGAAGGTGCCGATCTGAGCCATTGTCGTATCTCCTGAGGTTGTCCGAAGCCACCCGATGCGGCCTCGATGGCGGTCGAGAGGCGACGGATTGGACGGAATGCATCTGCAGGACCGCAGCGTGAGCGTAGGACGGCGGCAGCCGAGCTTGTTGGCTCGCGAGGAATGGCCGCTTGCGGTCAGGGGAAGAAGGTCGGCGGAGCCGTTGCAGGCCAAGGCCGGTCCGGTGCCAGACCAGCCCAAAAGAGAGGCCGTATTGGGGGCTTTGCGCCGTCAGCAGAGAACGACGCGAATGATCGGTTGTCGCCTCATCGGCATGATCAACGGCGCCGCCGGCGCCATCACCTCTCCCGTCGTCGCCGTCGGCACCATCTCCATCTGATCCGAGAAAAAAGCGCTGCTCTGTCCCTTTGCTCGCAAACGCAAGGGTGAGGCCGGAAAAGCTGTCCGCCGACGCTGGAATGGCTTGGAAACCTTCGATTTGTTCGACGCGCCGGACTCTTCCGGCACCAACGATCAAATCGAGGAAGCAGAATGACAAAGCGAAAGTACAGACATCGCCGCAGTGTCGATGTTCGGATCACTTGGCTGCAACCACATGTCAACGGATTCAAGCACTGGCTTGGCCAGCGGAATTATTCGGGCGCAACAATCGTGGAGGTGGTGCGCCTACTGGCACTGTGGGGTGATTGGGTGCGTGCCGCCGGCTTCGGTGTCGAAACACTCGCCGAGGGTCTGAACGCATCGGCATCGGTGTTCAAAGGCAGCAAGACCGCCCGTGCGCCACAGGGTGCTGCCGCACTGTTCGTCACGTATCTGCGCGAGTGCAACATTCTGCTGCAGGAGCAGGCTCCGTCACTGGAGGAGACGTGGCCGGCCCTGGCCGCCTTTAGTCGCTGGATGCGGGAACAACGCGGCATCAAGGACTCGACGCTCAACCTGTACCAGCCGGTATTGGCCGATTTACTGATATCGCTTGGATCAGATCCCGCGGCTTATACGGCCGAGGCGATCCGCAACTTCGTGCTTGTTCGAGCGAGGCCGCACGGCCGTTCGCGGGCGCGATGCATCGCCGTCGCCACGCGCATGTACCTCAAATATCTCGTCGCGATGGGGCATTGCCCGGCGGGGCGGGAACACGCGGTCCCGAGCTTTGCGAACTGGCAACTGGCGACGACACCGCGCTTTCTTGGTCAAAGTGATATCGACCGCCTCCTTGCCAACTGTGAGGGCGAAAGCCGCTTGCGCGACCGCGCTGTCATGTTGCTTCTGGCTCGGTTGGGCCTCAGGGCGAGCGAAGTTGCCAATATCACTTTTGGTCAAATCGATTGGAAGAATGGTCGGATAACGCTGATCGGAAAGGTCCGGCGCGAGGAATGGCTCCCGCTGCCTCAGGACGTCGGCGATGCCATATTAGCCTATATCGAAAGGGCAAGGCCGCACATTGCAAGGACGCGTGTGTTCCTGACGGATATCGCGCCGATCAGACCGCTAAGCCGCATTGCCGTAAAGTGCATCGTGCGTCGCGCGCTCGACAGAGCCGGAATTAAAAGCATCCACCGTGGCGCGCATGTGCTTCGGCACTCAGCGGCGACCGCGATGCTGCGGAGCGGCGCAAGCCTTGCCGGCGTCGGAGCTGTATTGCGTCACCGTTCTCCATCGACGACCGCGCTCTACGCCAAAGTAGACATTGGCCTCTTGTCCGAGATCGCGCAGCCATGGGGCGGGAGGTTGCCATGCTGAGCGCCGACGTCACCCGCTACATCAGTTTACGCCGCGCGCTGGGCTACAAACTTGCCCGGGTGGACCGGTATCTCCTGGCGTTCGCGCGCTTTGCAGCGGAACGCAACGAGAGCCACATTCGCACGGCAACCGCTCTTTCTTGGTTGCCGGTGGCAGCCAAGAGCCCAAACGCCATGTCGCATCGGCTGACGGCCCTGATCGCCTTTGCCCGCTTCATGCAGGCGGAAGATCCTCGTCACGAGATACCGCCCGCAGATATCAAGCGGTCCACCAATCGACCTGTTCCCTACATCTACAGCGCGGAGGAGATCGCCCGTATTCTCGTTGTGGCCGGCAATCTGAGGCGCCAGCAGCCCAATCCACTGCGTCGCGAGCTCTATGTCATGCTTTTTGGGCTGATCGCAGCGACTGGACTGCGCATCTCCGAAGCTCTCGCGCTCAAGCTCGACGACATCCTGCCAGACGGCGTGTTACACATTCGCGAAACCAAGTTCCGCAAGAGCCGGCTGGTACCGCTGCACGCCACCGTCATGGAAGCGCTCCAACGCTATCTTCAAGCTCGGCGTCAACACGCCGGCGAGAGCGATTGGCTCTTCCCATCTGTCCAGCACCGACGGCTCTACCCGACTACGGTGAACTATACGTTCCGGTGCATCTTACGACGGGCAGGCATCGCGCCGGCGCGAAGTCAGCAGCCACGCATCCACGACCTTCGACATACCTTCGCAACCCGCGTCCTGGAACAATGCGGCGCCGATCGCGGCGAAGTTGCCCGGCACTTCGTCGCTCTGTCGACCTACCTTGGCCATGTCAGTATCCACAATACGTACTGGTATCTCGAGGCGACGCCGGACATGATGACCGACATCGCCGCCGCGGCAGAAACTCTGGTCGGGGAGGACGGCTTATGACGGAGCTCGCCCCTCTCATCACTGGCTTCCTGCGAGATTATATGCCGCGACAGCGAGGTTACAGCCCGCAAAGCTGCGAGACATACGCGTTCAGCTTCAAGCTGCTGTTCAACTTCACAGCCAAACGGCTCGGCACGCGTCCGTCTCTGCTCGCCATCGAAGACCTGGACGCATCGATGATCGTGGCCTTCCTGGAGCACATTGAGCAGGATCGTGGCAATAGCGCGTCCACCCGTAATATGCGGCTTGCCGCCATCAAGGCGTTCATGCGCTATCTCGAGCACAAGGTTCCCTCCGCGCTTCAGCAGATCGGCCGGGTCCATGCGATTCCGACCAAGCGCCATGACCAGAAGCTCATCCGTCATCTGACGATGGACGAAATCCGCGCGATCTTAAACGCGCCCGATCTGGCGACGAGATCTGGCATCCGTGATCGGGCAATGATGCATCTCTGCTTCGCCGGAGGCTTGCGGGTCTCCGAACTGGTCGGCCTTCAGACAGAGAACCTTTCGCTTCAGAACGGTGCGAGCGTGAAGGTCATGGGAAAGGGCCGCAAGGAACGTTGCCTGCCGCTCTGGAAGGAAACTGCGCGGGACCTTCGTGCGTGGCTGAGTGTTCGTGGCGCAGTCCGCGTACCGGAGCTCTTCGTCAATGCTCAGGGCGACCCGATGACCCGCGCCGGCTTCGAGTATGTGCTCGACAAACATGTCGGCAAGGCAGCCGAGAGCTACGCATCGCTTCGCGGCCGTCGCGTCTCACCACATCAGCTTCGCCATGGCTGCGCAGTTGTGATGCTGCAGGCAACCCGCGACATCCGCAAGGTCGCCCTATGGCTCGGCCACGCCGATATCCGCACGACCGAGGTCTACCTCCGCATCGACCCATCCGAGAAGTTGGAAGCGGTCGAGGCGGTAATTCCACCTGAGCTGAGGCGTGGCCGGTTCAAGGCACCGGATGCCCTGATCGCATCATTGCTCTCGGACTAGAAGGTATCCGCGGGTTCCGAACGGGTGCACTCTTGAGCGGAGTTCTACACCGCTACGGTCTGTTCCGGTTCATCTGATATCGCGCTCGACATAGCCGGTGTGCCTTGTCGGGCGCGGCTAGCGTGGTGGATTGGAAGATGGTGCCGACGGCGACGACGGGAGAGGTGATGGCGCCGGCGGCGCCGTTGATCATGCCGATGAGGCGACAACCGATCATTCGCGTCGTTCTCTGCTGACGGCGCAAAGCCCCCAATACGGCCTCTCTTTTGGGCTGGTCTGGCACCGGACCGGCCTTGGCCTGCAACGGCTCCGCCGACCTTCTTCCCCTGACCGCAAGCGGCCATTCCTCGCGAGCCAACAAGCTCGGCTGCCGCCGTCCTACGCTCACGCTGCGGTCCTGCAGATGCATTCCGTCCAATCCGTCGCCTCTCGACCGCCATCGAGGCCGCATCGGGTGGCTTCGGACAACCTCAGGAGATACGACAATGGCTCAGATCGGCACCTTCACCCGCGACGAAAACGGCACCTACGCAGGCACCATCAAGACCCTCACCCTCAACGTCAAGGCCACCATCAAGCCCTGCGACCGCGACAACGACCGCGCCCCGGACTTCCGCGTCACCGCAGGGGGTGTCGAGTTCGGCGCAGGTTGGACCCGCACCGCCCGCGAAACCGGCGCCGAATACCTCTCGCTCAAGCTCGACGATCCGTCCTTCACGGCGCCGGTCTACGCCTCCCTGGTCCAGGGCGACAAGGGCGAGCACAAGCTCATCTGGTCGCGCTGACCAGCCGATCGGCGCTCCGCTTCACGGCGGGGCGCCCCTCCACACCAGCGGAATTATGCGGAGACGAAATCGCCGCAACCGCCGCCAAATCCAGCCTTCAGCGACAGGCACTCCGCATAATCACACTCTCAGCATAATCAACGATCCCGGCATAGTTCTGACCGAACTGCCCGGCGGGCCGATCGACCATCACTGGACGAAGAGCCTGACGGCCAACGAGGACGGTTCTCTGCTCTATGTCGGGGTCGGCTCGAACAGCAATATCACCGAGAATGGCATTCAGGCCGAAAAGGATCGCGCTGCGATCTGGGAAGTGGACCGGCAGACCGGCCGCCATCGCATCTATGCAAGTGGCCTGCGTAATCCGAACGGGCTGAGCATCGAGCCGCAGACCAAGGCCTTGTGGACGGTGGTCAACGAGCGAGACGAACTCGGGCCGAATCTGGTGCCGGACTATATGACCTCGGTGAAGGACGGCGCGTTCTACGGATGGCCCTACAGCTACTACGGCCAGAATGTCGATCCGCGCGTCATGCCGCAGCGGCCGGATATGGTTGCCAAGGCGATCGCGCCCGATTATGCGCTGAGCTCGCATGTGGCGCCGCTCGGTATGGCTTTCAGCAAGGGTACCAGCCTGCCGCAGGACTATGCCAGCGGCGCCTTCGTCGGTGAGCATGGAAGCTGGAACCGCAACGCCTTCAACGGCTACAAGGTGGTCTTCGTGCCCTTCAATGGCGGCAAGCCTGACGGTTCGCCCAAGGATGTGGTGACTGGTTTCCTCGATGACCAAGAGCAGGCCCGCGGCCGCCCGGTTGGCGTGGCACTCGATAAATCGGGGGCGCTGCTGGTTGCCGATGATGTCGGCAATACCGTCTGGCGCGTTTCCGCGCAATAGCAGTCTTCAGCCGGGCTTTGCCGCCCGGCTGCATCAGCTTCAATTGGTGTTTATGGCATCGAGATCGGCAATCAGGCCAGGGCCGGATGGGTGACTGGTAAGTTGTCTCGATGCGCGGCCCGCGCCATTTCCTGGCTGGTTCATCTGCTATCGGCAACAACGGCAGGTGGCACCGGCTCTTCGAGCATTTATCGATGCGGTCCGGGAAGGAGCGGCGATGGGGCGGACAGAGTTGGAGATTTGGACGCTGCCGGCTGAACAGACAACTACACAATCAGTGCGGTTCGAGCCATCTCAGATGCCACCGAAAGCGCCCATGAACTGCGCCGCTATCCGATCACCAAATGCCACGCGGAAAGCCACATCAGCGCTGAAAGCTCGAATGAAACAATGATGGCTGCAGCAGCGTCGCTTATGCTCATGTCGATCCCTCCGCAGCGTCCTCCAACGCCATGGAAAAAGCTTAGTACACAATCAGTTTGATGCAATGGAACTGCCGTTGCGTAAAAGTAAATTTTCCACGGTTCAAGACGTCGCGGCGGTCCTGGCTCCCTGCTCTTCGGCAACGTTGTTATTTGCAGTTACCCTACTTTCTTCTCGCCGCTTGCTCAGGACGTGTTTAATCACCATCGCGCCCACGACCGCGAAGATGGCCGCTTGAAGAACAAGATATACCGTCAGAACCCACCAAAGCATGCTTTGCACTCCGTTGACGCTAAGGGAGATGGGATAGCTATTCCGTGCGCCTATCGGACTTAGGTCCGATTTAAATCGCAAACGCTACACCTCTAATCCATGCCTATTGGCGACAATGGTGGGTGAGCGGTTCTGAAGCTGGCGGGATCAGGTGCGGCATACCGGCCAATATGTACCATAGCGAACCATCGGTTGCTGGCCTTCGCCCTAAGGGTAACCTATACGGCATGACGAATCGCGCCAAGTTCCTGCTTCTGGCAACCGCGATTTCGCTCCTGATGTGGGGCGGGATCATCGGAGGAGGCATCTTGCTTCTGTCAGACGGCGTGGATCACACCTTCACGGCCGGCACCAGATAATCCAGCTGCAGTGCAGCCAGAAGGCTGCTTAATTAAAAACGCTGACACTGAACGATAAGGCGACGGCGCCCAGGGCCAGTACCGTGAGGAAGAGCGTAAAGACCGCCAGCCTCAGGCCTTTCGGCTGATCAGAATATAAGCGAGGTCGGTCCGAATTCGAAGTATCGATACCGCGAGCCCCATGCCGGTAGAGGTGATGATCAGTGCCTTCCTCATTGGTGTGAGCATCCATTCGGCTAGCCATCTTGAAGATACTCGACCTCTTGCTCGACGTTGATGAAAAAATCATCGAGCACCCACATGCCGATCAGTGTGAAAAGAACGATGGCGGCCGCCCACGACAGGCGCATGTAAAGAGGCATTGCTTCCATGGCGCGAACATGCCGGTGAACCCGGTGAACCGCAATTTGCTATATGGACTACATCCTATGGCTAGATGAGATTTTCTGGCCCGCCATATCATCGCGGCTCAACGCGATAAAGCCCGCGTCCTGTCACGGTTGCGGGCTTTAAAGCGGATGGGTCGATCCAGATGGCAGGCCGGTCTCGAGTCGCCCTGCCGAGAGCCAAATGCTTATAATGATGCGGCTTTTGTGTGGCCCCACCGGTGGTCGTCAATCAGATTATTAAGAGATTTTCCCCGAGCGCTTGACGCTTCGCCTCAGCGTATTCACGGCGATACCTACCTGCAGACCTCCTGGAAAAGGAGCGCGGTCCTCACGGAATCAAAGGGCGCGATCATCTCGGAACAAAGCTGCGGCTTCATCGAAATCGGCACTCGGCCGTGTTCACCAGCGCGAGTAGCCCACTTAACTGCACTTTGGGTCGACGAGATCTTCCGCCGCCGCAGGATGGCGAGGCAACGAAGTCATGACATTGGCTAGGATGTAGATGCCCCTTGTGCCATCGGGGTGTTCACCGCCGATAACTCCGATTGTCACACCCTTCATGTTGCGCGCCGCCCCCGGGATCTCGCTTGCGACGACCTGAACCGGATTGACGCTAGCTAGTCCGTCGCCGGGAACGAAAAGTGCCCAGTAGAGCTGTCCTTCCAGCTTCAGCTTCAGGCGCTCGAACCGCACGGCGCTAATGGTCGACCTGGCGAGAGCGTTTTTTACGCGTGGCTTCACACATCCGATATGAATGTGCAGATGGTCTTGTGTGCGGAAGATTGCGGCATTGATCGCCAGTGCCGCGTCGTCCCAAGCCTGCCGCGTTGCGGGAATGCCAAGCGATCTCTCTTGCCACGCCATAGCGAAGTAATTGGGAGTGGCAGGATCCAAAAGCCGCGGGTCCTCTATAGCGCTTAGCGCCGAAAGCGGTGTGAAGATTGTGCGCTCGCCAGCCGTCGGCTCACGCAGGACGGCGTATGAGGACAGCGGCACCTTCCCCTCCACTACCTTAAGACAGGGAAACGCTCCTCCCGACAGCTCGTAGCTGACCTCGCAAGTCTTGAGCACGATCCCGAGTGCCGCCCGGCTCGAGAACGACATACTCCCGACCGCGACGAGCGTCAGCGCAATTGTAAGAGGCAGAAGTCGGAACGTCATGAGGTTGCCGAGTAAGTTTGTGAAATGACCACCACCGATCCAAAGAGCTGGTCGCCTGAAGCTCTTATCGTGGGAACGGCCAATGTCCAATCTCAAATTCGTGACGTCGATCCGGATACCGGTTTCGGTAGTCTCTTCCGCGGTTGACAGCCTGGTAATATTATAACTTGCCTCTTCATAAGGAGATTGGGAACGCAAGCGCACGTTCCTATTGAGCCGCAGGAGGCAAAGCTTCCGAGCGATCGGCGCGTGTTCACGATCATCTTTCATCGCTGCGAGGCATGGAAGGACAAGGCAGCGTTGATAGCGCTATCCGGGACACGCTGCGTCAGCGCGTTTGCCATCGAGAGAAGATATTCAGGCCATGAGGTCAGCAACGTTGAGTTTCACCGCAGGTGGCGTCGTCGGCAAGACGGCACTTCCCAACCGAGGCTCATAACCCGCCCTTGATCCCAACGTTGCCTATTATTCACATACGGCCAAAAGGGACGATCAGGCGGTGGCGTCGGTAGAAATTGGTAACCACTCGGATGATCGAGCCGCCCCCAGGCTGGACGATATCTCGGCATCGTGGTTGAATCTGGATGGCGGCTTTCAGACCAACCGCCTCCCCTGATACCCATCAGCTTGAGACCCGCTGGCACACGCCAGCGGGTCTTTTGGTTCGCTGATTGGGGCGGTGGAAGCCGGTCTAGAGCCGAGCGGCTGAAAAGAGCGCCCTTATCATCATCATCCTGGACGGGAGCGCCAAAAGGATGGGGTAGTCCAACGCATCGGCGGCGTTCCCCGGCCATGTCAGCTTTTTCATGCGAGACCGCCGTTTGCCTCGTTACCGTTGGATTGGTCTACAAGGAATCAATCTGGCTTTCCGACTTCAGCGCCGCTGAATCGGCCTTATGCAGCGTGGCTGCAGCTTTCGAGAAGAATGATGGTGCCGATCATGCCTCATCCCCATTTGCTGACAACGGCGCGTATTTTTTAATATGAGCCAGGTGCGGCATCTCGCGGAACCAGGCGCTATCATCCGCAGCGTCAAAGCCAGCGGAGGACAATAATTGTTGCGAATACCGCCGGACCTTGCCCTTGTCGTCCAACTTGAACTTGCCGGTTCTCTCATTGTAAACCGCAAGCCATTCAGCGTGCAGATCCGGATACGGGTGCTTTACAACGCAGCAATCGTTGTGATCGCGATCATAAATGGATGGGACCTTAACGACGTCGGTCATGGAACGCCTCCTACAACTGAGGTTTCTTGAGATGGACGAAATGATGTTTGTATAGGCTGCGAAGGTCGCTATCACCGGACAAAACGCCGAGATCAATTTGCTCTATCCAGATCTGCGAAAGCTTCATCTTATGCCGGAGCAGGGTAATTTTGGTGTCATTGCTCATGTTCTCTCGATCGAACTTTCACCTGATGCTTCGAATTTTGTGCGACCTAATCGCAGAGATGAACTGGCAATACTCCGTGAGCTGTTCGATCGGCAAATTGGTAAAGCTGGGGGCCATTTTCTATCACGTTATTTGATGGTTGTACGCTGACGAGGTTTCGCATCCTGCCGGCGAGCTTCGAGCCGCTGCAATTCTGCCTCGATGGTCTTTCTGATGAATTCCGAGCGCCTGTTCGTTCCGACGGCGGCGTCGATGCGCTCCTTCTGACCGGCGAAAAGCCGGACCATAAGCTGTTCCAGATCCATTTTTGGTCTGCCACGATGCGTCATGCTCGTGAAATATTCTTGATTGTTTACCGTGTCAAAACCCACTTCTCGCGGATCACATCTGATACGCCGAATGATGGCGGCGAAGCGCCCTTCGTTACGGCCTTTAGTCTCCTTGCCCGTCGGTTCGTCATCCTCCAATGCGGCCAAGCCACGCTCCGTAAGCCCATGGTCGGCGTCGATCTACCCCGCCGAAAGCAGAGCCGCGAACAGAAGTTTGACTCGGGCCCGCGTTTTCCTGCGAGCATTTCCAGCATCTCTATCTCCTGATCAATCGGCATATGACTTATCGAGGATCGCGAAGTGTACGTCACCTTCACGGTCGGAAGGGACAAAGGGCTGCGGCGGTGGGCTAGTCCGGTGAATGACTGTCACGGACGCATCACGCCAAAGGCTTCATTCCTGATATATTAGCCATGTGCTGGGAAGTCACATTAGAGGATTGAATGAGGCGCCCCTTTGTTCATCATCTTGAAGTCTGTGCGAAGCTGGCCCGCAGCAAAGGTGGCAGCTTACTGGGTCCCTAAGCCGTTGGCCGATGCTCGAGCCAAAGCTGCGGAAATCACAGGAGCAGCGCGCGAACGCCGCGAGTTCTTGCGGGGCCCGCTGCACTGATGCATCGGGTTTCATTGGCTGAAGAAACCGCGCACAGATGATGATGGCACGGTCGGATGCAAACTTATGGGCATGGCCGTGTCAGCCGGCTTTGCAAACGCCTGCTACAAAAAGCCCATATCGCAGTTCCGTTGACGCTCATCATCACGCGGGAACTGGGATCGCCGCAAGTGGTTCGAAACATTGCAAATCAGCAAAAGGAAACAGGAGCGCCATTCGCTCAATCGAAGGTCCGCCAATGGTCTGACGCCTGCTCAGACTGAAGTCTTATATGAGATTTCTTGTGGAACCTAAAAACCTGACAATCATTTTATTGCGGTCTGAACACTTGAGGTAAGGCCCCATGAAGAAAATTATTCTTGCTGTCGCTGTCGCTTTCTCGTCCATTATTGCGGTCCCGGCAGCTTCTTATGCTGACACCGTCGTCATTCGCACTGATGACGGTCCTCGACTGCATCGCGGCTGGGAACGTGGCCACCACCGTGGCTGGGATAATAATCGGAGAGCACGGCTGGTACGGGAAGATTATCGTCGACACCCGGCGGGTTGCTTCACGAAACGAGTTGTAACCTATCGGGATGGCGAGCGAGTTTCGCGGACGACCAAGGTTTGCCGCTAACCGAAGCCAAGTTGGCCTCACGGAGCCGGGGAGTAATCAAACTCTCCGGCTCCCGTCGTTTTACGAATAGCATGCAGGGCTGGCGGGGTGGCGAACATCTTCACGGGAACTTATGCACCTTTGCATGTTATCCACCACGACAAGCCTCCAGTTGGCGGCGCTGGAGTTCGAAATCGGAGCGATCTTAGACCAATTTGACGGTGTCAATGCTGTCCAGGCACTTGCCGTCGGCTGATTGGGTGGCTTCCTGATGAAATGCACCGGGTACCGCTTCCATCAGGAGGACGACCTCGCTCCCACGGGCACCGCAAGTGCAGTGGACAACGGTCATATCACTTTGTGCCGGCAGTGAATCCGTAGTCGGTTCCGTCGCTCAACATCCAGACCGCGCCGGAAATAATGCCGCCCCACATGAGGAGCGACAGGCAGATCGCCAATATCAAGGGACAGCCAAAAATTCTCATCGTCAAACTCAGGATGCTTCCTGGCGCCTACACGTTTCCCAATGGTCGAGCTGCGCCCAGCTCGGCGGATAGCAACGGCCTGCCCCGCCGAAGCGGCTCCTGAAATGTTCGAGCTCCAGCGGTTGCCTGTTCACGACCTTATCGATCAACGTTTCGAATGCGGCGACAGCGCCCTGGGCATATGGCCGGGCATGTCGAAGCCCCAGGACGGCTCCGGTTATTGGTTGGTCCCCCTTCAAGGATAAGAGCTGATCGAACGCTTCCCATGGTGGCTTGTGCTTCGTCAGGGTTCGACCTTAGGTCGAGTAGGGACCAGCCGTTCGCCCAGCGCATGACTTTATGATCCCAACGAGGGCCGTGAGAACCAGGACGACGAAGGCCTGGGCAAACCTTGACAGCTGTCAATGTTTGAGCGAAGCCCGATGACAGCTCGATACCAGCAAACACCGGGCGGATGCAGAAAACCCGTTCAGGTGATACAGATAACGTCTGTGCTGGAAAGCCCATGATGGGACTGGATTTCGACCCGGCCTGGCTAACAAAGTGAAACCCACATGACACCACACCTTTCCCTTCCGCGCGACCGAATCTCCGTCCTTCTCCTTGAGGGCATCAGCCAGAGCGCCGTGGATTATTTTTCGACCAGCGGCTACACGAACCTTGTTCATTTGCCCAAGGCACTCGACGATGCCGAGCTCAAAAGACATATCGCCGAGGCCCACATCATCGGCATCCGGTCTCGCACGCAGCTGACCGAAAAGATTTTTGACGCCGCCAAGAAACTCATCGCCGTTGGCTGCTTTTCTGTCGGTACGAACCAGGTCGATCTTGAAGCTGCTCGCCGGCGCGGGATCCCGGTATTCAACGCGCCCTATTCAAATACCCGCTCGGTCGCAGAGCTCGTCATTGGCGAAATCATCATGTTGACCCGGCAGATCTTCCCGCGTTCAGCGTCCGCGCATCAGGGCGGCTGGGAGAAATCGGCTGTCGGCAGCCGCGAGGTCCGTGGAAAGACCCTCGGCATCGTCGGCTACGGCAACATTGGTTCGCAACTGAGCGCCCTGGCCGAGAGCATGGGAATGGTCGTACGCTATTTCGACCTTTCAGACCGGCTGCGTCGCGGAAACTCGGAATCGATGGCTTCACTCGGCGAACTGCTTGAGATCTCTGACTATGTGACGATGCATGTCCCTGAGACCGCATCGACCAACAACATGATTTCCGAACCGGAACTGCGTCGCATGAAGAAAGGCGCAATCTTCATCAATAACTCGCGGGGAACCGTGGTCGATCTCGAGGCACTCGCAAGGGTTCTCAAGGACGGTCATCTTGCGGGTGCCGCCATCGACGTTTTTCCCAGGGAGCCGGCATCCAACAGTGAGCGTTTCGAAACACCCCTGCAGGGTCTCAGTAATGTCATTCTCACGCCGCATATCGGCGGCTCGACCGAGGAGGCCCAGGAGCGCATCGGCGGCGAAGTGTCGAGGAAGCTGGTCGAGTATTCCGATATCGGTTCGACCATGGGTGCTGTAAACTTCCCGCAGGTTCAGTTACCCGAGCGCCCAAATGGCACCCGCTTCATGCACGTTCACGAAAATCGCCCCGGGATCCTTATCCAGCTGAATGAGATCTTTGCCTCGCGCGGGTTGAACATCGTCGCCGAGTTTCTGCAAACCCACGGTGATACCGGCTATGTCGTCATCGAAGCCGAAGGCGCTTCCAAGACGGCGGACGAGATCCTCCATGCGCTGCGCGCGATACCAGGAACAATACGGACGAGACTGGTCTACTAACAGCGCAAGCGATTGCGGCCGGCTACCCCGATGGCAGCGCCAGCGCCCTCCGTCACAATATTCGTTATGGAGAGCCGGGCGTCTAGGTCCTGTGAAGCCCGTCATTCGGTCCGCCTGGAGCGATCGTGGAAGCTGCCGGCCTGCCTGGACGATGGATGGCGGAACGATCCAGTCCTAGAGTAGGACGCTGTTTTGCAACGCAGCTTTGACCTTCCAGGCTCACGAGTATCCGGGCGTCAAGCGAAAGGCTGCGAACCCAGCAACAGGTAGCAAGGCTCGGGTTTGGGTCCCGAGCCCTTTCGCCTATTTCGCAGTCTTGATCTTGTTGACCTCTTCGGCGCTCAGCTCGCCGACGGTCGTCACTTCACCATTGCTGATCTTCCAGAGACGAAAAGGACCGGTAATATCACCGTACGGGTCGAAGCTGACTGGACCGATGACCCCCTCATACTTCACAGGTTTGCCCTCCTTGATGAGCTGCAGGGCCTTGGCAAATTCTTCCTTTCCCGCATGGATCGGCGTACCGCCATCGGCCACCACTTCCGGCATCGCAGCCTTGATGGCGGCGGCATCCGCTTTGCCCGCCTTGGCAATGGCGAGTGCGACGATCGCACCGGCATCGTAGGAGCGGTCGGCAGCCGGAGCAGAAGGCGAGATGCCGCCGGAGAAGGCTTCATAGTTGCCGTTGAAATATTCCGTGGACGCCGTCGGACTGGTGCCGGAGGAGGTGCCATAGGCGTTCTCCAGATACTGAGCGCCGACGCTCTCGATGAAGTCCTTGGAGTTCATGCCGTCGTTTAGCAGGAATGTCTGCTTGCCGCCGCCGGAAACCCAGGCGCGAGCAATGGTGGCTCCATCCACAGGCGTACTGACGAGATAGAGTGCGTCGGGGTCGCCGGCCATAGCAGCGCTGGCTTCCGAGGTGTAGCTCGATTGCTTCTCGTTATAGGGCGTAGTCGAGGTTATCGTGCCACCGAGCTTTTGATAGGCCGTGGCAAACTCCTTGACCATGTTTACGCCGAAATCGTTGTTGACGTTGATGATGGCGATCCTCTTCAAGCCCTGATCCATGGCAAACTTTGCGGCCGCCGTACCTTGCAGAGCATCCGAGGTGATGGTGCGGAAAAACACGCCGTTCGTCTTGCCGCTACGGCCGAGCTCGGTCAGCGTCGGTGACGAGGATGCGGGCGATACCTGCACGACGCCGGCCGGCGCCGTCACCGATGTCAGGATTGGAATCGAGACCGAGGAGATGATGCCACCGATGATGACGGGAACCTTCTTGATATTGACGAGCTGTGTGGCTTGATCAACGGCAACGTTGCCCTGGCTCTGGCTGTCGCGGGTGTCCGCTACAATCTTACAACCATTGATGCCACCGGCATCGTTGAAGTCACGGAAAGCCATCTCGACGGATTTTGCACCCGCCTGGCCATATTCACCGGCCGGACCGGTCAGCTCCATGACCAGGCCGACGGTAATGTCGCAGTCGGCGGCAAATGTCGGCACCGTGGACGCAGCAAGCGCCGCGACCATGGCGGAAAGCAGGACTGTCGTTCTCATTTTTGTTCCCCTTTGTTGAGATTGTACTTCATGATGCTGCCGTGGCGGCCTTCCCTGTCCCGCTCCAACGCATAGACGTCGCCCTCGATCGGTTTTGATTGCGCGAGGATCGCATCGATTTCGGCCATATCGCCTTGGCTGAGCGCGGTATCGGCTATGGCGAGATTTGAACGCAAGTGATCCCTGTTGCGAGCGCCGACGATCACGGCCGCGACCCCGGGCTTGGTCAGCATGGCGGCGCTCGCGATGGTCGCGATATCGGTGCCGTGCCGGTCGGCAATGCGGCGCAACGTTGAAAGCAGGGCCTGGAACAAATCCCATCCCCCGAAATCATCGATGATAAGCTTGTATTTCGTGAGCGATCGGTTTTCGAGCGGGTGCTCCGGCTCGCTTTGGCCGAGCCATCGATCACCGAGGAAGCCGCCGGCCACCGTGCCATAGCAAAGCAAGGCGAAACTCTTCTCCTGAGAAAGAGCCACCATGCGCTTTTCCGGACGCCGGTCGAGCAGCGAGTATTGCAACTGAAGCGAGGTGAAGGGCACGCCAGAGCCAATAATCTCATGAACGTGTTCGGTGTCGAAGTTCGTGCCACTGATCTTGCCGATCTTGCCGGCCTCGTGCAGTTCCTTCAGCCAGCCTGCTGTTTGCAACCAGCCCTCGATATCACAGGCCCACCAGTGGAACTGAACGAGGTCGAGGCAATCGAGGTTGAGCCGTTTGCGCGAGGTGTCGATGACGCCCTCGACATAAGCCTTGCTGATCCTTGGCAGCATGGCAAGATCCGGCACGAACTTGGTGTGGACGCGAATACGCGACAGCGCCTCTTGCCCGCGCAGGTTCCCATAGCTAACGCGGAAGCGGCCGATCAGCTCTTCGACGCCGGTATAGATGTCGGCGCAGTCGAACGTGGTGATGCCGGCATCGGCAAAGGCGATCATGTCCTCGACGGCACTGTCGCCATCGATTGCGCCATGCCCGCCCGCCAGCTGCCAGCCGCCGCGAATGACGCGGGAGATTTCATAATCGGGGGCGATGGCGATGCGCTGCATGTCGTTGTGCCTATTCGTCGGTCAAGGGAACCGCCGTGGTGGCGGCATGGCTGAAACGGCGCAAACCCGTGCGGGTGATCCTGAGCCGTGTCGAGCAGTTGGGATCAGGGCAAGCGATGTCGGCGTCCGTCGTCATCCAGTCGTTGCGATCCGTCGCACGCTGCTTGGCCGCGAGCAGCGGCAGCACCGAAGAGAGCGAGTAGATCGATATCCCCTGCCCGTCCGGCAGGTGCAGCATCTCGCCCCTGAGCTCGAAATGATCGCCGGGCTTGGCGCCGCAATAGACGGCGCCGCCCTCCGGAATGATCACGTCGACCCTGAGATCAAAGAGGTCGAAGCCGTCGTCTTTGAGCTCAGCCATCGATGTCTCCCGACGCGGTGGCTTCAGTGCCGCCATCCAGGCGCCCGCGAATGAGATCGAAGGAACGGCCGATGTCGTTCGACAGCGACCGCATCGCCCCCTCGGTGTCGCGTTTTTCAAGCGCCTCGATCAGCGCCCAATGATGATTGGTAGCGGCAAGTCCGCCCTGTTCGTCGTGAATATGGGCGGCCTTGCGGATGATCGCACCCGATTGCAGCCAAAGGCTTTCAACGATTGGGATCAGCACCTGCGAGCGCGCCGCATGATAGATATGGAAATGAAACCGCTGGTTCAGCGCCGAGGTCACATGGCCGATATCCTTGCCGTGCTCCTCGAAAGCCAGATCGCAATCGACATTGATCTGCCTCAGGACGGCAAAATCGTTATCCGTCAACCTGGGCAGTGCCAGCGCAACCATCTGGCCCTCGATCAGGATCCGGGCGCGGGCAAGATCATCAAGACGCTCGCGCGTGATCAGCGGCACCCGTACCGATCGGTTCGGAAGCGGTTCCAGCGCCTGCTCGGACACCAGCCGGCCAAGCGCCTCGCGCACCGGCATTGTGCTGGTCTGCAGGCGTTCGGCCAGATCGACGATGCGCAGAACATCGCCTGCATCGAACATGCCGTTGATCAGCGAATTGCGCAATTGTGCGTAGACCCTGTCGTGCAGCGTTTCGCGCCCAACCGGCGACAACTGATCGTCGCGATCGTGGCCACCATCGGTTGACCGGCCGGCTTGGACCCGCGCAGATGAGACTACCATCCCGCCGGCCCCAGACGACTGCGTTTTTTTGGGTTGCTTTTCATCATGCAGTAAAGTTTGATCAAACATCACCAATCAAATCAAGAGACTTCTTACTTCCATGCCTTTGCCAGTGCCAGACGCCCGATCGAAAATGGCAAAATCCGCTGAAGCGGTGATTGACGCGCGCGCTCTGATCAAGTCGTTCCAGGGCAACGTCGCCGTCTCCGGCATGTCGCTTAGGCTGGCTGAAGGCGAGATGCTCGGGCTTATCGGCCCGAATGGAGCCGGCAAGACCACGCTCTTCAATCTGATCGCCGGCAGCCTGAGGCCGACATCGGGCGAAATCTGGATCGGCGGCCGTGAGGTTTCGAAGGAAAACCCGGAACAGAGGATCGGCCGCGGCGTCGGCCGCACCTTCCAGATTCCGAAACCCTTTCCCGAGATGACCGTGCTGGAGAATGTGCTCGTCGGCGCACAGGCGCAGGACGGCGAACGGCTGTTTGCCAACTTCCTGCGCTTTGGTCATGTCAGGCGGCAGGAACGTCTGGCGGTCGACAAGGCGCGCGCGCTCTTGGAGTTCGTCACCTTGTCGGGTCTCGAAAAACAGCCGGCCAAGGTGCTGTCGGGCGGACAGCGCAAGCTGCTCGAACTCGCGCGCATCCTGATGGCCGATCCGCAGGCGATCCTGCTCGATGAACCGGCCGCCGGCGTCAACCCGGCACTCCTGGAAACGATCATCGAACGCGTGCTGGAGCTCAATGCGCAAGGCAAGTCGATCCTGCTGATCGAGCACAATATGGATATGGTATCGCGGCTGTGTTCGCGTGTCGTCGCCATGGCGCTCGGAAAGCCGCTTGCCGAGGGCACACCTGCCGCCGTCGCCTCCAACCCCGATGTCATCGAAGCCTATCTCGGAGCGGCGGCATGACCGCACCAGCACTTCAAACCCGTGCCCTCATCGCCGGGTACGAGCCTGACCTGCCGATCGTGCGCGGCGTCGATCTCTCGGTGGCGCCGGGAGAACTGCTGGTGCTGCTCGGGCCAAACGGAGCCGGCAAGTCGACCTTCGTCAAGGCGGTCGCTGGCGTGGTTCCCATCCACTCGGGAAGCGTCACACTCGGAGAGCGGGACATCACCAACGTCGCGCCCCACCGCAAGATCGGCGAAGGCCTGGCCTTCGTGCCGCAGACAGAAAACATTTTCGCGACGATGACCATTCACGAGAACCTGCAGCTTGCCGCAGCCGTCCTGCCAAAAAAGGAGCGAGCCGACAGGATAGCAGCACTCTATGGTCGCTTTCCCGATCTCGCCAGCAAGCCGTCGCGCCTCGCCGGGACGTTGTCTGGCGGACAGCGGCAGATGCTGGCGGTTGCCCGCGCGCTGATCGTCGATCCCTCCGTGCTCATCCTCGATGAACCGTCCGCCGGTCTTTCGCCGAAGATTGTCGGCGAGGTGTTCTCGATGCTGAAGAAGATCAACGCCAGCGGCGTTACCGTCATCCTCGTTGAGCAGAACGTCAAGGCGGCGCTGGCGATAGCCGGCCGCGCCGTCATTCTTGTCGAAGGCAGGATCAGGCACGAGGGCGAGGCCTCTATGCTGCTCGGCGACCCGCTGATCGCAAAGCTCTATCTCGGCACCACCAATGAGGCGCCGAAAGCATCATGAACCCGCAATTTCTGATGGATGGCCTGATTGCCGGCGCCATGATCGGCCTTGGCGCCATTGGCGTGACGCTGACCTATTCAATCCTGCGCTTTGCCAACTTTGCGCATGGCGAAATGCTGTCCTGGGGCGCCTACCTGGCCCTCGCCGTCAGCGGCGGCCTCGGGCTCGTGTCGACGTCATTGACGAAGCCAATCGGACCCTTCTCCTTCGGCTGGTCGCTGCCGATCGCAGCCGCCGTCGCGATCCTGCTGACCGGGTTGCTGGCGCTCGGAGTGGATAGAGCGCTGTTCGGGCGCCTGCGCGCGCGCGGCGGTGCAATCATCATCCTGGTGATGGCGAGTTTCGGCGCCTCACTTGCGCTGCGAAGCCTCCTCGAATTCATCTTCACGTCCAAACCCGCCTATTACACCAAAACGCTGCAGATCGCCGTGAAAATCGGCGCCGGGCTGCGGGCGACACCTGATCAGCTCTTGTCGCTCGCCCTTTCGGCGGTGGCGGTTGTCGCCGTCCACCTGCTGATGACACGGACCGATATCGGCCGCTCGATGCGCGCCGTCAGCGAAAACCCGGCCTTGGCGGGCATCGCCGGCGTCGACGTCAGGCGCGTGATCCGCGTCGTCTGGTTCGTCGGTGCCGCCCTTGCCTGCATTGCCGGCATCATGACCGGCCTCTTGGTGCAAATCCGCCCCTATCTCGGCCACGACCTGCTGCTGCCGCTCTTTGCTGCGGCGATCCTTGGCGGCATCGGCAGCGTCCCCGGCGCGATGATCGCTGGGATGATCGTCGGCCTATCAGAGGCAGCGGCCGTGCAGATCGTCGGCGCAGAGTGGCGAGCCGCCGTCTCTTTCGTCATTCTGGTGGCGGTTCTGCTTCTTCGCCCGCGGGGCCTATTCGGGAGGGCGGCATGAGCCTTGATCTGATCTCCTACGCCGCCTTCTTCCTCACCATGGCACTGACCTATGCCATCATGTGCCTTGGGCTCAACGTGCAGTGGGGCCAGACCGGCCTCTTCAACGTCGGTGTCGCCGCTTTCGTCGCGATCGGCGCCTACGTTTCGGCACTTTTGACAACCCCGGATGCACCCGGCCGCTTCGGCGGCTTCGGCCTCCCTATCGCCATCGGCTGGCTTGGCGGCGCTCTGTTTGCGGGAATGGCCGCTTGGCTGGTCGGCGCTTTGACCATACGGTTGCGATCCGATTATCTCGCCATTGCCACCTTCGGCGTTGCGGTCACCGTGCAGCTTTGCGTTCTCAACCTGGAGCCGCTGACCGGCGGCGCTTTCGGCATCGGCTTCATTCCGCGTCCCTTCGCAGGCCTCGCCGGCAGTCCGCTAGCATTTTCGCTTTCCAATCTTGCTCTGATGGCGGCCGTGGTGCTCGGGCTCTATATTGGCCTTCAGCATCTTGCCAACAGCCCCTGGGGCCGTGTTTTACGCGCCATCCGCGAAGATGAAAGCGCAGCACAAGCGCTCGGCAAGCGACCGACCCACTTTCGCCTGCAGGCCTTTACCATCGGCGGGGCCATTATGGGGTTGGCGGGTGCCGCGCAGGGACATTTCATCGGCTTCATCGCGCCCGACAACTATCTCCCGATCCTGACCTTCCAGGTCTGGGCCATGCTGATCGTCGGTGGCTCCGGCAACAATCGCGGCGCCATCCTTGGTGCGGTGGTGGTCTGGGGTTTATGGGCGTTGTCGGCAGCCGGCGTCTCAGCCTTCGTGCCGCCCGAACAGCAGGCGCGTGCGTCGTCGCTGCAGATCGTCATGATCGGCGTCGGGCTTTGCCTCATCCTTCTCCTGCGCCCCCGCGGCATTCTCGGCGCTTCCAACGCGCTGGCCTCGCTTCGAGGCAAGCGCCACCAGATCTTTGGGAAATAACATCATGTCCACCAAGCCCCCACGCGTTGCCCTCACCAAGGACCTTTCCATCAGCCGCATCGTCTGCGGTCTCTGGCAGGTGGCCGACATCGAAAAGAACGGCACAGTGATAGACCCGGACAGCGGCGCCGACATATTGCAGGCCTATGCGCGCGACGGCTTTGACACGTTCGACATGGCAGACCACTACGGTTCGGCCGAGCTCATCGCCGGGCGACTGCTGTCGCGCTATCAGATTGGTCAGCGGCCGGCCGCCTTTACCAAATGGTGCCCGGAGCCGGGACCGATGTCGGCTGAGGTCGTGCGTCGCGGCGTCGAGGAGCGGCTGACGCGGCTTGGTGTCGCCAAGGTCGATCTCCTGCAATTTCATTGGTGGAGCTTCGAGCATCCGGCATGGCTCGATGCCCTGCACGAGATGCAGAGACTGCGCGAGGAAGGGTTGATCGGCGCGCTCGGCGTCACCAACTTCGACGCCGGACATCTGGCGCTGGCGATTGCCGATGGCATCGAGATCGCCAGCAACCAGGTTTCGTTTTCGCTGGTCGACCGCCGGGCTGCGGGTGCGCTCTCGACGCTGTGTGCCGAAAGCGGCGTCAAGCTTCTCGCCTATGGGACGCTGTGCGGCGGCTTTCTCTCTGAAAAGTGGCTGGGCAAGCCCGAGCCGGTATCGGTCGCGGACTGGAGCCGCTCGAAATATAAGCGCTTCATCGATACCGCCGGCGGATGGGGCCCCTTTCAGGGCATCCTGAGCGCTGCTTCAACCATTGCGGCCAAACATGGTGTTTCGATCTCCAACGTCGCGAGCCGCTGGGTTCTGGAACATCAGTCGGTTGCGGCCACAATCGTCGGCGCGCGCATCGGCGAAAACGAGCATCGCGGCGACAACCTGAACGTCTTCTCCTTCGCGCTCGACGCCGAGGATCACGCTGCATTGAGTGCCGCCTTCGCCAGGACGCAGCCCATTCCTGGCGACTGCGGAGATGAATATCGCAAGCCGCCTTTCCTTACCGCCTCCGGCGATCTCAGCCACCATCTCGGTGCCATTGCCTCTGTCTACAGTGCTCAGCCCGTTCCTGGTCGTCCGGGCCGGCTGCGTGTCTCGTCCGGCAGCGTTTGGGAGCCGATCGCCGGCTATAGCCGCGCCGTGCGGATCGGCAACCGTATTGTCGTCTCCGGCACCACCGCGACTCATGGTGCAAACCGCTGCGTCGCGCCGGGCAATGCAGGTGCGCAAGCCACTTACATTCTTGACAAGATCGCGGCATCGATCTCCGCGCTTGGCGGCCGCATGGAAGACGTGATCCGCACGCGCATCTATCTGCGTGACGCAGATAAGTGGGAACCGGTTTCCCGGGCCCACGGCCGCGCCTTTGCAGCCATTCTGCCCGCCAATACGCTTATCGAGGCCGGAGGCCTCATCGGAGACTATGAGGTCGAAATCGAGGCGGAAGCGGTCTGCGATTGACCGCAGCAACAGCAGGCTGGGCAAGCCTTTGCGCCTGCCGCGGATGCCGCTGCAGTGCAGGGTGTCGTGATCAAACTGCTGGATGATCCATTTAGAAACCCGGAATGATCCCCACGGCGGCGTGGTGAAGTTCCGGGCGCGGCCGAGAACTCTCCTTGGCGCGGCGATCGGAAGTGATCGGTCCGGATCCACCTGCTTCTGGGCCAGTGATCACCCAACCTGACCTTGCGAGATGGCCAGTCACCTCCTCTCTGTGGTGGGAGAGACAAAGGACCATGGAACTACCGGGAGCGCCGTGGAGTTTTGTTGGAAAGGAGAACTGTCATGCCAGCAAAGTCAAAGGCACAACAAAAGGCCGCCGGAGCTGCCTTGTCTGCAAAACGCGGCGACACGCCAAAGAGCAAGCTTAAGGGCGCATCGAAGAACATGGTCGAATCCATGTCCGAGAAGCAACTAGAGGAGTTCGCGTCGACCAAGCGAAAGGGCAAGCCCCAGCACGCCGCCAACTAATCTACTGTGATCAAGAGCCTGATCAAGTGCCGCGGTCAGGGGCACGCCCTGTTCGATAAGAGCGGCCGCGTCCATGATCGCCCAAGGAGCAGCAAAGCGGGGGACGTATTGGGTGGACGCCTGGAAATCCAGGGTGCCGATGCGGTCGGAACCAGACTGGAGCAGGAAGGTCAGCTCGATGATCCCGGGCACGCCGCTGGCGTCGCGCTTTTTGCCCGTCAGCCTGTTGATTATGACCCGGCGGCCCAGGCATCCGGCGGGCCGTGGTTAATGCAGCTGGCCAGGTCAGGAGGTCGATAGGCGTGATAACGACTTCATGAGGGGGAGATCCGGCTCATAGATGGGGATCGCGCTCTTACGGCGGCGATAGCTGGCAGACAATCTTGCAAAATGCAAGAGAGCGCGGTGCGCAGCGGGCGGACCTCTTTTGATCAGTTCTATCCATCGCGGCGCAACCGCCAGATTGGCGGAAAACTGTAGATCGCGGCTGCCCCGCCGTAGGAAAGCCGGCCAAGGGCCAACCGTAGGTCCTCCGCTGGAGATTGTCTGAACTCACTTGAAGCCACTGCGGGAAGCTATTCTTCACCGGAGCTGGATTATCGTCTATCAACTTGCTGCTGCTCCGCCCTCACGAAAAGCGCCCGATCTCAAACGTTCGATTTCGGATGCCACGACGGGCCGTGAAAGGAAAAATCCTTGGAGTTCGTCGCACCCGGCGTCGATGAGCCAAGCCTGCTGTTCAGGGGTCTCGACGCCCTCGGCCGTTGCTCTCATTCCACCGGCATGAGCTAGCTCAATCATGGCCTGGACAATGCCAGCATTGCTGCCCGGCTTGCCGTATTCGCCCACGAAGCAGCGATCTATCTTGATCCGATCGACATCCAGCTTTTGCAAGCGTCCGAACGACGAGAAGCCTGTGCCGAAATCATCAAGCGCGAACTGGACCCCAATCTCTCGAAGAGCCCGAATGTTTCGGCGACACGCCTCTTCATTTTCCAGAACGGCACTCTCGGTGATTTCGATTTCCAGTTGGCGCGGGTCGAAATCGAACTTGTCCAGCAAGCCGATCACCCTCAGGGCGTAGGTTTCTGATCGAAGCTCTACCGGAGAGGCATTGACGGCCACGATCAGCTCTGGCCATTTTTTTGCATCGGTTAGCGCGGTGCTCATGACAATTTCGCCCAACCTGTCGATCAGACCCGCCTCTTCCGCAATGGAAATGAATGTTTCGGGTTGGACAAGACCTCTGGTAGGATGACGCCACCTTGTTAAAGCTTCCACGCCGATCAATCGGGCGTTGGAAGCGTAAATTGGCTGATAGTGTACGGCGATTTCATCACCGGTCTGCAAGGCAGTTCTAAGATCGCGCTCAAGGTCTCGACGTGTTCGTATCAGGTCGTCCATGTGTTGCCCGAAAATCGCAAACTGGTTTCTGCCTGCTTCCTTGGCGTGATAGAGCGCGATATCAGCCCGTCGGACGAGGTCCTGAGCATCTGAGCCGCTTGATGACACGGCAATGCCGATACTTGCACCGATAAGGATCGGTTGCCCATCGATTTCGAACGGACTGCGTATCGCAGCGACGATGTTCTCGGCCAACTTCTCGACGAGGTTCATCTTGGGGTCGGGGATTATGATCGTAAATTCGTCACCCCCGATACGGGCCACCAAGACGCCAGTGCCTGCAGCAGAACGCAATCGGCTGCCCACCTCAGCGATTAATTTATCGCCGACGGGATGACCGAGCGTATCGTTGACATTCTTGAAGCGGTCGAGATCAACAAAAAGGACCGCCGCCTGAGACTTCGCCAAGGTTTCTTCCACGGCGGCATTGAAGGCAGCTCGGTTCGGCAAGCCACTCAGCACATCGTGATGAGCGAGATGCTGCAGACGGCTTTGGCTTTCTCGCAGCCGACTGGACCTCCCTTGAAGAAGCAATACAAAAGCCGACATGGCAGCCAGCACGAGAAGCCCGCCTACGGCGAGGACGGGCTCTGTTGCCCGCAGCACTTCAGTGCCAGGCCGGAAAGGCACCCAGCTGAAGTAGCCAAAGACCTGACCCGATCGTGAGGCTAAAGGAAATACACTTCGCCCCGCCTGCCCGTCTTTCTTCCATTCAAATCGGAGATCGTTGAAGAGGTATTCGGACGCCAGCGTATGGGCGAAATCACCGTCAAGATAGCGCAAAGCGATATGAACAAACTGATGCTGTTCATCGACAGCAATCTCCCCACTGTCCGAAACTATAGGCTTGACGCTCAATATCGCAGGCCGGTCGCGGATCTTGACAATGTCGCTTTCGCCAATGGTCAGACTTTTGTCTGACACTCCGGCAGTATCCCCGTCCGCCAGCCGCTTTCGCAGCTTCTTCACCAGTTTAAGCGCATCGGCGGCGACGAAGGCGAAAGCAACTTGGTCGTTCGCCTCCGTTGCCGAGTACCCATACGCCAGCTGGTCTGTCGGACCCAACACGAATGCGGCGTCGTGACCGAAGTAGCTGTTCATCCACCGCCCGAGATTGGCAGCCATCCAATCTCGATCACCCGCAGCAACATGCGTGACAGCGTCGTCCCAGACGGTGGCGCTCTCTTGGTCATGCGCGATCGACTCCTGCATCTTGCCGACGACAAGCGCAAGCAGGCTGTCTTGCCGCTCAACGGTCGACCGATCCGACTGCACCACGGCGTACATCATGGTCCCGTATACGGTGCCGATAATGATCGCTGCGAACAGGGTAGCGAAGATGATCTTGAACGGGAGAGAAGGCTTCAGGTGGGGCATTTAATGTTCCAGCACGATGGGTACGACCCAGAATGATAGCCGACGCGGGTTAAAACATGAAAAAAGCCGCATGTATGATACCGTACCCAAGTACCGCACCCGGGAACCCGATTGCCGTCGCGCATAGCCTCAAAACAATTGCTCTCCTGTCGACTTTCGAACCGGAATTGATCGACCAATCGAAGAACGGACCATTCTCAGTGGGGGCCGCTTATCCCCTGGACTGCTGGGTGTCCAACAAGCTGGCGTCCCCATTCTCGTGATCTGCTACCTCTGATCCTGATGCTGGTTGCCTTCGAGGCGGCGATGTTCAGGCAATACCTTTCGCCAGGGGGCTCCTGGAAGGCCGTGATCGAGGAGGAGTAAATCCTAATCGTGATCGCCAAGCGCCAACCGGGCCAAGTTCAGCCGTTGCAAAGTCATCAATTTTCCAACCAGCACCGAACGGTTTCGCTGACCAGTTCGCGAAGCCGTGCGCTATCCCGATCAGCGCAACCCTCATATCTTCTGTCGACCTGTTACCAGGCCTGACACTCCGGCCTTGCCTTGGCTCGTTGCTGCTACATACTTGGTTGGTCGACAACAAGGAGCGTATTATGTTTCGCGCGTTTACGGTCGCAGCCGTATCTTTAGCTCTTTCCGGTGCGGCAATGGGCGCCGATCCAATAGTGGGCAGCTGGAAAACGCAGAATGGCGAACTCTCCGTCATCGATCGTTGCGGCTCTCAATACTGCATCGTCGCCAAATCGGGCAAATATGCCGGTCAAAAGCTGGGGTCGTTTCAGCCCGATGGCGATTCGTACAAGGGTCGACTTACTGACCCGCGAAACAACGCAACCTACAGCGGCAAACTGGCAGTCTCGGGCGACAGGTTGAAACTTCAAGGCTGTGCAACGAGTGTCCTGTGCAAGACTGAGACTTGGACGCGCGCTTCCCAATAGTGCTCCGAGGGTTAGTCCTCCTCCGCGCTACGCCCTGCTTCTTTTCGCGTGTAGGTCCGATGTTTCTGACATCTGAATTTTGAAATGATGGGACCGCCACGAAACTAAGTCTTCCTCAGATACGTTCTAAATCGTGGCTCGACCCGTGTTGGCGTGGGCTTTCGTACTCAAATTTTTGAAAGCCTTCATGTCTGAAACCGTCAAGCTGATATCCATCGGAACAGCCGTTCCTCCATATGTCATCGACCAGCACGACGCCGCTGTCGCCTCACATGGAGCTTTTGCCTCACGCTTCGGCGACTTCGATCGGCTTTCGAAAGTGTTCGAGAGCGCCGGGATCAAACGCCGCTACGGAGTTCGGCCGATAGATTGGTATCTGAAAACGTCCGGCTGGCAGGACAGAAACGCCGCCTACATCGAGGGTGCCAGCGAGCTCTTCTTCGACTCGGCCGGCAAGGCCTTGGAGGCCGCGAACCTGGCCGCATCGCAGGTCGATTTTGTCGTAACAGTCTCATCGACCGGTATTGCCACACCCAGTCTCGATGCTCGCGTCAGCACCAGGCTCGGTTTTCGTAACAATGTAGTGAGGGTGCCGGTATTTGGGTTGGGCTGTGCGGGCGGGGTGTCCGGTTTAGCTATTGCGTCGCAGCTGGCGTCTTCAAAGCCGGGCTGCGTCGTGCTGATGGTGGCCGTAGAGACCTGCACACTCGCTTTTCGGATGGATAAGTTGACCAAGGCCAATATCGTGGCGACCGCACTATTCGGTGATGGCGCCGCAGCCTGCGTCATCAGCGCTGCCCGTGACGGTATCGCCGAGGTCGAGATGAGTGGCCAGCATAGCTGGCCCGACACGCTCGACATCATGGGATGGAGCGTCGACCCTGAGGGCCTGGGCGTCATCTTCGACCGGGCCATCCCGCCCTTCGCCGAGGCTAACATTAAACCGGCAATCAGCGCTATCCTAGCTCAATCAGGTCTATCACTGTCGGACATCGATCGGTTCGCCTGCCATCCCGGCGGCGCCAAGGTGATCGACGCTTTCGAATCCGCCCTTGAACTGCGTCAGGGAACACTCAATCACGAACGAGAAGTGTTGTCTGACTACGGCAACATGTCCGCACCGACGGCCCTATTTGTCCTCGAACGCTTGATTGCCGCGGGACTTCCCGCTCGCACTATACTGACAGCTATGGGACCCGGCTTTACGGCAAGCTGCGTATCTTTAAAGGCGGCCGCATGATCGTTTCCATCCTTCTGCTAGCGGCGGTCACGTTTGAGCGGCTTGGTGAACTATGGTTGGCGAAGCGCAATACGAGGCGGCTGTTGGCGAAGGGCGCCAGCGAGGTCGCAGGCGAGCATTACCCAATGATCGTCCTTCTGCATGGGCTCTGGCTTGTCGGATTGTGGATGCTTGCGTGGGATGAGCAAGTATCCCTCGCTTGGTTGAGCGTCTTTGCTTTTCTCCAAATCCTCCGGTGCTGGACACTTGCGACGCTTGGCCGGCGGTGGACGACACGCATCATCGTCGTACCCGGAGAACAACTCGTATCCGCGGGCCCCTATCGCTTCCTGCGACACCCTAACTACGTCGTCGTGATCGGGGAAATCGCGGTCCTGCCTTTATGTTTCGGCATGCCACTTTACGCATTGGTATTTTCGGTCGCCAATGTCATCGTTCTGACCATCCGTATCAAGGCGGAAAATGCCGCCCTCAGAGGGTTGCCGCGTGCCGATGCAGTCTAACGCTGATCCCATCAAAGCTCGTCCGCGCTTGGTCTGGGCAGGTTTTATCGCCATGTGCGTGGGCATGTTCATGGCTATCCTGGACGTGCAGGTCGTGGCGACCTCTTTGCCGTCCATCCAGTCTGCGCTCGATATTGATCCGGATCAGATGAGCTGGATCCAGACGGCCTATCTCATTGCGGAGGTCATCGCGATCCCTCTGACCGGCTTTCTGACACGGGTTCTGACCATGCGCTGGTTGTTTGTGGTCTCGCTGGCGGTTTTCGTGATCGCCTCGGCAGGATGTGCGGCGAGCATCAGCTTTGGCCAACTCGTCGCGTGGCGGGTCCTCCAGGGCTTTGCAGGCGGCACGCTGATCCCGTCCGTGTTCTCCGCGGTGTTCCTGCTCTTCCCGGACAATCGGCAGGCGCTGGCGACGACAATCGCCGGCGTGCTGGCGGTGCTTGCACCAACGGTCGGGCCGATCGTCGGGGGCTGGCTGACTGAAAGCTATTCCTGGCACTGGCTTTTCTTGATCAACGTCATCCCCGGCATCCTCGCTGCCGGTGTAGCTGCCAGATCGCTTCCCCGCGAGCGCACCTCCGTTGCGCCAATAAAAGGGTTTGACGCTCCGGGACTGGCTTCCATGGCTACAGCGCTGATCTGTCTGGAAATCGGATTGAAGGAAGCGCCTACCAGTGGATGGCTCTCATTAACCAGCGGCGGGCTGTTTGTTGTCGCTTCGATTTCTGCCGCGTTTTTTATCTGGCGGTCGCTCCGCATTGCCTCTCCCTTGGTAGAGCTACGGAATTTTGAGGATCGAAACTTTTTAATCGGTTCGGCGCTGAGCTTCGTGCTCGGCATCGGACTGTTTGGGTCCGTGTATCTGATGCCTGTCTTTCTTGCCTTTGTCAGGGGACACAATTCTCTGGAAATCGGTATGACGATGCTGGTAACCGGTATTGCGCAGCTTTTCACCGCCCCAATCGCAGTCGCCCTGGAAAAACGAATGGATCCGAGGCTGCTTTCCGCTGCAGGCTTCACCCTCTTTGCCGTCGGAATAGGTGCGAGCGCATTTCAGGATCCGACATCGGACTTCGATGCGATGTTCTGGCCTCAGGTGGTGAGAGGAGTCTCCATCATGTTCTGCCTTTTACCCCCCACCAGGCTAGCACTCGGCAACCTTTCAGCGGACCACGTCCCAGACGCCAGCGGACTATTCAACCTCATGCGCAACCTTGGCGGCGCGATCGGTATCGCGCTGATAGACACCGTAATTTACACCCGATCGGAACTGCTCGGTCAGAAGATCTGGAACGGTCTGGAGAAAGGAAATCTCTCAGTTGCGCAATTCGTCGGCGTACCGACCGCCATGATAGCGGGCCATAACGGGTCCTTTGACGAACAGGCGACATCAACGCTCGATCCGCTCGTTCAAACCGCCGCGACGGTCGAAGCGCTCAACGAAGCTTGGGCAATGATTGCCCTGATTACTGTCGTAGCTATTTTGATTATACCCTTCGCGAGAAGCGTTGCATCACCTCCTAATGCAAGCTCGAACCACCTTGAGAGGGTTTGATCATGGTGGTCAGAGCCAGATTGCGAGCATTACTCCGAGGTCGCCGGCTCATCCACCTCGGTTCGCGGCTTGTGAGGTGGCATTTCGTTTTGAACAGAATGACGGCTGAGCAGTCCTGAACTCGGCAATCGGGTCGTTCATTTCGCCGGAATGGCTGATGAAGGCCGCTTCGGCCTTTTCCTCTCTAGCCGGGCCTCCGCGGGCGCCGGCTCCTTATATGTTCCCTGGTGGTATAGCTCATCCTCAAGATGATCAATGGAAGCCCCCGCCCTCTCCTGTAAGACACGGGCAGCAAAGCGCTGCGGGGGGAAGAACCCGGCCTCTCAGTCCCTGTCCAGCAACCGCGCGATCGGTAGCCAACTCGAGCAAGTCTGAAGCCAGCACACCATGGCTCGCAAGACCGCGTGTCAGTGCATCAGGCACAGCCGCATGCTCGACTGCCGAAGGCGCGATCGTATAGAATGTAAGAATATTGTCGGCACCGAATCGTCGGTAGCACAGAAGGTTTTTGAGGCATTCTGTCCGTGGCTCTGTCGGGCAAAACGGAGCAGAAACTCGTTCATCTGACGGTCGCCGCAATCGAAGACTGCCCGACCCTGTGACTTAGCGATCGGTTCCCATGCCATGAGGTAAAGCCATCGGTTGCCAGGCAAACCGGCAATCGCCGCGCGCAGCTTGGCGTTAGGTTTAGGCGGATTTTCCAGAAGCTCAAGGATGCAAACATGATCGCGCTTCGACACTTTTATCGTCTCGGCTTCCTCGATCACAGCCTCTGCTTCTCGCAGGGCGGATTGCGTCACGAAATCCCTCAGATCGGTATTACGAAGCGCCGCAGCACGCACGAGTTTAGCCTTGGCCGTGGCAGCCACCCTCAAACTCATACGCTCACTGTTCTCGTTTGCTATGCTAGGCACGTCAGCCTCCATCTTTCGACGGAATATAGGCGAAAATCTTCTCGTCGCCAATGCTGTGCGCCTTCAAGGCGTACAGGTCACCCACGCGCATTTCTATATCTTCTTGGCTTACCTCAGGGCGTGAAGTCTGCAGATAGTCCAAGCGTTGGATTCGACCAAGCAAGGTCGAACGGCATTCGCTGGGCAAGAACAGGCCCCCCAATCAAGGAATACTTCCTGAGTTGCGTAGAACCTGCCCAGCTCCTTGCATTTTTGCACTTGATCTTCGAATAGGCCAAGGGCCTTAGACGCTGTCGGCACCCAAAAATCGACTGGCATGGTCGCGGCAGGCGTGATACCTAGCGCCTTCTTGAACACGACGATGAAGGCCGTCGTCGATTCATACCCCAGGTCGCCTGCCACCCGATGAACCGTCGCACGCCGGAGCCCGATGACGAGATGGAGGTGGCGTCGTCAACGGCTGAAGCTCGACATAAGCCCTTCTGGCCTCGGGCCATTATTGGGACCTGATGAACGAGAGCAGGTCGGGGTTGAGAACATCCGCATGCGTGGTTAGCATGCCGTGGGGGTAGCCTGGATAGGTTTTTAGCGAGCCGTTCTTGAGCAGGTTGACGGCGCGCGGCACTGAACTCGCGAACGGGACGACCTCATCAGCCTCGCCATGCATCACCAGCACCGGCACGGTGATCTTTTTAAGATCCTCGGAATAGTCTTCGAGCCAGGAGTCGACTGTCGCGTAATGGGCAAGAGCGCCGCCAGCCATGCTCTGGCGCCACCAGTTCGCAATGACGGCTTCCGAGGGTTTGGTACCATCGAGTTTATAGCCGTAGAACGGATTCTCAGCGACGAAACGGTAGAATTGCGACCGGTTGCCCAATACGCCTGCCCTGATCGCTTCGAACCATTCCGGCGCCTGGCCCGTCGGGTTTTCCTCGCTCCGGTACATGTTTGGCGTCAATGATGCGACCAGTACCGCTTTGGCGACACGTTCCTGGTGACGAGCTACATAACGAGCAACCTCGCCCCCGCCTGTCGAGTGACCGATATGGATCGCTTCATGCAAGTCGAGATGTTCCGTTAGCGCCGCAAGGTCTGCAACCCATGTGTCCATATCGTTTCCGGTGCTCGGCTGATCGGACCGGCCGTGGCCGCGGCGGTCATGTGCGATCACCCTATATCCATGATGAAGGAAAAACATCATCTGGACATCCCAGTCGTCCGCTGTCAGCGGCCAGCCGTGGCTGAAAACGATCGGCTGACCTGATCCCCAATCCTTGTAGAAAATGTTTACGCCATCCTTCGTTGTAATCGTTGGCATCGATCCGCTCCTTCGGGCTGCCCGCTATTTGCAGCTGGACCGTAGGTTCTTCTTTGCGGCGTGACAAAGACCTTGTAGGCTCCGCCTATGCTTGAAAGGTATAGCGAGGGCACGATGGAGCTTCGGCATTTGCGTTATTTCGTTGCAGTGGCTGAAGAGGGCAGTTTGTTGACAGCAGCCCAACGTCGGCTCAATACGTCCCAGCCCTCGTTAAGTCGGCAAATCCGAGACCTGGAACTCGAGGTTGGTGCACAGCTGTTTGACCGGCAAGCCCGGGGTGTCTCGCTCACGCCGGCGGGACGTGTTTTCCTTGATCACGTACGCTTCGCGCTCCTACAGGTAGAGGCAGCTGTCGATGGAGCCCGTCGCGCGGCTGAGCCGCAGAGACCCTCGCTCTCAATAGGTTTCCTCGTAGGTTTGGAGGTTACATGGCTTCCTCATTTATTGCGCATCCTGCGAGAGGACACACCGGACATCGAAGTCACCTTGTGCAGCCTGTCGTCTCCGGAGCTCGCTGTTGCGCTGGTGCGAGGGAAATTGGATGTCGCATTTCTTCGCCGCGAACAACATAGCATGGGCCTCAAGTTTAAGCTGCTTACCGAAGAACCATTGATCGCAGTGCTGCCAGCAGGTCACCGGCTGGCGTCACGCAAGAAGATCTCGCCCAAGGATCTTGCATCCGAGGTCTATGTCAGCTCAGCGCGGACCTCACCAGTCCTTCAGGACGTAATACTCGACTATGCGTCGAAAGCGGGGATCGCTCTCAAGGCAAGATATGAAGGTGAAAACATTTCGTCGGCAATGTCGCTTGTCGCCTCGACGGGCGGAGTGACACTGGTCCCGCTATATGCGCAGAATATCTTGAGCCCAAATGTCGTCGCGAGGGCGCTCGATGGTGTGCCTCCTACGGTCGAGCTCACGCTCGGATACAATGAGGCGAATTCGTCACCGTTGCTACAGGGGCTTCTGTCTCGTGTCGATGAATTGACCGAAAGTGTTCGTAATCAGAGCGTCATTCAATACGCAGACACCTCGCAATAGGCATGCGGCGTGAGTCGGATACTTGCGTCTATCTGATGCGTTAGGGTTCTGGTTTTGTTGAGTTCCCAATTGCTCTTGAAACGATATTGCTCGCCAGATGTCGTCATAGATCGAATCCGTGCGGTGAATGAAAACCCCGAATCCCATGCTCGATCACCCACCATGGTGACCGCGCTTTAGACCAGGGAGATCAGTAACCGTGCATGGGCCCGAGTCTCGTACAGCCTTTGATCACCGGGCACTTAGTTTTCGCATGTACAGAGGATCGGTGTCATCAAGCTGACATCTGCATCCATGCGCTCGAGAACCTTTGCCGGAAAAAATAAGGATCATTTATGTAGCTTTGTGACGTTTTCGGCCGGCGGCGCTGGGCTTCCCCACCACACGAAGTCTTTGGGCGAGGACACCCAGGACGACCGGCTGCCCGAGACCGCTGTGGAAGACACCGCTTGTGATCAGTGAATAGTGTGGCTCCCTCCGCTCCCATGCTCGAACTTGGCAAGAAGATGGATAGCATCTCGAACCACAGACTCGGCTCTCTCCGGGTCGTCTGTCGCGATGGTCTCGGCATCCATCTGAAGGCGATTGCCGAGTTTAGCCAGATCTTCCCAGAGAGGATCATCTTCATGTTTCGCGATTGAGGCCGACATCAGGAGGCTTTCAGCCAGGGTCTCTAGGAAAGCGACGCGTTCCTCCGTGCTCATGTCGTCGAGTCGTTTCAGGTCCGCCATGATGGCTCCTCGGAAGCATTGGGCCGAGGAGCTTGGAAAAGACCTCTTCTTCGGTAACTAGGCGGTCGCCCCCGATATCAAGCCGCGAGCCACCACATAGGGAACCGTGAGGCAAACCGGTCGTTTTGCGAAAATGGCTACGAAATCTCTCCGACTTATAATGCCCTTCAACTCGATGAGTGACCGTCCCTATCGCTCCATTCCAACGAATGTGGGACTGAAGACAGTCATTCGCGCTGAGGACGCAGGGCTCATACAGCGGGCAGCCGATCTTTGACCGACTTCGCCGTGTTCGCTAGTGCGTTAGCCATTGGAGGTTAGCGCCTCGAGACAGGGTTGGATGACCTTCCAGGCGCCGCCGGCCTTCGCGGCTTGGGCGATCGCGCTTGGAGTTGCCTTGCGTTGCTGGAGAGCAGCACGCAGGCCTTCGACAGCAACCGATCGGTCCAACAGTTTGGGTTTCGGAACAGATCAGCAAGGGTTTTCGGGATCGAATACACCGGAACGTCACCCCGGCGATTACCTGATGTTCAATGCCCTGTTGCAGATACGGTGTCTGAAGCGGGCCGTACGCAGCGGTGGATAGGACTGCACGGGCGCCCAATCGCTGGTCCCGATCGCTATCCAGACCCGCCGCGGCATCTGATGGGTCAGTCCGTGGAAGGCGAGCGCCGACACCCGAGCGATCACGCCTTTTGGCGCAAGCATGATCGCTTCAGCGAGGATCTAGTTCTCTTCGATTTCCACGTCACGCTTCTGATAAACGCCGCGCGAGATACAGTCGATTTCACCGCCCTCGACGGCGCGCGCGATCGTTTGTCCGCTGATGCCGGCCTCGCGCAGTTCATGTGCATGCATCATGCTGCGCGCAGCGAGCAGGCTTCTGAGTTTTGCTCTTTGAGACTCTTGCACTGATGGCATGTTACAAATCCTCTAACGGTTCGCAATCTTATCAGAGGTTTTGTCACTCATCATCCCGCATTGGCGAACGATAGAAAACGCCTCCAGCGAGCTCGGATCCTCTGCTGGAATGTCTTTTCGATTCATTCGCCGCCAGCAGCGAGAGTGAAGAACCGTCATCTGCATTGAACGGGCGTGTTGTGATCGTAAACAAGAATGAAGCACAACGACGCCATTACCGGGAACTTGCTCCGCGCCTGCGAGTTCCGTTCCATAAGGAGTAAGAGCATGACCAACAATTCAATCCCAAGCTCTGCAAAGCTTCCGCCGAAGGCTTTGAGCGAAGACACCCATGACAACGAACTGCCGGAGACAAACGCCGACGACCGCCGCGCGCCGCCGGTAAATATGGGCAGCAGCCGCGAGGCCGGTGACGGCGTGACGGACGCCGATCCCACCACAGGCCGTGCTGATGCGAAGGACCGCATCCCTGCCCCGCAGACCGCCAACCGGGAATAGTCTCGTGTAGTTGCGTAAGCGTTACACGAACACCAACGACTGCAGGCGGACCATCAGATCTACCCGAGGCCGTCCTTAGGGAAATGACGTTCGTCCACCGGCATGGGGAGACGTATCCTCTGACGGATCGTCCCGCCACCTACGATTAGGAAAAGGAGATGTCCAAGATCGATACCAACGACGCCCCGAAGGATAGAATCAAACAGAGCGGCGCAGGTCTTCCTGATGATCCCGGCCAGCCTATCGGAGCCACAGAGGAGGAGGCGCTCCGAATAAGGGCTAAGCTTGGCACCTCAGACGACGAAGAACGCAAGGATGACGTCCGCGAAACTGCGGCGCAGCTTGCCAGACCGAAACACGGCACCGCATGATGCCGGGGACGTTTTCTGCATTGAGCATATTCGCCTACGATCTCGATGACCGAGGCGAGCCCATACAAGCATGGGAGACCGTCGTCAGCGGCACAGAAGAAGAGGCCATTGCCGAGGCAAAAGAAGCTGCGAGCCGCCACGCTGGAGTGTTAGTCGTGCGGCGAGACGGCCGTCCCGCAGTCGGAGAAGAGGGCGACCCCGTGGTCGTCTTCCGGGCTGGGAGAACTGGCGACTTCGACTAGAGATCGACCATGATCGTATTCCTGGATTTCGAAGCTTCCTCGCTCAGCAAGCATAGCTATCCGATCGAAATTGCTTGGGTGTTCGAGGACGGCCGGTCGCGGTCTCTGCTCATCGCTCCGGAGCCGAACTGGACGGACTGGTCGGAAACCGCAGAAGGCATTCATGGCATTTCCCGAGAAAAGCTTGCTGATCAAGGCGTCCCGGTTTCGTTGGTGGTCCAAGAGATGATGGCAACGCTGTCCGATCATGATCTCTACGCGAGTTCGCCGTCATGGGACGGAAAATGGCTCAGCGTCCTGCTTCGCGCCGGGGGGTTCCGAGACACAGTCTGCGGGTGCGAAAGTCCGACGATCTCTTCGTGGAGGTTGCCTTGATGCTGATTGAAGACAGAAATGTGCGTGGCGTTGACGCCGCTGCGCTCGTCGCAAAAGTCATTGCGCGGAGCGAGCCTGCTAGACCGGCCCACCGCGCGCTTCAGGACGCCGCCCTAGAACTTGAAAGATTGCGTCTGATGCGGGAGGCTATCGAGAGCTTGGCTATCGCGCAGGCGCGCACCTGAAACGCCTTGACATGGAAAAAACCGGATACCGCAAATTCCCGGAAAACACCCTCCAATGATCGAAGCGGGTCGAAATGTCCAATGAGCGAGACTATATGAAAAGTCATACTTTTCATCGGAGGTGTTTACAATGGCAATTAAAGGGAACCTTTTGATCGCAGGATCAGAAAAGCGCGGCTCGAGCGGCGAGTTTTCGGGGATCGAAGCTGCGACCGGAAGGTCCCTGGCCGTTTCTTTCGGGGGCGCCGCGCCTGCCGACGTCGAGGATGCTACCCGTCTGGCGTGGGAGGCCTTCAGCATCTATCGCGAAACGGACCTCGAAGCGCGAGCCTCATTCCTCGAGACGATAGCGACCGAGATCGAAGGCGTCGGCGATGAGCTGGTCGAGCGCGCTATGGCCGAGACTGGCCTTCCGCGCGGGAGGCTGGAGGGGGAGCGAGCCCGTACGACCGCCCAGCTTCGGCTGTTCGCAAAGGAGGTCCGCGAAGGCCGGTTTCAGGAGCTCCGCTTCGACGCGGGCGATGCCTCGCGAAAGCCGGTGCCCAAGCCGGACCTTCGCCTGCGCAACATTCCCATCGGGCCTGTCGCCGTCTTCGGCGCCTCGAACTTCCCTTTGGCCTTTTCGGTTGCGGGCGGCGACACAGCCTCAGCCTTGGCCGCCGGCTGCCCGGTCGTCGTAAAGGCCCACTCGGCGCATCCAGCAACGTCCGAACTCGTGGGGCGCGCAGTACAGCGTGCCGTCCAGAAAGCCAACCTGCCCGTTGGTACGTTCGCTCTTCTGTTCGACACGGGCTTCGACGTGGGGCAGCAGCTGGTCGCCGACCCGAGGATCCGCGCGGTCGGCTTTACCGGCTCCCGCAAAGGTGGGACCGCACTTATGAAGATCGCATCCGAACGCAAGCAGCCGATCCCCGTCTACGCCGAGATGAGCAGCATCAACCCGGTCATCCTGTTTCCGGGAGCGCTTGCTAATCGCGCCGAGGAGATCGCGACATCTTTTGTCTCGTCACTGGCGCTCGGCGCCGGCCAATTCTGCACGAACCCCGGTCTCATCCTGGCCGTACACGGTAAGGGGCTCGACGCCTTTATCGCGAGGGCCAGGGAACTGCTGCCGGAGACCGGGGCGCAGACGATGCTGACACCGGCCATCGCCAAGGCGTTTCGAGAGGGCGTCGGCCGCCTCGAACGACATGCCGAGGTTTCCATGCTCGCCAAGGGAAAGTCCGGCGGCAAGTACGACGGAGTGGCCGCGCTCTTTGAAACGTCGGCCGCCTCGCTCCTCGCACATCACGAACTGCAGGACGAAGTCTTCGGCGCGGCCGGGCTAGTCGTGCGCTGCAAGGATTTCGATGAGCTGGAGAAGGTGATTGACGCTCTCGAGGGCCAGCTCACCGTCGCGTTGCATGTCGACGATAGCGATATCGACGACGCTCGACGTCTTGTTCCGAAGCTTGAGATGCTGGCGGGGCGGCTGCTCGTCAATGGCTTCGGCACCGGGGTTGAGGTGTCGCCTGCCATGGTGCACGGCGGCCCCTATCCGGCGACGGCCGATGGCCGTTCTACCTCGGTCGGAACACTCGCAATTTATCGGTTTCTGCGACCGGTGTCCTATCAAGACTTTCCAGAAGCGATCCGCCCGATCGCCTTGCGGTAACGATCTGCGCGCGGTCCCCGTGGGACCGCGCGCCAACCTTCTGAAGCGCTCTGCTGTGGCGCGGGACGCGCAGACAAATTATCGTGACCCATGGTTAAGAATGCGCAGTCCATCGTCGTGGAGACTTCACCAAGGTCGGCGCGGTACCATTCTGCTTGCCCTGGGGAAGATCTGCTTTGAGAGAGGACGGGATCGAAAAGCGTAGAAGGACGAGGCTGCGCTCGACAGGTCGAGATCCGCGGTTAATTGCAATTGCCCACCATGCAGAGGTATGGCCCGAAGGTGATTAAGCTCGGTCGAGTTTGCCAATGAACGACCGCAAGGCCGCGGAGTGATCGTGCAGCACATAGCGGAGTTCTTGCTCGGGCGAGGAGTTCGCTACCTATTCGCAAATATCAGATCGCGCAAACCATCTGTCATTTCCGGGCTAGGACTCTAGCCGCCGCACTAAGTATTTCGCTGAACGAAAGCTTTGAAACGTTGTCAGCGAGATTGAGGGAGGCAATCAACGGATCTTCAACCGCTTGTCCGACTTCGTCATGCGGAACAGAGGCGCTCAACTGATCGAACCAGGCCTTGTCCGTAACGCCGACGAAGAGACGGACCAAGGATTATCCTCTCATCTCGGCTGTGTTTGCAAGCTATGACGTTCTGGCAATCCACATCGTCAGTGCTGCAGCCCGAGAGCCAGCTACTGCAGAGCATAGCTTGCAGATCGTGGTCTTGTTCCTTTTCACTTCGGCGTCCCCATCCCTCCTCCGTATCTCATGTCGCAAGCACCCGCCCGAGATCAGACAACAGCTTTTCGCGTCGGCCCTCCGAAAGTTTGGCCAAGTTGTCGACTTTCCAGCGCACCGCCGGCAAGTCCGCGGCTCCAGGCACGCCTAGCAAGTCCCACTCTGGCTCGCGGGCCTTGAAGGAGAGAAGAAAGCGCCGGTGCTCGGCAGCCATCTTGCCAACGACCTCTGCGATTAGAGCTTAACGAGCATCGTATAGCGCCTCCAGGGTCACGGGCTCTTCCGTCATGCCGGCAAACCCCGCGTCAAACTCGTGGCGCAAATCCTTGCGCGTCGGCGCCAAGACCTCGCCCATCGGCCTGTTGTGGCTCAGGATGTAGACAATGAAGGCACGCCGCAGCTCATCGGATATTCCCTCATTCGCGAGCAGACGCCTGATATCGAACAGATCTCGTGGATGCTGCCGATCCAAGGCTGCGACGATCTTGCCGGCGTAGAGGTCCGGGAAGGACACAACAGGCACCTCGGCATATCCGAAGAGCTCTTCGACCCGGTCGCAAACCGCCCGTGTCTCGGGAGAGTAGACGCAGCCACGAATGACAGACGTCACCTCGATTTTGATCTGTACGCCGTCGGAGGTAACCAGCACCTTTGTTGCATCGGATATTCTGGCAGCAATCCGCCGTATGGCGGCATCGATATTGGCGAGAGAAGTCGCGCGATCTTCGACCGGCAGATAGGTCAGATCGATATCGACCGATAGACGTGGAAGGTCTCTAACGAAAAGATTGATGGCCGTGCCACCCTTCAATGCAAAGACGTTTTCCTCTGCAACGAGCGGAAGAACTCGAACAAGGAGGCTGACTTGCGCGCGATAGGCTTCAGACGCCGGCATCGAGTGTCTCCGGCACAGTGATCTGATACTTGCTGTCCAGCCGCCCGCCGACCACGATCTGGCGCTTGCCACGACCGAGGTCGATACGTTTGAGATCGAGCCGGCCGAGCCATGGATGGGCGTGCCGCTCGGCAAACCAGAGGAACAGCCGCTTCACCTTTACGCTGCGGCACGCTTCCAGCACGGCCTGAACCCGCTTCGGGCTTAGAGTGCGAACCGACTCCATTAGAACGTCCGCTTGATGGAACGTCTCCCGGGATGGGAGCAGGTCGAGAAGCTCGCAAAATGCTCGCTCCGGCGCGGAGACATGAAGCTCCCACCCCAGTGTCCCCATGCCAGGCGCGTCCTTCCAGGTGCGTCGGCATCAAAGAGCTTGTCTGCCTTATGTTCGACGAACTGAGCGTCGGTCGGTATCCGCTCTACC